>NZ_KI911558.1:138587-395287 GCF_000515235.1 Synechococcus sp. CC9616 | reverse complement strand
CATGCCTGACTTCAACGCCAAGAAGGTCAGCAAGGTCAAAGCCGTTGATCCTGATGCCAGCTACAGCGTTGAGGGCACCGAGAGCGGCAGCTTTGCCATCGCATCCAGCAAGAAAGATCTCAAAGCATTGATGAGATCCGATGCTGCTGTGGTCTATGACGAGAAGAAAGGCAAGCTGTACCTCAACGAGAACGGCACTGCTAAAGGCTGGGGTGCCAAGAAGGTTGGTGGGCTGATCGCCAAGTTCAAAGGCAAGCCTGAATTGAGTGCTGAGCAGTTTGAGGGTATGGAGGCATTTGATGCTGTTACGGGCGACCATGATCATGAGCACGACCATGACCACGAGGACGGTAGTGACACCAAAGAGCAGATTGCTGCTTACCGGGAAATACTGACGGATTCAGAAGAAGCTGATTTGTTGGTTGACTTCACATTGGAGCCCAAGAAAGCATTGAAGCGTGTGATCAAGGATGGCAAGAAAGAAGGGTATGTTTTTGATCGCGACGAACTAGCAGAAGAGTTAGATGAAATGAACAACGGTGGGGCATTTGATGATATTGAATTAGATGCTGTAGCGATGCAATCGCTGTTCTCACGAGGTGGTGAGCAGGAGCAAGCTCACAAAGGTAATGGTACCGGTTAGGGATTGTTGATTCGATCAGCCGCTTAATCACACCCCGTCAGCAATGGCGGGGTTTTTGATGAGCTGATCAACGAGCAACAGCTAAAGCGTCACTGTTTTCAGGATTGATCATTGAAACTCAGCTAGAAAGCCTCTTCGCGCATTGATCGTCATGGCAAAAGAGCACGACCACGACCATCACGGTCATGACCACGGACATGACCATGGTGAGGAGGTGCTGGAGTTCTCAGCCAAGAAACCCAGCAAGCTCAAAACCCTTGATTCCGACGCCCTGATCCATGTTGATGGCATCGAGGATGGATCCTTTGCGGTTGCCTCCAGCAAGAAGGAACTGAAGCAGCTGATGAAGTCTGATGCGGATGTGGTCTACGACGAGAAGAAAGGCAAGCTGTATCTGAATGCCAACGGTGAGGAGAAGGGCTGGGGCAAGAAAAAGGTGGGTGGATTGATCGCCCGGTTTAAAGGCAAGCCTGAGTTGAGTGCTGAGCAGTTCGAGGGGATGGAGGCATTTGATGCTGTTACGGGCGACCATGATCACGAGCACGGCCATGATCACGAGCACGGCGGTGACACCAAAGAGCAGATTGCTGCCTACCGGGAAATACTGACGGATTCAGAAGAAGCTGATCTTTTGGTTGACTTCACACTGGAGCCCAGCAAAACACTCAAGCGTGTGATCAAGGATGGCAAGAAAGAAGGTTATGTCTTTGATCGCGATGAACTCGCAGAAGAGTTGGACGAGATGAACAACGGTGGAGCTTTTACTGATATTGAATTAGATGCAGCGGCGATGGAAGCACTGTTCTCCCAAGGTGGTGAACAAGAGCGGGGTCAAAATGGTGATTGCTGAATCAATGGCGGTGATTTAGATGCACTCCACCCCGTCAGCAATGGCGGGGTTATTGATGCGCTGATCAACGAGCAACAGCTAAAGCGTCACTTTTTTCAAGCTGGATCACTGAAATGCGACTAGAAAGCCTCACCACGCATTAATCGTCATGGCAAACGAGCACGACCACGACCATGACCATCACGGTCATGACCACGGACACGACCATGGCGAAGTGGTTGTTGAGTTCTCAGCCAAGAGACCAGCCAAACTCAAAACCCTCGATGCTGATGCCCTGATCCTTGTTGATGGCACTGACGGCGGCAGCTTTGCCATCGCCAGCAGCAAGAAGGAACTCAAGACATTGATGAAGTCCGATGCGGATGTGGTTTATGACGAGAAGAAAGGCAAGCTCTACTTGAACGACAACGACACAGCTAAGGGCTGGGGCGCCAAGAAGGTCGGTGGTCTGCTCGCCTCGTTCAAAGGCAAGCCAGAGCTGTCTACGGATAACTTCGATGGATTAACAGGCTTTGACGGCGCTACAGCGTCTGACGCTGGTGACATCAAGGATCAGATCGGTGCACTAAGCGAAAAATTAGGCGACGACAAGATGTCTCAGCTGTATAGCGAGACGTTGATTGATCCCAAGAAGGGTCTCAAGAGCATCGCGAAGGCTGGCAAGAAAGAGGGTTACAAGTTCGATAAGGCTGAACTTGGTGCTGCACTAGATGAAATGAATGATGCAGGTGCATTCAGCAACGTGGAAATGGATGCTTCAGCTCTAACAACACTGATGGGGATGGGTGGCCAACAGGAGGGTAGAAATAGTGGTGGATCCTAAATGAAATGCACTGCCCCGCTCGATTGGCGGGGTTTTTGATGAACATTTATAGCGAACACTTATAGAGGCAGTTCACAGGAGATGCTGAATCAACTAACCCAACTGCTACTGAAGCTACTGCTGACAGGTAGGTTTTCAACGCATATGCAACTTTTGAGTTAGTTACATCATTAAGCGTTTCAAGAGTTTCCATATTTCTCAGGCCTACACAATACGCAAAGCGGTTGAATTAAAAAGCAATGACTACTTACAATCATAACTAGAATCCGATTTAACAACCACACATAAAGACTATACCTTCGAGCAACAATTACCATCAGCCACCATCCCAAAAAAAATTGCAAGAGACCTTAACAACCATTCTAGGATGGGAATATTGCGCCTTCAAAGCAACGATCAGAAGTAGAAAGCAGGATGGGGGTAAGCAGTATCTTGCTGATATGTAGAGAGGGCTCAAATATCCTTTTGATTTTACTAGGACATATGCACAAATTGATGAGCCTATTCATTAGAAAACTCTAAGGCCTTTATGAGCCACTATAGGAAGCCCAATATGTGTTAGCTATCAGGTATAGATGACTACAAAACTACTCTCGGAGCTCTTGAGGGAGAAAGGAACGCAAGGAGAGCCTAGAGCACTGAAAGTAAAAATCAAAGAATAGTTACCTGCAAGAAACTACTACTTGTCATCGCAGCGGTCGCTGGATTTAGTGGAGTTGAGGGATCCAATTAGAAATTCAAATAGCACGCGGATGTAACAAAAGGACTATCTTTAGCTTGCCAAGCATTTTCCAATTCAATTCCATCGAATTACCAAAGATTTGAAATTACGAACAGCTGTAGATTTAAGAGACAGCAACAGTATCTTAAGCGATGCCTCAACTCTATGGTCATTCAGCACACTCTCGTACCAAGGGCGATGCAGACCTCGACTACCTTAAAGAACAAGACAGCCAAGGCTTGTTAGTCAAGTCACCCGACTCCAAAGCAACCTTCGATCTATCCTTGGCGGACGACCTTGACTATTACTATCTTGATGATAATATTCTAAAAATTTTTATCGATAAAAAAGCTGCAATAGGTACCAAGAGAATCAACAAGAAAGAGCTTAAGCACATTAATAAGCAATTAAAATCTCTCGAAGATTTAGTTAGATTTGATATCAAAGTTGTCAAGACTCCTGCCAAGGCTGATATCGGTATGGCCAAGTTCAATAACATGCTTAATGATCTTGGTGAAGACAGTGTTGGGGCCTGGGATCCCGCTGACAACTTCGATCTCGGCCTTCCATCGATCTGTTGGGAAGACACTATTATCAAAAATGATAAGAAGCTCGCCAAGTTCGATACCAAGTCCACGATCTCTCACGAAATTGGACACATATTCGGACTTGAACACCCCTTGACCGACTTCTTCGACGATCATCCAAATACGATTATGGGTGGCGACGAACTCATTGAACAGGACGGACCCTTCTTGACGAAGCAAGATCTCAATCTGATTGCCCAAGGCTGGGATGTCTACGAATCGAATCCCAACATCTATGGCTGATGTTGACTTTCAAATCACTCGGTCACCCGTCGACTGAGCATTTTTTGAAGGTTAGACGTCCTGGGATTGTAGTCCTGGAGAAGTGATTAGCAGGCGATAGAACTGGTACCTTCTTTGCCCTCAGCGAATAAATAAAGTTAGAAGAATGGAGGCATTTGATGCTCTTACACGGGACCATGATCACGAGCACGGCGGCGACACCAAAAAGCAGATTGCTACACTGTCTGATTCAGAAGAAGCTGACGTGTTGGTGGACATCACGCTGAAGCCCAGCAAAGCACTCAAGCGTGTGATCAGTGATGGCAAAAAGGGCGGTTATGATTTCGATCGCAACGAACGAGCAGACGAGCTGGACGAGATGAACAACGGTAGGGCATTCACAGATATTGAACTAGATGAAGCAGCGTTGGAAGTATTGTTCGCCCAGGGTGGTGAACAGGAGTAAAGGAAAAGGCGAGTTGCTGATTCTGCGCTACATATCTTATTCAGAGAAAGACACTCCAGGCATGATTTATAGCATCAAAATCACTATTTGTTATGCCAAAGTTGTCCGCAATCTCATTTGATAGTGGCCAAGCTGCGATTGAATCCTCAAATGAATAAATACCTTTTGACTTCTCTGGCAAATAAGATACTCCTAGTGCCGTAGCAATTTCAAGGGCCGCATTGTAATGATTAAGTAGTTTATCTATTGGCTTAGAGCTAAAATCAAAACCCACGGAAAGCCCCCAGGACATCTCATTAATGCCAACAAATTGAGATTTTTTACTGGCTCCAATCACAAGATCTGCCTTAGCATGTGAAGCACCATCAAACTTCAAAATTGTATTTTGATCCAACAACTTTAATGTGCTGTCAATATATTCAAGCAGGCCGCGATCCATAGACGCATTATTTCCATGCAATCCTTTGTGATCAACAAAATAGTTTATCTTAAAATCTCTACCTGATTTATTGAATAAATACTTTGCAAAATTTGTATCACCGACATGCTGATCCAATGGTATCGTTCGATTAGGGCTCAAGCTGATAGAGCTGCTCTTTCTACTAGTTACCAACGAAATCATACTTTCACTCAGATTTGGTTTATCTACAATATTCACCAATAAGCTACTTTCTTTACTGCTATCAGTCCAACCTTTGCCTTCTTTATTTTGATTATAGTAAAGATTACCCGTACTTCGATCGTAAACAAAGTCAGAGTCTGTCTCAGACTTTTTTTGAAGACTTTTCTTGTTATTAGCCAGATCAAACGAGAAATTATCCGATGTGAAGCCTGGCAAAATTTTTCGATGAATTAATATTCTATCACCATGATTTGAGTTGAATTGGATTAATGACGGAAAATCGCCTGATCGGGAAAAATTGCTTTGATTCACTTCAAACAGATCTCCAGTGGCGGTGCCGTAGAGAAAGTTATATCTAAATTGCTGATTATCTGTAGTAGAACTATCTTTCATTTTAGAATTATATTTGCCTGCAATTTTGACTGCCAGGTCAACTGCTAAATACCCAGATGATTTAACAAATCTCTTGAGCGATTGATCCTTCGTAGATGTTTCATCCAAAATCCATAAGATATCTTCGGGGAGTAGTTTTTTGTTCTTCTCTAACATTAGTGCTACTGCTCCAGACACAATTGGAGCTGCCATACTTGTTCCCGGCATTCCTCCATACAAACCTTTGTCGCGTGGCAAGGTACTGATTATCTTTGTCTTATTGCTAATGGAGGATCCTCCAGGGGCAGCAACTGAAACTTGACTGCCAAAATTAGAATAATCTGTAATGCTCCCTTCATCAGTTATCGCCGCAACAGATATAAATCCAGGTACCTCCGTTGCAAAAGCCGCTGGCAAGCTTAAACTATTGAGATCATCAGAATTATCATTGCCAGCCGAAGTTATCAGAGTAACACCACGATCAACAGCATAATTCAATGCATCAATATATCCTCGATACAAATCAGGAGACAGTTGCTTGAATCTCTCAAGAGTGGCAAATGGAACCGTATATCCAATTGACATATTGATAACATCTGCGCCATTGTCTACTGCATAATGAATCGCATCAAAAAGATCTTCACTGTCATATTTGGTTTTATCCCCAAAAATATCTAGTGACATCATATTGACGTCCCAAGTAAGGCCAGAGACACCAATATTATTGTTTCCTTCTGCGCCAATAATACCTGCCACATGCGTGCCATGTTCGCTTGGAATGACTGAAGGAGTATTCTCCACAAAATTCCAGCCATTTAAATCATCTATAAATCCATTCTTATCATCATCAATCCCGTTTTCAGGAATTTCATTTTGGTTTGACCAGATATTGTTGACCAAATCTGGATGCTCCACATCTATTCCACCATCAATCACTGCTACTGTGATATTCGGGCTGGCAGATTGTCTTTTCCAAGCCTCAGGCGCACGAATATCAAGATCTAATAAGCCTAAGCTTTGACCGGTGTTTAGTAGGTGCCATTGAGAATCAAATAGTGGATCATTTGGAAGTTTCATTGTTTTAGCTAAATATTTTGCATCAAAACTCACTTTATATTTTGAAGGCAGCTCTTCTCTGATGAATGAATTTTTGTACTTAAGCTCCAGCAAATACTCTCCTGAAGACAACAAGGCAAAAATATATTCATCCGTATTTCCACTATTTACAGACTCAGAAATATAGCTCCAGTTATTTTTTTTATTGTTGAATTTCCATAGGCTTATGTCGATATTGTCCTGCATGTTCCATACATCAAAGGCAATAGGCACCCGAGCGCCATCCTTTATACTAAAAATATATTCGTGGACCTTATTCGGGGACAGTGTGTCCTTGAATTGGATATATTCTCCCGACCGTATTAGCTTGAGATTTTTCGTGAGAGAAGTAGAAATTTCTTTTGCCAATCTTTTAATGCGATTTTCTAAACTTAGTGTAGCCAGTCATCGTCTGCATGCAAACTCAGCATCGGATACATTTTGGCCTCTTATTCGCTTCCGAGATAATATTCTTACATATACAAGATGTAATTCTTCAAATGTTCTAGATGCAGCCCAAACCCTTAAGCAATAGAGTTGCGCACATTAGTGCCCATTTCGGAATCGACGTGATACTTATTTGCCTCAAACGATCACTCCAACTCAGGATTTTTGGGTAAAGCTAAACTAGATTACTTGACACTCAATATCTATGAATGAGAACTCTAGCCTGTCATTAAGGGGGCTGGACAATCAGAATGATGCTTGAGTCGTCGTTGCTTGTTCTCCTCTAGAGACGCTTGTCGGCATGCGTCGCTGTTTACTTTATCTCTGAAGTTGTGCCTATTAAGCCAACTTGCCGGCTACAATGACTACTTGGAGGCTGAAGGTACTTACTCATAAGGGGCATTGACTGCTAATCATCTGACAACAGAAGTAATTAATTAAAGCAACGGCACACATACCCTTTCAGAGTTTCTCAATGATCGAATGCTTATTCCAATATGTACCAACCGTTTACGAATGAATGTCTTACTCGATCAACCTGCAACATGTCCGGACAATGGTGTAAATCCGGGCGCCGTTCTTGTATAGACATAAAGCACAAAGACAAAGCCATATGCAATAATTAAAACTGAAGACTGAATCCTTAACCAGAACTTATCCCACTTGTAGGCCAACTGCAATAACTGCTGAATGCAAAAGAGCAGCGCATAAAGGGTGATCGAGAGCTCGGCAGCAACTTTGAGCCTCACCAACGTCAAAGCATGAATGACAAAATTTGCAATCGCTGCATAGGCAATAATAGAACCTATTTGGAAAAGAACTGATATGAGTCGTTGACGCCTGAGCTCTTTCTTGGCATCCTCACTTGGTTGATCAAGAACGTTCATGTAATTCAGCAAGTTATTCAAAGCCTAGCGCTTAAAACACAAATGTCTAACAACTGCTGACAGCCACTGTAGAGAAGAAGCCTGAGTACACAGAAGATCTATACATGGAACAAGTACGCCACCAAGACAATCAAATTGGCAACCCAACAAATCTCATTGATTCGTTGAAGCAATGTATCGAGTTCAGTAACATTAAAACTGAAAAGATGCAGAGAATGAGTCCGGTGATGTTGAACCACGTCGGTAGAACAACCCTGAACAAGGCCATCAAGCGGTTAAAACGACTCAAACACTTGATCAAGACCGGGGAAGGCTGACTTATCGACAAGATCAAAGGAATGCTTGGCCGGAATGCTCGTCCTGCAGTGTTGAGGCAACGAATAGCAATCTGTTCGTGAGCTTCGAGAGGCAATTGATTCTATGCTCTGAACACCTCGAGAGCATCAAGGCATTTCCAAAAACTCTAATTTAAGCAGACATTAAACTTGCGCCGTACTCCATTCCAGACGGTACCGAACAGCATGCCTACTGGTGACATCAACCTGAATCACAAAATCTCTTCAACAGTAAAGCAACAACGGCAACTGGAAAACCCACGTTATTGATGACGATGAGCTGTCAAAACATCGATGAGAGAAACAATGGCTCCCTAAATCTCAGCGATTTACTGGAGAAGTTCGAAGTTCGGAAAACAGAGCCGACCATCACAACACTGCTAAATCACATGATTGATTCGATATCCCAGAACAGTCAATGCCGAAATCAACAACAACAGCCCTAAAGAACCAGCTACATCGACCTGTCCCATGGTCACCTCCCTTGACATATCTCCAATGTAACGACAGCTGAATCAGCGTTACAAGGCGGAATCCCGACCGATCTAAGGCTTCTTAATAAAAGTTATTCAGTTAATTCATTGTTGGATCATTGGCTGAGCGCTGGTGATGATCAGACCACATCATTTAGCCCCCCTGGAACAACACAACCAAGCCATATCCCCACAAGGGTGAACTCAAGAGGGCCAACAGCGTGCTCCACAGCACGAGGCCGGCTGCAATCGCCTGGTCGCGACCAACAGCTTCCGCGATCAACAGCACTGAAATGGCTGTCGGTGCCGCTCCCTGAAGCGTGATCGCCTGAATCATCACCGGATCCAGCCCGAGCACGAGCCCGACCAACAGCAACAACAGCGGGAAGAGAACGAGTTTCCCCACAAGGGCAGGCAGGAGCAAAGGGAGTCGGGTGTCGGACTGGTTCGTGGACAGCGAGAGCGATCCAAGCCGCATGCCCACAACGATGAGGGCAAGAAGAATGACCGCGCGAGATGGCCACCACAACACGGTTGCGACCCGGTCAACCCATGGCGTGAGCTGCACCAGCAAGGCACCAATCAAGCCAGGCACAGCCGGGCTACCTCGCAGCGCCTTCAGCAATCGGCTCCATAGACCGCTGCCATCACTGCTCTCCCCGGCAATCAGCAAAGGGCCAACGGACCAGGCCAGCAACGTGGCGCCGAGGTCGTAGCCGATGGTGATTGGCAGCGCAGACGCTGGGAGCAGCGCCAAGGCCGCAGGGACACCGAAGTAAGCCGTGTTGCCGACGCAGCAGCCGAGCTGTCCGCAGGGACCATGCAGGAGATGGCGGAGCGGGACGATCCATCGAGCGAGCAGGAGAACGCTGCCGATCACACCCGCCGCAAGGACAGCGGCCAGCAGAACGCGAGGCCCCAGCCCCCCCTTGAGAAGCAGCCCCATCACACTGAGCGGCACCCCATAACGCACAAGCGGGGTTGCCAGGACGCCGGAACGTCCCGGGTAGCGCCTCCCAAGCCAGAAGCCGATCAGTAGACAAGGCAGAAGGTCCTTGAGGAATTCGAGCAAAGGCGCGCAGACGACGAGAGCTGTGTGCCAGGCTTGTTACCGTCCATGGCAATCAACTGGATGCTGGCACGCTCCGTTCAAGGTCTGCTTTCTCTGCAACGTCGTCGCGGATTGCTGGAACGGCTTGAGCAATTGCAGGTCCTTCTCTCGGAGCAAGTTCAAAGCCTCCCCGATGGCAACGAAAGCTGGCTTGATACCGAACGGGAGCTCATGGCTGTGGAACAGGCTCTTGAGCGCATCCCCGCCATTGAGGCCTGATCAAAGCCCAGCAAAGCCAGCCAGCTACCGACTGCAGCGGGATGACGGCGGAGAGGACGCGATGACACGACGGCGCTTCAACAGCTACGACGACGCCTATGACGCGCTGGAGCAGTACTGCGGTGCGTTTTGCTGCTCGGACGACGATCGGATCGAGTACTCAATCAAAGCCAACAAAACCAACCCTGAGCCGTCCGCTAACTGAGCAGCATTTTGGTTTTTGATTGCGAGAGCTCAGCTCAAATCACACCTCGTTCACGGGAACGATGGTGGCGTCAGCAGGATCAGGGGACGACTCTGTTGATGGCGTGGAATCCACTCCAGCATCAATGAGTTCGTCAATCGACTCAGCTTTTTCGTCAAGGTAGGAGAAATCATCTTCTTCAAGCTCTGGCTTTCCTTGCAGTTTGAGAATCTGCCCGCCGTCATTACCAAATCCTTTCTTATCGCCATTGGCATCATAAAACAATTTACCTTTGCCTTGATCATAAATAATCGAGGCGTCGTCTTTGGAGGCGCTCTTCAACTCTTTCTTTGAATCAGTAACCGCAACTTCAATATCATCTCCGATCGCATCATAGGCTTGATCATCCAAAACAATTTGGTCACCACCCCTGAAGTCCTTAATCACATCAATGCTTTTCTTTTTGACATCTTCATCTACAGATCCGACAACAAAATAATCATCTCCACGACCTCCTATCAACGTATCTTTACCAGGACCTGCGGCGATAATATCGTCGCGAGATGTTCCTTCGACAACGTCCGACTTACGACCCGGCTCGTAAATCGCCTTATTCATATTAAGGTTGATGGTCCCGATCGTAAAAGTAATATACGTATTTCCTTGATTAATATCTCCCGTCGTTATATTGCCAGAACCTGTATTTGTGTTGTTAACGATATTGATAGTAATCGGCTGATTTCCAGAATCACCGATGGAACCCAGCTGATCCAACAGCCCCTGCACGTCACTCGTATCAGGCTTATTGGGCGAGGACGTCGACGTGTTTCCTGATCCTGGAGTCAGGCCAACAGAGGTTCCAGGAGTCTCGTCACTGTTCAATCCTTTACGTCCAGTCGAGCCGTCTCCATTGATATCAAACTCATGCAATTCTTCTAAACGGCTTAGCCCAGTTGAACCGAGCGGCTCCGGAAAACCAATTGCTCTCGATTGCTCGTGAAAGGCGTCTCCATAGAACTCAAACGTCTGCAACCAATACTGATCACCGTATCCATTTCTATCTCCGTTTGAATAAACGACCCTGAAGCCCTCGGCTGAATCATGGCCATTCGTGCCCTTTCGCCAACCCGCCAAAGCAATCCAGTAATCAGTTAAAAACTCAGGCTCATAATCGCTACTAACCTCGCCTAAAATCTGAAGATCCTGATCAGCCAGACTCACTCCCGGTCGTGCCGCGGCCAACAAAACAGTGTTGTCAGATAATTTATACAGCCCTAGGTAGTCACTTCTACTCCAGCCCCAATCGGCATCCTGGCCGTAGTAGAGAATTTCATCAAGACTGACTGCTCCTACTGTGCCTGAATCATCGGAGCCTGAATCATCAAGACTACTCAGAAAATCGTCGTACCCAGACATAATGAAAGCATTTGAGTATTCATCATCGGGGAAGCCCAAACAAATGTCAATTTTGTACCCGTCAATACAATAATTGCCTCCTCGCGTTGGTTGCTCCTGGCGAGGCTCAGATCGCTGATTCAGCCGCTCATCTGACTGAGAAAACGGCGACTGCGCTCTTCGCGGGCGTTGCTGAAAAATGTTTCCGGATCGGACGTCTCCACCACACGGCCCTCGTCCATGAACATCACCCGATCCGCCACTTCTCTGGCGAACCCAAGCTCATGGGTGACCACCACCATCGTCATGCCACCCCTGGCCAGCTGCCGCATGGCATCCAGCACCTCTTTCACGCGCTCCGGATCCAAAGCACTGGTGGGTTCATCGAAAAGCATGATTTCGGGATCAAGCGCCAGGGCTCTGGCGATCGCAACCCGCTGTTGCTGGCCGCCACTCAACTGGCCTGGAAACTTCCTCGCCTGGTCTCGGATTCCCATTTGATCCAACAGCTCAATCGCCCGCTCTTCGGCCTCCAACAGGCTGCGTTGTTGAACCTTCATTGGAGCAAGGGTGATGTTCTCCACCACAGACAGATGGGGGAAAAGATTGAACTGTTGAAACACCATGCCGACGCGACGGCGGATCTCTCTCACCTGCCGTGGGTCGTAGCTGGCATCCAACGGAATACCCAACACATCCAGCTGCCCTGAGTTCAAGCTTTCCAAGCCATTGAAGGTGCGGATCAGGGTGCTCTTGCCTGAACCCGATGGCCCCATCACCACAAGCACCTCGCCAGACCTCACCTCCAGAGACACGCCATCGAGAGCGCGCTGGCCTGGTGAAAAGCTCTTCACCAGATCGGTGGCACGGATGGCGACGGTCATCAATCAGCGAGAGGAACGAACAGGGTCGAGCTGGATTTCAAGATGACGTGCCAACAGTGCCATGGCAGTGCAGACCAGCCAGTAGACAGCGGCAAGCCACACATAAACCTCCAGATAGCGCCCAATGAACGCGGGATTGGCCAGCAGGCTTCGGCTGATGCCAAGCAGCTCCACAAGCCCAAGAATCGCCAGAAGGCTGGTGTTCTGGAGCAGACCCACCGCCTGGTTGGTAAGGGCTGGCAAGGCGATGCGCAGCGCCTGGGGGAGCACAACAAGCTGCATGGTCTGCAACGGCGAAAGGCCCAGCACTGCAGCTGCTTCCACCTGAGTGGGGGGAATCGCTTGCAGACCACCGCGCACATCTTCAGCGATGTAGGCCGCTGCAAACACAGCGAAGGCCACCACGGCCCGCAGCACCCGATTGAGTTCCAACCCGACGGGCAGAAACAAGGGAATCAAAAGCTGACCGAAAAACAGCACCGCAATTAGGGGGACTGCACGCATCGTTTCGATGTAGGCCGCACTGGCGAAACGCAGAACGGGCAGTGCGCTCTGACGGCCCATAGCCAGCATCACGCCGAACGGGAGGGCCAGAACGCCGCTCCCTGCCGTGAGCAACAGCGTCAGGCTGAGGCCACCCCAGTCCCGTGATGCCACGGGCAGCAGTCCCAGACCACCCGCCAGCAGAACAACACCAATCGGCACCATCGCCATCCAAAGGGCGGGGAGTGCACGTCGCAGCCAGCCGGAACGGGGCCCCAGCAGGGTGACCAGCGTCATCAGCAGCAACAACGCAATCCAGAGCAGTGGTCGCCAGCGCTCCGCCTCCGGATAGCTACCCACCGCGTACAGAGAGAGATTGGACTCCACCACAGACCAGGCCGCTCCGGTGACCAGCCAATGGAGAAGCGATGCAGCAGCCCAGCCGACCAGAGCTAGCACAACAGCACTGATGAAACGGTCCAGCCAGCGATTCATCAGCGACCTCTCCTCACACGCCCCAAGACGATGGAATTCAGAGCCGTCATCCCACCGCTGATCAGCAAGTTGAACAGCAAAAAGCTGATTAACAGCAGAAGAAAGCCCTCAATCGCACGGCCTGTTTGCGTGATCGAGGTGTCGCTCACCGCATAGAGGTCGGCATAACCCACAGCAATCGCCAGGGTGCTGTTCTTGGCGAGATTGAGGTACTGGCTGGTGAGAGCAGGGAGGATCGCCGGCAAGGCCTGCGGCAGAACGATGCGGCGCATTCCCAGGCCCTCACTGAGGCCCAGGCTGCGATAGGCCTCCCATTGCCCCCTCGGCACAGCGTTGATCCCACCGCGCACCACCTCCGCGATCGAGGCCCCTGTGAACACGGTCAAACCGGTGAGCACGGCGCAGAACTCCACACTCAGCTTCAGGCCCAGCAACTGGATGCCCTGGTTCGAGAGTTCGATCAGGCCGCCCAGCGGGTTCTCCGGCAAGCCAAGGAACGCCACGAAATACCAAAACAACAGCTGCAGCAACAGCGGAACCTGACGAATCAGAGCCACATAGCCAGCCGCAAGCTGGCGCAGCAGCCTGTTGCTGCTGCTGCGGGCCGCTCCAGCCAACACGCCCAACAACGTGGACAACACCAGCCCGGCCAGGATCACCTTGAGGCTGTTGAACCAGCCCACGGTGAGTGCCCAGGCGTAGGAATCGGAGGGGCTGTAGGGGAGCGCACTCTCCCCTAAGGCAAAGCCCGCGGGTCGACCCAACCAGCTGAAACTGAGCCCAAGGCCTGTGCGGATCAGATTGACGGCGAGATTGTTCACCAGCAGCGCCAACACGCCGAGCACACCAAGGACCAGGACCACCTGGATCCAGAGTTCTCGCCTGCTGGAGAACAGCCGCATCAGGTGAAGGGTGGAGAGATCATCAGGCCACCGTCTTTGGAAAGACGATTGCTGCCGCGTGGAATCACCACCTCACTGTCAGCCCCGAGATGGCGCTCATAGATCTCGCCGTAGTTGCCAGTGGATCGAATCACCTGAACCACAAAATCATCGGGGAGACCAAGCTTGCTTCCCAGCCCGCCATCCACTCCAAGGAAACGTCGCAGTGAAGCCTGGCTGGGATCGGCATCCGCCTTGGCCAAGATCTCATCGAGGTTGGACTGGGTGATGCCACGCTCCTCAGCCTCGATCAGGGCATAGACCACCCAACGCATCGCGTCGGCCATGGACTGGTCTCCACCCACAACAGCGGGGGCCAGGGGTTCCTTACTGAGACGGTCGTCGAGAATGACGTGCTGTTCAGGGTCAGGCAGCCCCGAACGCGCGGCAGCGAGCTGGGAACGATCGGATGTCATGGCAGCACAACGTCCCTGGGCATATCCCCCCACCACCTGATTCAGATCCTGATATTTGATCGGGGTGTAAGGCAGCTTGCGGGCCTCGAAGGCGTCATTGAGGTTCTGCTCTGTGGTCGTGCCGGAGCCGACACAGATCGCCTCACCACTGAGATCGCTCAGAGAGTTGAACCCGCTGCCCTTCTTCACCATCAGAGCCTGACCGTCATGGAAGACGACAGGGCCGAAGCTGACGCCGTTGCCGCCCACGGAATCACGACTCAGGTTTTGCGTGGTGTTGCGGGACAACAGGTCGATCTCTCCGGAGCGAAGCGCCGTGAACCGTTCCGGGGCGGTGAGGGGACGGAACTGAACCTTGTCGGCCTCTCCAAGGAATGCAGCAGCCATGGCCCTGCAAACGTCCACATCAAGGCCCTCATATCCACCATCGGTCTTGAGGAAGCTGAAGCCCGGAATCTTGCCGCTGACACCACAGATCAGTTCCCCGCGCTGCTTGACGAGATCCAGCCTGGAACGATCACCAGCATCGAGAGTGGCGCACCCAGCAGCCAGAGAACTCAGCGCTGCGATGGCACCGATCAGAGCGAATGGTCGTCGACAGTTCATAAAACTGGTACGGATCGGATGGGGATTGTCCCAGATGCAACGGCTTGTGCGTTGAGTGCACCTACCTTTGCGCCATGTTGAACCCGCGCCGATGAAAACAGCCGCATGGCTTGCGGGATTGGTTGTGGCGTTGTTCCCATTGCAGCCGGCAATGGCCTGGCAGGAAGGCGATCGCCAGGCTTACAACAACAAGATGGCGCTGCTCAAAGTGCTTGTTGATGGGGCGAAAGACCGAGCGACAGGCAGCGGTGATCTTGAAACGCTCTGCCTGCTGATGAGCATCGGCAACGACGTCACTCTCCGCTATGTGCAGCTCAACCCAGAGGACCAGCAGATTCAGACGCGGTTGACTGGGATGAGAGACGACCTGACGGTTTGTCTCGCTTTGCTCTACGACCCAAGAGCCCAGCGCTGAATCGCCATGATGCCGGTTTCACGGCAAAGCTCATGGACAGTGATCTGCTGCTTCCCTTGATTGCCGGAGGCATTTTGATTCTCGTGATCGTGGCCGGCACGATCGTCATTATTTTGCGTCCGAGCGACACCCCCGAGGCCTGACATCAGGCATGGGCTGATTCCTGACCTCCGATCCGTTCGAACAGATCCAGGCTTTCATCATTCAGGCCAACAAGGTCCACCTGAGAGCCACCGAGGCGAAACTTACGCATCACCTGATCAAGAGCAGCTACTCCGCTTTGATCCCAGATGTGGGCCGAACCCATGTCGATCGTGATCCGCTGGCGATGGTCATGCAGATCGAACCCCTGGATGAAATAAACCTTGCTGACGAAGAACAGTTGTCCCGTCACTTTGTACAGACGTTCTTGGTCGTTGAGATCAATGGTCTCCACCTGAATCACTTTGGCCACTTTGCGGCTGAAGAGAATTCCGGCGAGCGCGACCCCAGCCAGTACGCCCAGAGCCAGGTTGTGGGGCGTGGTGAGCATGGTGACGGCAAAGGTCATCAACATCACCGATGTGTCGCTCTTTGGAATACGGCGCAGATTCCGCAAACCGTTGAGATCAGCTGTGCTCACCGCGATGCTGATCATCACAGCCACCAGTGCCGCCATCGGGATCTGCTTGAGCCAGGAGCCCGCCAGCAGGATCATGGCCAGCAGGCTGACCCCTGAAAACAGGGTGGACAGGCGCGTGCGCCCACCGTTGTCGATATTCATCACGGACTGCCCGACAAGAGCGCAGCCAGCCATACCGCCAAACAACGAGGCCACGATGTTGGCCACACCCTGACCGCGGGCCTCGACGTTTTTGTCGGTGGTGATGTCGGTCTTGTCATCCAGGATGTCCTGCGTAAGGAACGTCTCCATCAGACCCACGAGCGAAATCGCGAGGGCCGTGGGGAGAACCAGGCCAAGTGTCTCGAGATTGAAAGGAACCCCTCCCTCGCCGAAGGGGATTGAGAAGGACGGCAACCCCTCCGGGAGCTTGCCCAGGCTGTCGACGCTGGGAAGATCCAGATTCAGGCCCAAGGTGATGGCCGTCAGCACCACAATCGCCACCAGCTGTGACGGCACGATGCGGGTGAGTCGAGGCAAGCCGTAAATAATCAGAAGGCCAAGCACCACCAACCCCCAGACAATCGGAATCTGGCCACCGTGAGGGAGTGCGGCTGAAGCTTCGCTGTGATGCAGATCCAAACCCAGCTGCGGCAACTGAGCCTGGAAAATCAGCAACGCCAGAGCGTTGACGAAGCCGCTCAGCACCCCCTGGGGCACGAAACGCATCTGATACGCCAGACGCAAATAACCCCAGAGAATCTGCAGCAAACCCGTCACCAGACCAGCCACCATCAGGTACTGAACCCCGAGGCCTGGGCCGATTGCCTCTCCCGAGCTGACCAGCCCCGTCATCAGAAGGGCGGTTGAGCCTGTTGCGGAGGTGATCATTGCCCGGCGTCCACCGACAACGGCAATGGTTAAGGAGAGGCAGAAAGCCCCGAACAAACCAACCTGCGGATCCACTCCGGCAATGCCTGAAAAGGCAATCGCCTCGGGAATCATGGCGAAGGCGACCACCAGGCCCGACAGCAGATCCTTGCTGGGGTTGTTGAACCATTCACTCACCAGCGTTGAACTGGATCGTTGAACCATGACGGGACGCCGAAGCCAGCGGCGACCGTAGATCAGAGCGCCGGCAGGTTGCCATTCGGATCGAGTCGAGCCTTCAGATCGCGCAAGTCCTCAAGATGATCGCCATAGGCCAGCCTCAGCTCCCGCTGATGAAAAGGAAGGTGGTGATGCAGCTGGGCGAGATGCACACCAGGGCAGATCGGTATGAGCAGAGCCCAGAGTTCTTCAAGCCAGGACAGGCTGCGCGCACGCAGAGTCAAGTCCCCCGCGGGCCACATCGCCGTAATCCATGGCTTCCAGACGGCGTCTCGATGAACGAACGCCGTCGCCTGGGGTGGCACGAGCGTGGTCGCCCCTCCAAGTTGCTGAGCGGACAGGCTGCAACCGGGATGAGGGCGAGATCGCATCAGGCGTTTCAGTGCCGGCATCACGTCGTTCCAGCCAGTGGCCGCAGCTGGTCCCAGCAGACCGATCACCTCAGCATGCAACCGCTCGTTGGCTGACGGTGCTCCGCTCAGCGACGGCAGCTGATGCAAACCCCCGATTCGCACAGCCGATGCTGCAGGCTGCTGGGACACGTGCAGCCAGCGCAGCTGCTCGTCTTCTGCCCAGTGCCACTGGAGTGACTCACAGTCCGGTGAACTCTCAGCCTTGAGCATCCGCTGCGGAAGATCGGCTGGTGGCATCGAACCCTGTTCGATCCAAAGCGGACGCAACGGTGACGTTGCCATGCTGACTTCGGTCACAACCCCAAGGAAGGGGGCTGCACCACACAGGGCTCGCCAGTGGCGGTCATCGGATCGATCCAGAACGAAAGGATCGCCGTTCCCCCAGACGCCACAGATCTGAAGCAAGCGATCAATGGCCAGTCCGTTGGTCCGCGCCAGAGGTCCGATTCCGCCGGTGAGGACGTAACCGAGTCCTGGCAATCCAGAGAGTCCTCCCGGAAGCGTGAGCCCCTGGGTGGCCAGGTGATCCAACACCTCGCCCATCCGACAGCCCCCACCGATACGGATCGCAGGGATCGCTGGAACAAGCGACCTCGTCTCGAATCCGGGCCTCAGATCGAGGGTCCAGTGCCCATCGGAGGCACAACGGGACGTGGTGCCTCCACCACAGACCAGCAGAGGTTTCGAACCTCTCCAGCCACGCAGCAGATCGGACAACTCTTGCGGACCAGGTGAGAGAAGCCCGGACACCGATGCATCAGCTGCCTGCGGATTGAACAGATCGGACATCAATGTGCCCTCAGGGCTTGTCGAATAGGGTCATTCCATTCGATCAGCGGACGCGACCCCTTGGCTGAATCCAGCACCGAACGATCCCAGGACCGACTCGGTGTTCTGATCTGCGGCCACGGGAGCCGCAACCGGCTCGCCGTCGAGGAATTCGCGCAGATGGTGGCCGCCCTGCGGCCAAGCCTGGAGCCCATGCCGGTGGAACACGGCTACCTGGAATTCGCCAGGCCGATCCTGAGAGATGGTCTCGATTCCCTCAGAGAGAAGGGTGTTACCAGGATTCTGGCGATACCGGCGATGTTGTTTGCAGCAGGGCATGCCAAGAACGACATTCCCTCCGTTCTCAATACCTACACCGCTGAAACGGGACTACCGATCGATTACGGCCGAGAACTGGGTGTGGACCGACTCATGGTTGCCGCCGCCGGGGCGCGAGTCAGACAGACCCTGGAGACCGCATCGAATCAGGTGCCTCTTTCGGAAACGCTTCTGGTGGTGGTGGGTCGGGGATCCTCCGATCCAGATGCCAACTCAAACGTCGCCAAGGTGACGCGGATGCTGGTGGAAGGCTTCGGCTTTGGCTGGGGAGAAACCGTCTATTCCGGCGTCACCTTTCCATTGGTGGAACCCGGACTGCGCCACGTGGTGAAACTGGGATTTCGCCGAATCATTGTGGCCCCCTACTTCCTGTTCTCCGGTGTGCTGGTGAGCCGGATCCGACAGCACACAGAACGGGTTGCCGTCGACCATCCCGAGGTGGAATTTCTCTCCGCTGGTTATCTGGGAGACCATCCGCTCGTGGTGGACACCTTCCGAGAACGCGTGGATGAAGTCCTGCGCGGGGATACGGCGATGAACTGCTCACTCTGCAAGTACCGCGCCCAGGTTCTGGGGTTCGAGCAAGACGTCGGGCGAGCCCAGGAAAGTCACCACCATCACGTCGAAGGAATTGAAGAAAGCTGCACCCTCTGCGAGCGGGAATGCACCGGAGCCTGCCAACCGGACGGACGCCCCATTCCGCACAGCCACTCCCATGACCACAGCCTCTCCCATGACCACAGCCTTGATCACGGCCACTCCCATCCGCCTTACCCCCATGCCGACCATCCCCTGGGTCCGACAACCCTGAGATCGGTCGATCCTTTACAGAACCCTTAAGAGAAGTAGTTGGTCTTGGGCTAAGCCAGCCATGGTTCTCGCAAGGGACGGATTGGATTTTTCTCAGATTTAAAAATCTGATCAATCGGACATCCTCCAAGTTTTCCAGGAGTTTTCCACAGGCCTTGAGAGCTATTCCACAGGCCATGCCGTCGCAGCGGCCTGGAACGGTGCTCTTGTGAAGATTGGAGCAGGTTCCACAAGACGCTTGACAGGGCCTCATCAAGCCCTAGGTCGCAGGGGCACAGGCCCAGAGCGTTACTCAGAATGCTTGCGCCGCAGCCTGTCTCAACCTGTCTCAGACTCATGTGTTCGGTCTGAACCTGTTTTGACGGGACGCCACCTTCTGTGGCTTCCTTGGTCCTGTTGACACGAGCGAGTCACACCCTGAATGGATCGAAATCACCTGGAGCGCTGCCACGACATTGGTGCAGCGGCGAACGCAACACAGACGGCTTCGGCCTACGTGAGTTTGGAAACTGAAATACCGGAAGTTCTCTACCGCGGGATGAAGCAGTTCATTGGTGCCCATCCCCACTGGGATCAATACCGCGTGATGAGTTCCGCTCTGGCCCATTTCCTGTTCCAGAACGGTTGTGCGGAACGTTCTGTAGTTGAGCGCTACCTGGACGATCTCTTCACGCGCCCCGAGAACTGAGAGCCAGCAGACAGGCCCGTCGACTTAAAGCCATCATCGTCAGCGTCGGGCTCTGCCAGGCCGAAGACGGCCAGCAGGAACCATCCACGACCAGCACGTTGGGAACCCGCCAGAGACGATTGCAGGGGTCAACCACGCTCACCCGTTGGTCTGAGCCCATCGGGGCTCCGCCAACCTCATGGATGTAATACCCGGGTGGGGCTGCCCGGTCCGACGCCGCAACGCTGTTGCGCATCAGCGGCTCGATCATCGGCAGGTGGAACAGATCAGACATGGCAAGCGCCTGACCGCCGGCAACCTCAATGCATTCCGCCATGGTGCGCCGCATGTGAGTCACCATCGCCGCCTCGTTGTCACCCCAGCGACAGTCGATGTAGGGAACCCGGACACCCCAGCGATCGGTGCGATCACTGAGGCGGACCTGGTTGTGAGCTCGGGGCAGCACCTCGCCATGACCGATCAGAAAACCAGTCGTGGAGGTCGGTTTCCGCATCAGCCATCGCGGCGGATCAAAACGACCGATCCCCCCCCAGAGTCCGTAGCCCCCCTGGAAATCGGCATCCTGCAAGTTGCGTCCGAAGGGAAGAAACAGACTGCCGGCGCCGCTGAGGGCAGGTTGCGCCCCCTGACTGCGACCGGGAAAACTGAAGAACTGACTGGTGGACACGTGATCCATCAACCGTGTCCCGAGCCGTCCGGAAGGATCCGCGAAACCTCCGGAGATCTGCTGCTCATGGGAGCGAATCAGAAGCGAAACACTCTGAATCGTGGAGGCAGCAAGCACGATCAAATCAGCTTGCAAGCGATGGCGCTGACCATTGCGCTGATCGATGGCGATCACACCTGTCGCCCTGGAACAATCGGGCTGCAACAGCATCCGTTCAACCATGTGGTCGGCAAGCAAACGGACGCGACCCGTCGCCATGGCTCGGGGCAGACTGCTGCCGCGACTGCTGGAGCGTGGCCAGCCATTCTCGAGATCAGCAGCGGGCGGGCCGAATCCACGCGAATGGATGACGGTGTGGCCGCACTGCTGTTGAACGGCTATCGCGAAACGCTGTTCAGCCGCCGTCAAGGGAAGGGGTGACGTCAGCTCCCCATCCGGCAGGCCAGGGAGTCCGTCGCGGGCGCCATGCCCCCCCAGCCAGCGCTCGAGGTAGCCGTAGTGAGCGGAGAGATCCGAGGCGCGCAGTGGCCAGCCGATGCGCTCACCATCAACCTCCACGCCAACGAGATCATGATCCGAAAGCCGCAGAGTGATGCCACCCCAGGTGAGACTGCGCCCCCCCACCTGCAAGCCACGGGTCCATAAAAATGGGCGATCCGATGGAACGTCGTAAGGATGCAGACGCTCATCGGCATAAAGGGTCGGATTGGCCTTCCAGTAACCGGGGTGCTGGCTTTGACGTCGATGACGACCACTGCTGATGCCAGCAAGTCGCCTGGCGGCATTGCCGAGGGCATTACCGAAAGCAACCCTGGCAGTGAAATCCGGTCCGGCATCAATCACCAGCACCCGGGCGCCGCCCTCCGCCAGGGTCATGGCGGCGACACCACCGCTCGCACCTGAGCCAACGACAATCGCATCCCACGATCCATCAAGAGGCCCAGATGCACTGCTCATGGTGGTGTCGTCAATCGGAGTCAATCAAAAATGCTGGTCGATGGAGATCAACCTTCAACGCAGACAAACAACATGATGAGCTTGATGACACATCACTGATCATCACGATTGAATGCCTAAATGCAAACGAGCATATTTCTTGGCTTGGATCATCCCATAACGAGCGGCAAACACAGCAGCGCACCAATTCAATCCCAACAAGATTGAGATAAACACTAAAATGAGGCCTGGACTCACGCCGACGAGCGAACTATCAGGCCGCCACCAACCGAACATTAAACCCAGCACATAAACAACAAGATTTGACAGCAGGACCACGACAAAACGAACCAAGACGTCCCACAAAAAGGGGGTGATCGTACGCCGCGTCAAAGCATAGTAAAAACTAACAAGTGGCAAGGATGCATGCAGGATTGCCCACAACCAAACATGGTCTTGCACACGCAATGCCATCGCGGATTTTTGTGAATCATCCGCACCCAAACGTAACTCAGATTCGAAATGACGGTTTTGCTCAAAATATTTCAGCGTGGATGCTGAGGCTTCAGCAATCACACCAGCACCCAAAAGGAAAACACCAAACTGAAGGATGGGATCCAATCTCCAGCCCTGAAAAAACAGAACGCCGGCCACGAATGGCAAACACAGTGCTCTTCCGCAAAACGTCACCACAAAGAGGACCCATTCAAAAGCCGTTTTTCTTTGTTTAATGTTCCGTCTTGTCAACCAATCAAGATGAACGAGTGAAATCAAGTAAGCGGGAATTCCAAATAAGATCAAAACCAAACCCTGGATCGACGCCCAGTTCAGAGAAGCATTCACCATTGGGCTCGAAGCAATCACTCATCTTGATTCAAAACTAACATCATTGATGAATTTACCAATGCCATTCAATCTCCTTAAAAATGCAGCATCTCAACTTAACTGATCAATCAATGCTCAATGCTCGAGGCGTTGTCTCTAGTCAACAGAGATCCCAACCATTCGCGACGACGATAAAAATGTCGATCAATTATTCATGTTGAACAGCCATAAAAAAAGACCAACCTGAATGTTGGCCTTTTAAATTATTTGGTGGCGGGGGGGAGATTTGAACTCCCGACCTTCGGGTTATGAGCCCGACGAGCTACCAGACTGCTCTACCCCGCGTCGTCCTCCAAAATCATACACATCGGTGTCGCGTGACACCAAAAAGCTTCAGCTTTCCTGAAAACGAAGTTCACCGGTGACTTCGAGGTTCACGCCTGGGTTGATGATCAAAACCTGCTCCTCCAACTCCTGCAGGCCCATCGGGGTGAGCCACTCAAGCTGCCGCAGCAGATGCAGTGCCACGGCCTGCTTGGCACGTTTCGAGCCATCCTCAACCTTGATGGCAACGCCCAACCCTTCACCGATCCGACTCAGGCACTGGATTCCCTCAGACCCACCCTTGCTGAGCACCTGGCCATGGCTGCGTCGCATCAGTTCCGTATCGAACCGCCCATCGCCAGCGATCAGCTCCGGATGCGCCAGCATCGCCCTTGAGATCTGTTCAAACTCGGCCTGCCGCGATGCACCGAGGTGGGCGTAGAGAAGCGCCATCTGCGCAAGCTGAAGCCGAAGGGTTGGTGCGCCGCAGTCATCTCTGGCAGCCACAAGCTCTTCAGCAGGCAGCCCAAGCAATTCAGCAACCCGGCGGTTCACCTCCACCTGCAGGGGATGGTCGCTCTGGAGGTAGTTCTCGATTGGCCAGGCCATTTTTCGGCTAGTGGCCAGAAAAGCCGCATGCTTCCCCGAGCAATTGTGCTGGAGGGGACTATCCGCACCCTCTGGGATCGGACACTGAAGCTGCGAAGCCTCAAGATCCGCTTTCCAGAGCAGCTTGAACGCCTCCCGGGCATGGGTATTGGTGCCGGCATGGGAGGCACAACTAATTGCGACACCTCGATCACCCACCTCCATCTGCTCAGCGGCACCGCTGCTGAGGAACGGCAGAGCCTGAAAGGGCTTCAGGGCGGAACGGATGAAGGTTTCGAAACGGGGATCACCTGCACACATCAGCACGCGCCCGCGGCCATCACAGACCACGGCATGAACGCGATGCAGCGACTCACTGATGCAACCCCGTTTCAGCGTGACCTCCAGAGGAGGGGTTCCCGAACGCTTTGCAGCGCTGAACCCGGGGGTAAGGGGCATGCTCAACAGCAACCTGGCTTCAGAGAGCCTGACAGAGGCTTGCACCCCCGAGCATCAAGCCCGTGGCAAGGGCCATGGCGCGTCCAAGGCGGCCAAGAATCGGTCGAACCTCATAGCGGGCGACCAGAAGATCCCGCTCTCTCCAGGACAGAGGTTTCTCCCAGATCTGACCGTCGTACCAACCAGATTCCTCATAATCGACTGTTTCAGCAAGCAAACGTTTCATCACGTAGGTCCAGCCCAGCCACTGACGCATCAACAGCAACAAAGGCAGCACAAGGGCCGCTACGGCTCCGGCAGCGACGAGTCGGGGTGGGTCATTTTTCAGCGTCCAGCTGCCGCTTGCCACAAGGGTGCTGACGGGTAGAAGCATCAGCCAGCTGATCAGCAAGGCGCGCCGCAGATGGGGACACTCACCAGCCGGCCATGAAAAAAACCAGGATCGGCTGAGCTGTTCGAACTCCTCAAGAGGTCTCTGCTCAGGAGGAACTGGGCAGGCGACGGCTTCAGACATTCAGCAACCGCAATCAATCCGAACTTAGAAACGTTCGGCTTTCCCCGTGACTCCAAAAAGATTCCAAGTCGTAGTAACCACGTTCGCCTGGCTGCAGCACATGAACGATCAGTTCGCCGTAATCGAGCAGTGCCCAGCGCCCCTCACTGATACCCTCCTTGCGCAGCGGACGTCGTTCCGCCTCCGCCTCCAGACGATCTTCAACGGATCCAGCGATCGCCCTGACTTGCACATCGGACTGACCTCCGGCGATCACCATCCAATCCGCCAAACTCGAAACCTCGTCCACACGGATCAATCGAATATCGGACGCTTTTCGATCGTCACAGGCATCGGCAGCGAGTTCGGCCAGCTGGACGCTATCCATACACGTTCTCGCTGGTCACTGAACTCCTGGAGCCCTCCTGTTGGGCCATCTCGGCGCGAGCCTTGCTGGCACTCTTTCTCAAGGCTTCCAGCCGGTCTTCGTAGAAACCGCGTTTGCGCTTCTTGCGTGTCTGCTCGACCAGCTCCTTGAGAGCACCCCCAAGACTGCGATAAGCGTTAGGAACGCTGTAGCCGAAACGGCAGGCCAGGTCGATGGCGCGCTCATCTGCAGTGATCGCATCCTGCAGGCGTTTCTCGGAGTTGTTCTTCAGGTACAGCCTGTAGCCAGCAAAACCGGACAGCCCGAGGGCCATGAGCAACAACAGGCCGTCTTGCACCCAGAGCTCACCGATGGCGCCGCCCAGCCCAATCGCCAGAGCCGCCATTTCCCAGCCATCGCGGGGGATGGTGTCGTTCTGGATGCGGCCGACCTCATGCCAGAACAACAGATTGCGGTGATCGAGCGCCAACTTGTCCCAGGGATCAAGATCGACCTGGATCTCCACCTCGTCGCGACCGATTTCCTCAAGGGTGATCAACGGTGGATCGACCGCAGCTGCGGACTCCACGAACACCCAGCTCTGCATCTCCGGTGGCAGCAGCCCCTTGAGGCGCTGGAGCTCACTCATCGTGTCCGTGATCTCGATCTTTATTAAAGGTAGCGAGGCTCCGGCGCCGAAACGCTCTCACGTCGACCCCTGCACTGCTGCATGGGAAGCTGTTTTTGTTTGGCCGTTCCTCCAAGCCCATGCCCCGGCGGACCGATCTGCGTCGCATCCTTCTGCTGGGATCTGGTCCGATCGTCATCGGCCAGGCCTGTGAATTCGACTATTCAGGCACCCAGGCCTGCAAGGCCCTAAGAGCCGAAGGGTTCGAGGTGATTCTCGTCAATTCAAATCCGGCGTCGATCATGACCGACCCCGGCATGGCGGACCGCACCTACATCGAACCGCTCACACCCGATGTGGTCGCACGGGTGATCGACATCGAACGCCCCGATGCCCTGTTGCCGACGATGGGTGGGCAGACCGCCTTGAACCTGGCGGTCAATCTGGCTGAAAACGGAACCCTGGAGCGCTTCGGTGTCGAGCTGATTGGAGCCGATCTGCAAGCGATTCAGAAGGCGGAGGACCGGCTTCTGTTCAAGCAGGCGATGGAACGGATCGGGGTGCGGGTCTGCCCCTCCGGAATCGCTTCATCGCTGGAAGAGGCGGAGGCGGTCGGTGCGGCGATCGGCAGCTTTCCCCGCATCATTCGCCCGGCCTTCACCCTCGGCGGCAGCGGTGGAGGCATCGCCTACAACCCTGAGGAATACGCCGCCATCTGCAAGAGCGGCCTGGAGGCGAGTCCTGTTTCTCAGATCCTGATTGAGCAATCCCTTCTTGGCTGGAAGGAATTCGAGCTGGAGGTGATGCGCGATCTGGCAGACAACGTGGTGATCGTCTGCAGCATTGAGAACCTGGATCCCATGGGGGTGCATACGGGTGACTCGATCACCGTGGCCCCGGCTCAAACACTCACGGATCGCGAATACCAGCGTTTACGCGATCAGTCGATCGCGATCATTCGTGAAATTGGCGTCGCCACTGGCGGAAGCAACATTCAGTTCGCGATCAACCCAGCCGACGGCGATGTGGTGGTGATCGAAATGAACCCGAGGGTGAGTCGATCATCCGCCCTCGCCAGCAAAGCAACCGGCTTCCCCATCGCCAAGATCGCCGCCCGCCTCGCCGTTGGCTACACCCTCGACGAAATCCTCAACGACATCACAGGCAAAACGCCGGCATGCTTTGAGCCGACCATCGATTACGTGGTCACCAAAATCCCTCGGTTCGCCTTCGAGAAATTCCGTGGAAGTCCAGCGGTGCTGACCACATCGATGAAATCCGTGGGTGAAGCGATGGCCATTGGTCGCTGCTTCGAGGAGTCATTCCAGAAAGCTCTGCGATCTTTGGAAACCGGACTCGCGGGCTGGGGAGGAGACCGGCAGGAACCGGACTTCAGCGACAGCGAGATCGATCGACGCCTGCGCACTGCCTCTCCAGATCGGATCCTCACCGTGCGGACAGCGATGTTGCGTGGCCGCAGCGACAGCACCATCAACGCCCTCAGCGGCATCGACCCCTGGTTCCTGGCCAAACTGCGGGGGCTGATCGCAGTGGAACAGGATCTGCTGCAGAGCCGGAGCCTTGAGGAGCTCGACGTCGAGGCTCTGTTCACGCTCAAACAACTGGGATACTCCGACCGCCAGATCGGCTGGGCCACCAGCAGTGATGAATTGCAGGTGCGTTGTCACCGGCATGCCCTCGGCGTACGGGCAGTGTTCAAAACCGTTGACACCTGTGCGGCGGAGTTTGCTTCCACAACGCCCTACCACTACTCAACCTACGAACGTCCGATGCAGCGCATTGATGCGGATGGACGTCTCATCACCTTGGCTCCACCAACCGAGGTGGCTCCGCCGCAAGGCGACAGAAAGATGATGATTCTTGGTGGAGGGCCGAACCGCATCGGTCAGGGCATCGAGTTCGATTACTGCTGCTGCCATGCCTCCTTTGCAGCACAGGAACAGGGAATCACAACGGTGATGGTGAACAGCAATCCGGAAACGGTGTCCACCGATTACGACACGAGCGACAGCCTGTACTTCGAACCACTCACCCTTGAGGACGTCCTCAACGTCATGGAAGCGGAGCAACCGGATGGCCTCGTGGTGCAGTTCGGCGGGCAAACACCCCTGAAACTCGCGATCCCTTTGATGCGCTGGCTCGACAGTGAAGACGGCAAAGCCACCGGAAGCAAGATCTGGGGAACGTCTCCGGAATCCATCGATCGCGCCGAGGACCGCGAACAATTCGAAGCGATTCTCAGCGAACTGGACATCCGTCAGCCTCGTCATGGACTTGCCCGTAGCGAAGAGGAAGCTCGTCGTGTCGCCGAAGGCGTTGGCTACCCGGTGGTGGTACGTCCCTCCTACGTCCTGGGTGGTCGTGCGATGGAGGTGGTGTTTGATCAAAACGAGCTGAATCGCTACATGCAGGAGGCGGTTCAGGTGGAGCCTGATCACCCGGTCTTGATCGACCAGTACCTGGAGAACGCCACGGAGGTGGACGTCGATGCTCTCTGCGATGCCGACGGAAACGTGGTGATCGGCGGACTGATGGAGCACATCGAGCCGGCCGGGATCCATTCCGGAGACTCGGCCTGTTGTCTTCCGTCCGTTTCTCTTGGAGAAGAGGCCCTAACCACAATCCGGAGCTGGAGCCGGGGCCTGGCCTTGGCACTCCAGGTGAAAGGACTGATCAATCTTCAGTTCGCCGTTCAACGGGATGCCGATGGCAATGAAGTCGTTTACATCATCGAAGCGAATCCCCGCGCTTCCCGCACCGTGCCCTTCGTTGCCAAGGCGACCGGCCAGCCGTTAGCGCGGCTTGCCACACGCTTGATGGCCGGAGAAAGCCTCAGCGAGGTTGGGCTCACCGAGGAGCCGAAGCCTCCTCTTCAGACCATAAAAGAAGCGGTTCTGCCCTTCCGGCGCTTTCCGGGATCAGACACGGTGCTGGGGCCAGAGATGCGTTCCACAGGCGAGGTGATGGGTTCAGCGAGCAGTTTTGGCATGGCCTACGCCAAAGCCGAACTGGGAGCTGGAGAAGCACTGCCCACAGAGGGCACAGTGTTCCTCTCCACCCATGACCGCGACAAGCACGCACTGGTGCCAGTCGCAGCGCGTCTGATCGAGCTTGGCTTCAAGCTCATCGCCACCAGCGGAACCTCCCAGGCTCTTCAGCAGGCGGGACTCTCAGTGCTGCCTGTCCTCAAGGTCCATGAGGGTCGCCCCAACATCGAGGACATGATCCGGTCGAACCAGGTGCAGCTGGTGATCAACACGCCGATCGGTCGTCAGGCCGCCCATGACGACAAATACCTGCGACGTGCAGCACTCGATTACGCCGTCCCGACGGTGACCACCCTGGCTGGAGCGAGGGCAGCTGTTGAAGCCATCACAGCCCTGCAGGATCAACCCAGCCTCAGCATCAATGCTCTCCAGGACATTCACGCCGTTTCCAGATAACAGCTCACTCCTCTGAATCTGTAGTGTGATTCTCTTCGCCGAATCGCTGTGACCGTCTCCGCTTCTGCTCCAGTCAGCCCTGGCACGGACTGCCGAGATTCCTTCCGCAGAGCCTACGAAAATCGCTACACCTGGGCACCTGGTTTCGGGGGCTATCGAGGTCGCTGCATCTGGGAGCAGGGAGATCGCCGGGAAGAGGGAACCTTTCAGGTCGGAGCAGATCTGAAGGCTTCAGTGGATGGTATCGACGATGCCGAGGTTCTCAAGGCGATGAACTCCCAGCTTTGGGAGGTGGCGATTCATCGTGTCCGCCGCAGTTTTGAGCAGACCCATGGGGCGAACACGTTCACCGCAGGTGATACGGATTCAGTGGGGACTGAAGTGATTGTCGGCGGCAAGGGAGAAGGGGACCGTTACCGCATCAAGGATGACGTGGTCACCATGGTGCATCGCCACATCCACGGCACCGTCGTCACGATTTACACGACCGAGGTCACCGAGACCGGCGCTGGATATCTCAGTCACACCTACACCAGCCAATACGCCGACCCGGCAACGGGGGAACTCCGCGGAGGGCGTAGCAGCTTCACCGACACGTTCACACCTCTTCCGAACGATGGTCCCTGGGTTCTTGAGCAACGCGTGATCGACAGCGACGCCAACGGCGATGCACCTGCCGGAAGCCAGACATTCCGTTTCGAAAATCTCGAAGCCCTTTGAATTGGATTGCCGTTACTGGATGCCTGTGACACCATCTCAAAACGTTTTTCATTTTGGGGATGGAGGGCTTCGACAGCGCAGTCAGTGAAATCAATGGTCCAATCAACAGCCTTGTCTGGGGGTGGCCCACCGTCAGCCTGATCGCCATCACGGGCGTGGTGCTGATGCTTGGTCTGCGTTTCATGCCGATTCAGAAGCTTCCCTACGGCGTACGTATGCTGCTGGAACCATCGGATGGCGAGAACGAAGGGGAGATCTCGCCGTTCCAGGCCTTGATGACCTCCCTCTCCGCCACCATCGGCACCGGAAACATTGCTGGCGTGGCTGGTGCCATCGCCGTGGGCGGCCCCGGAGCAGTGTTCTGGATGTGGGTTATTGCCGTGTTCGGCATCGCCACCAAATACGCAGAGGCCCTCCTGGCGGTTCATTTCCGTGAGACCGATGCCCAGGGCAACCATGTCGGTGGCCCGATGTATTACATCCGCAACGGCCTCGGCCAGGGCTGGAGCTGGCTGGCAGGACTCTTCGCCGTCTTCGGCATGCTCGCCGGCTTCGGCATCGGCAATGGTGTGCAGGTGTTTGAGGTTTCCTCTGCTCTCGAAACCGCCGGGGTCCCCAGAGTGGTCACCGGCGTCGTGCTGGGTGTTTTGGTCTTCGCCGTGATCATCGGCGGAATCCAACGGATTGCCCAGGCCGCCTCGGCCATCGTGCCGCTGATGTCGGTGCTGTACGTGGTCGCCTGCATCGTGGTGCTGCTGATCAACATCGGCAGCGTTCCAGGCGCCATCGGGATGATCTTCAGCAATGCCTTCAGCGGAGAAGCCGCAGCAGGAGGTGCCTTCGGCCAGGTGGTGCTGATGGGATTCAAACGCGGCATCTTCTCCAACGAAGCCGGCCTCGGCAGTGCTCCGATCGCCCACGCCGCAGCCAACACCCATGATCCCGTTCGTCAGGGCACCGTGGCGATGCTGGGCACATTCATCGACACCTTGATCATCTGCACGATGACGGCCCTGGTGATCATCACCACCACCGGTGAGTCCCTGATCAACGGCACCAACGAGCTGAGCGGTTCGAACCTTTCGATTGCTGCATTCAACACAGGCCTGCCGGGAAGCGGCATCGTGATCACGATCGGACTTGTGGTCTTCGCTTTTACAACCGTTCTGGGTTGGAGTTTCTACGGGGAACGCTGCACCGCCTATCTGTTCGGCACCGGCGCCATCCTTCCGTTTCGACTCCTCTGGGTCGCGATGGTGGTCTTTGCTTCGATCGCCGGAACAAGCGGTGCTGTCTGGGGAGTCGCTGACACCCTCAATGGCTTGATGGCCCTTCCGAATCTGGTGGCGCTGTTATTGCTCTCAGGAACGGTGTTCCGCCTCTCCAGGGATTACCGCTTCAAGAGCGCGGGAGAGACGGATCCGAACTAGTTCAATCAGCTCTGGCCGTCTGGAATCGGAGCCACCGACTGCAGCTTTTCGTTCAGCTGCATCGCCATGCTCTGACGACCGACGGCCAGCACTTTGAGGGTGTCCTCATGCATGCGGAGCTGGGCATCGGCCACCTGCATGCCACGCACCAACTCCTTGAGCTCGTCTGGAAGCGTGTTCAGGTCATATCGCTTGCCTTCAAAGGTCAAGACGGGATTGGGGTTGTTGGCTGCAGAGTCAGTCATCATTCGTCGCCGGGGAGGGATCGATGCCGGCGCGCCGATCGTAGTGGCGCTCAGCAGCGGCGCTCAGGGATTCTGCAGATCCCTGATGAATTGCCTTTCGCAGAGCTCCCGGTAACGCCCACCACGTTGCATTAACGCGTCATGGCTGCCTCGGTCCACGATGGATCCCTTCTCGAGAACCACAATCTGATCGGCTTCCTGAACCGTTGCCAGACGATGGGCAATCACGAGAACGGTGCGTCCCGACATCGCCTGCTTCAAACCAACCTGCACCGCTGCCTCGGCTTCAGCATCGAGAGCGCTGGTGGCTTCATCCAGCAGAAGCAAGGCCGGATTCCCCAGGACGGCCCTGGCGATAGCGATTCGCTGCAGTTGTCCTCCGGAGACATTGCTTCCCCGCTCCTCCAGCAGGGTTTCGTAGCCGTGGGGGAGGCTCTCGATGAACCCATCAGCATTGGCCAGCCGTGCCGCTTCCATCACGTCAGCATCGCTGGCGCGACGACCGAAACGGATGGCCTCGGCGATGCTGCCGGAAAAGACCGTGGTGCGCTGGGGCACCAGAGCCACCTGACGTCGCAGATCACGTGCCCGCAAAGCGCTCAAATCATTTCCATCGAGCAGGATCCGACCCTGCTGCGCGGAGTTGAAACGCAGCAGCAATGAAAACAGCGTGCTCTTGCCAGCACCGGACGGACCAACCAGAGCCAGCACCTGACCAGCCTTCACCTCGAGGTTGAGATCCTGGAGCACGGGTTGGGCCGGGTCATACCCGAAACACACTCCCTGCAAATCCAAATCGCCTCGCAAGTTGCCGAGAGCGATTGCATCGGCCGGATCAGCCGCTTCCTGCGGCTCCCTCTCGATCTGGCGAAGCCGTTTCAGGGACGCCTGTCCCTGCTGGAACTCATTGAAGTTATTGGTGACGTGGGCAATGGGGTCAATCAACACCACCAGACCGGTGAGATAGCTGCTCAGCCCTGCGATGGTGAGATCACCGCTCTCAATCCGCCAGGCGGCCAGCGCCAGCACGGAGAACAGTCCCACCACCTCGATCATCCCGACAACAGGATGCTGGAGAGCCACCAGGTTGTAGGTGCGGTGACGCGCCTGACGGTGCTGGTCGATCTCACGTTCAAAACGATCCTGAAGCCAGGGTTCTGCCGCGAAGGCCCGCACCAATGGAAGACCTTCAATGGCCTCACCGAGCAGGCCGGCAAGCTCACTCACTTTTTTCTGGCTTCGCTCTGTGGCCGCCATCACACGCGCCCCGAACAGACTGACCAACCAGACGATCAGTGGTGCGAGGAGGACAATGCTTGCCGTCAGCTTCCAGTCAAGCCAGAGCATGTAGCCAAGGACGGCCAGAAGCTGGAGCGCGCTTGGCACGGTGTCGTGGATGCTTTTGTAAAGCACTTCGCTGACACGGTCGGCATCTTCCGTAAGCCGGTAGGTGAGATCACCAGCAGACAGTTTTTCCAAGGCCCCCAGTTCCACGGTCTGCAGCCTGCGGAACACGTCGCTTCTCAGCTGCTGACTCACCTGTAGAGCCGGTCCGGCCAGAAGCGAGTCCTGACCGAACTGAGCCAGCTTCTGAACCGCGAAAATGACGACCCCCTGGGCGATCAGCAGCAGCACCTTGGGCAGATCCCTGGAACTCAAGGAGGGGAAAAGCTCACCGGCCAGGTTGAGCAGCAGAAGGAAGCTGCTGACGTACAGCAACATGCACGCAAGGCCTGCGATCAGCTGCCGCAGATGGGGGCGCAGTAACGGCAGCAGCCGTCGAAAGCCTGCCTGTGAGGGAGAAAGCATCCCGGCACAGTATCAATGGGATCCCGGTGCTCCACAGCGATGAAGCTTGACCAATTCCTCAAATGGATGGGCTGGGTGGCAACCGGCGGAGAAGCCAAACACCACATTCAGACTGGGGGGGTCTCCGTCAATGGAGAGGTTGAGACGCGCAGAGGCCGGCAGCTCCAACCGGGGGATCGGGTCAACCTCGCGGGGGAAGAAGCGATCGTCGGCGACGAAACTTCAACAACACCGTAAGTTGGCCGGCAGTTCTGCTGAGGGTTGAGGGGTGCGCAGACGGGTGATCGCCGGCAACTGGAAGATGCATATGACCTGCTCCCAGGCCAGGGACTACATGTCTGCCTTCCTACCTCTGGTCGCCGATGCGCCCGATGACCGTGACATCGTGCTGGCGCCACCGTTCACCGCCATCTCCACCGTGGCGGACATCGCCGCAGGCAGCCGCGTTCAACTCTCCAGCCAAAACGTGCATTGGCAGGAGAATGGTGCCTTCACCGCTGAGATCTCAGCGGAGATGCTGCTGGAGCACAAAGTCAAATACACAATCGTGGGGCACAGCGAGCCACGCAAATACTTCTCTGAAAGTGACGAGCAGATCAACCATCGAGCAAGAACCGCCCAGGGCCACGGCCTAATTCCGATCGTCTGCGTCGGTGAAACCGATGAGCAGCGCGAACGCGGCGAAGCCGAACGGGTGATCCGGCGCCAGATTGAGCAGGGGCTGGAGGGCCTGGATGCCAACAAGCTCGTTGTGGCCTACGAACCCATTTGGGCCATCGGTACCGGCAAGACCTGTGAATCCCCGGAAGCCAATCGCATCTGTGGTCTGATCCGCAGTTGGGTGGGAGCAACGGATCTGGTGATCCAGTACGGCGGCTCGGTCAAACCTGGAAACATCGATGAGCTGATGTCGATGAGCGATATCGATGGGGTGCTCGTGGGAGGGGCGTCGCTCAAGCCGGACGGCTTCGCCCGCATTGCCAACTACCAGGAGGCCTGAGTTCATGCGCTGGCCGACAGGCTGGCGCCAGCGCACCGCTGTGATGGGTGTGATCAACATCACGCCGGATTCCTTCAGCGATGGTGGGCGCTTCCTGCAGCGGGATCGCGCCGTTGCTGAAGCCGCCTTCCAACTTCAGCAAGGCGCTGATGTTCTCGATCTCGGAGCCCAGAGCACAAAACCCGGCGCTGAGGAGGTGGGAGCTGAGGAGGAGCTGAAGCGACTGCTGCCTCCCCTTCGTGAGATCCGGAGTCGGTTTCCCGAAGCTTTGATCTCCGTCGACACCTTCCTCGCCCCTGTCGCGGAAGCCGCTCTTGCCGCCGGCGCCGACTGGGTGAACGACGTCAGTGGAGGACGTCGTGACTCCGCCATGCTCCATCTGGTGGCCTCCGCCGCATGCCCTGTCGTGCTCATGCACAGCCGTGGCAACAGCCGCACCATGGACCAGCTGACCGACTACGACGATGTAGTGCAGCAGGTGCGTCGTGGCCTGCTGGAACGCACAGAGGAGGCTTTGGCAGCGGGGATTCCAACCACTGCCATCATCTGGGATCCCGGCCTGGGCTTCGCCAAGACCCATGAGCAGAACCTTGCCTTGTTGAAAGGTCTCGAGCAGCTCACCCAGGACGGATTCCCACTACTGATCGGTCCATCCAGGAAGCGCTTCATCGGTGCTGTTCTCGATGAACCCAGACCACGCGCCAGGATCTGGGGGACTGCTGCAGTGGCCTGTCGTTGCGCCCAGGCCGGAGCAGCCGTGCTGCGGGTTCACGATGTCGGACCGATCCGACAAACCCTTTCCATGGCCGCTGCCCTGTGGTGAGGCCAACGATCTTCATCCAGATCGCGGCCTATCGCGATCCAGACCTGCCGGCGACGCTGCACAACTTGCTGGCGATGGCGACAGATCCCGCTCGCTTGCACATAGGCATCTGTCTGCAGTTAGCCGAGAACGATCCAGCCGATTGGGATGCGGCGGCCTTCCCCGACCATCCCCAGCTCTCAGTGATCCGCTATGCGGCCAGGGACAGCCAAGGCGCCTGCTGGGCTCGTCACCAAGCACAGCAGTTCTTCGCGAATGAGACCTTTGTGCTCCAGATCGATAGTCATATGCGCGCTGTTCGCGACTGGGATGAGCTGTTGATCCAAACCTGGGCGGAATGCCAGGACCCCATGGCCGTGTTGAGTGTTTACCCAAACGGTTTTGAGCCCCCATGCGAACTGCAGTGCGACAGGCTTCCGGTGATGGCCGCCCATCATTTCGATGACTACGGGATCCTCAAATTCCAGGGCATCAGCCGTTATCGCCTGCCCGAGCAGCAACCCAAAGCGCCTGTGCCCAATGCCTTTGTGGCGGGTGGATTTCTGTTCGGGCCTGGAGGGCTTGTCAACCTGGTGCCCTACGACCCAAAACTCTATTTCTACGGCGAGGAGATCTCCTTATCCGTAAGGCTCTGGACCCACGGTTTCAACATCTACTGCCCTCACCGTTTGCTGCTGTTCCACCTCTACAAAACAAGCAACGGCGAAGGTGATCTTTCCGTGCAGCACTGGTCAGACCACAAGGACTGGTTCCTGTTGAATCGTCGCTCGTTGGTGAGGGTGCACGCCTTATTGGACAGCCTCGTTCAAGCACCACTGGATCGACTCAGTCCCACGATGGACGACGTGGACGATCTCAACCTGTACTGGCTCGGAGCCGAGCGGAGCCTGGATGACTACCAGCGCTGGGCCGGGGTGCATTTTAAGAATCGCAGCATCTCACAGCCGGCCCTGGAGGGCCGGTTCAGTGGTGGTTCGGAGCCTTAACCGATCGTTGCGCTGAGTATTCAGCTTGTGGTGACGCCCTCAATGCGGTCTTCCACCTCCTGATAGAGCTCCTGCAGTTGCTGAATGTTGTCGTCTGAAGTTTCCCAGTAGCCGCGACCATTCACCTCAAGAAGGGTGCCAACGATCCGACGGAAGCTGTGGGGGTTGAGCTCCAGCAGACGCTTTCGCATCTCAGGGTCGTTGATGAACGTCTCGTTGGCCTCTTCGTAAACGAAATTGTCGACAGCACCGCTGGTGGCACTCCAGCCCAGGGTGAAGTTGAGGCGTTTAGCGACCTCTCTCACACCCTCGTAGCCGGAATCAAGCATTCCCTCGTACCACTTTGGATTCAGCAGCTTTGTGCGGGAGTCGAGACGGATCGTCTCACTCAGGGAACGGACCTGAGCGTTGGCCGTGGTGGTATCGGCAATGAAGCTGGTGGGCTCCTTGCCGTCATCCCGCAACCCCTTGATCAGCTTGGTGGGATCGGAGTCGAAGTAATGGCTCACATCTGTGAGTGAAATCTCGGCAGAGTCGAGATTCTGGAATGTCACATCAGCGGTTTTCATCACACTTTCGAACACCTCACGCTTCTGGTTCATCTCACCGGGATTGTCGGCATTGAACGCGAAGGTTTTCCGGGAGAGATACATCTCCTGAAGTTCGTCTTCCTCCTCCCAGCTGGAGTTTTCAACCGCCAGATTGACATTGGAGCTGTAGCTTCCGCTGGCATTAGAGAAAACGCGACAGGCGGCATCCCGAAGGTTGGTGCCCTCTTTTTCAGCCTGTTCGAGGGCATGCCTGCGCACGAAGTTCTGCTCGAGGGGCTCATCAGCCTCAGCAGCCATCTTCACAGCCTGATCGATCAGTGCCATCTGATTGATGAACAGATCCCGGAAAACACCGGAGCAATTCACCACCACATCAATCCGGGGTCGACCAAGCTCCTCAAGGGGGATCAGCTCAAGTTTGTTGACTCGGCCAACGGAATCCGGCATGGGTTTCACACCAACAAACCAGAGGATCTGAGCCAGGGATTCCCCGTAGGTTTTGATGTTGTCGGTTCCCCAGAGAACGCAGGCGATGGTTTCGGGCCAGGTGCCCTGTTCCTCACGCTGGCGCTCGATCAGTTTGTCCACGACGCCCTTGGCTGCGGCCACTGCAGCGCGGGTCGGAATGGCTTGGGGGTCGAGTGCGTGGATGTTCTTGCCACTTGGAAGAACACCGGGGTTTCGGATCGGATCACCGCCAGGACCCGGCAGGACATATTCACCATCAAGAGCTTTCAACAAGCTCTCCATCTCCATATCGGCGCAGATCTGCTCAAGACAGAAGCGCAAATAAGCGAAGAGTTTGTCGAGCTCGGTGGAATCGATCTGGGTGAAGCCGGCAGAACAGCAGGCGCGCAACCAGGGGGAGGGCAACTGCAGACCGAATCGACTCAGCAGGTCGTAAAGCCAGCCGAAACTGTTGCGCAGAGTGACTCTGCCGTCGCGTCCGGTCAGGGAGCGCACCATGGCCCCGATGGCAGCGCGGGATGTCTCAGTGATGGTGCGATTGAGCTCCACATCGGCAAGGACACCTGAGTCGTTGCCGCTGTAGACGTCTTCAATGGTGCGACCCATCGCTTCCGCCAACAGTCCCGGCAGGGAGCGCAGTCCATCCTCCTCACGCTCAAGAGCAGCGATGCTCACAAGAGTGGCGACGGCTTCTTCAGCCGTGGGAGGCTTGCCAATGGTGTGCAGGCCGCAGGGAAGCAGACGACTTTCGATCTCCATCAGCTGGCGGTACACCGCGCCAACCAGGGCATCACGACCGTCCAGATCCATGCCTGCTGCATCCTGATCCGGCAGGTTGACGTCTTTATCGAGATTGCACTGACGCGCGGTTTCCACAATCGAGTTGACGATCTGAACGCCCCTGCCGCCTTCGCGTAGTTGCTGGTATGAACCAACCAGTTCACCCAGTTCCTTCAGCCCCTTGTAAAGACCAGCATTTTCTGCAGGGGGTGTGAGGTAGCTGATGGTGGAGGCGTAGCCACGACGTTTGGCAATGGTGGCTTCAGAAGGGTTATTCGCCGCGTAGTAATAGAGGTTCGGAAGAGCACCGATCAGGCTGTCCGGATAACAGGTCTCGCTCATGCCCATCTGCTTTCCAGGCATGAATTCCAACGAACCATGGGTTCCGAAATGGAGAACTGCATCCGCACCCCAGATCTTCTCCAGGTAGGTGTAGTAGGCCGCAAAACCATGGTGAGGACTGGCGCTGCGGGAATAGAGCAGACGCATCGGATCACCCTCGTAGCCGAAGGTGGGTTGAACGCCGACGAACAGGTTGCCGAAGTGACGGCCAAAAACCAGAAGATTCTGTCCATCGCTGTTGAGGTTGCCCGGAGGCTTGCCCCAGTTCTCTTCGAGACGCTCGGAATAGGGCGTCAGACGCTCGTACTCCTCAACGCTCATGCGATGGGCGATTGACAGTTCAGGAGCACCCTGAATCGCTTCCGGATCATTGATCACCGCATCCATCAGAGCCTTGGGCGTCCGGGGCAGATCCTTGATGTCGTAGCCCTTTGCCTTCATCTCCTCCATCACCCGATGGATGGATCCGAAGACATCGAGGTAGGCGGCCGTGCCGACATTGCCCTTGTCAGGCGGGAAGCTGAACACCGTGATCGCCAGCTTCTTGTCTGCACGGGGCTTGATTCGCAGCGACGACCAGCGGATGGCACGTTCAGCGATTGCGTCCACCCGATCCTGCAAGGTGTGAGCCTTACCGGTGGCATCGTCGCGGCCGGAGAGAACGATTGGCTCGATCGCTCCATCCAACTCGGGAATGGCGATCTGCAGGGCAACCTGAACCGGATGCAAACCGAGGTCGCTGTCCTCCCACTCCTTGGTGGTTTGAAACACCAGTGGCAGGGCAACCATGTAAGGACGGTTGAGTTTCTTGAGGGACTCAATCGCCTTGGGATGGTCCTGGCGGGCTGGACCACCCACCAAAGCGAATCCTGTTAGGGAAACGATTCCATCCACCAGCGGTTGTTCTGGATTGATGGGGTCATAGAAAAAGGCATTCACCGGTTTGGAGAAATCCAGACCACCGCAGAAAACGGGAATCACGCGTGCACCGCGGAACTCCAGCTCCTGAATCATTGCCACGTAATGGGCGTCATCGCCGGTGACAATGTGACTGCGCTGGAGCACCAGGCCAATCACCGGGCCGCTGAGGGCCTTTTCACTCAGGTCGTGACGGCTGGCTGTCCAGTTCAGGTACTCCTTGAGGTCCTCGAACATCGACGGAGCCAGTGGATGCCAGATGCCGAGATCTGGGAAGACTTCCGGATCGGCGACATCCAGCGCTGGACGTTCCGAACCTTCGGCCGCTGGGAAGACGTATTTGTCCGCCAGCATCAGCAGGAAGTTGCGCAGGTTATCCGGCGTTCCCCCAAGCCAATACTGAAAACTGAGCATGAAGCTGCGGGCATCCTGCGCCTTCTCCACGGGCAGGTACTTGAGAACCGTCGGCAGCGTGTTCAGAAGTTTGAGCATGGCGTCCTGGAAGCCAGCGCCTCCGGCTTCCTTCCGCTTCTTCATGAAGCCGGCGATCGCGCTCTTGCTCTGGCCCAGCTGGGCCATTGAAAAACTGCCGAGCTTGTTGAGGCGCATCACCTCCGGCATGGAGGGGAAAACCACGGCGGCCTTGAGCCGATCGCGATGCGGCGCAACGGCATCCACAACTTTCTGAGCCAGATCCTCGATGAAGATCAACGAGGCAATGAAGACATCAGCCTGAGCTACATCCGCGCAGAAATCGGCATAGTTACTTTCGTCCCTGAGTTCTTCAATCAGATATCCGCTCAGCTCGATTCCTAGTTCGGCATTGGCGGCGTTCAACGCTGTCGCAGCCTGGGTCAACGCGTTCTGGTACTGCGGCTCAAGAACCACATACACCGCTTTCATCACGGAACGATGGTTCTGACCATCAACAGGAGCGACTCGGCGATCGGCGGAGCGGACCTGTGTGAACATCGGCGCGACTTGAGCAATGTAAAGAACCATACGGTCAGGCCAGGATCGCAGCGCCGAATGACACGTGGGCGTTACACGAACAGCCCCATAGGCTTTGGGGCGTTCGCGGCACTTCGATGAGCTCCTCCGTTCCTGTTGTCGTGGCTGGTGCGCTTGGCCGTATGGGTGCCGAAGTGATAAGGGCTGTGATCGGTGCCGACGACTGCACCCTGGTGGGCGCGATCGATAACACCCCAGGCAAAGAGGGAGCCGATGTGGGCTTGGAGCTGGGCTTGGGTGAGCTTGAGATCGCCGTCACCTCCGATTTTGAAGGCTGTCTCTGCGCCGTCAGCCAGTCCGTGAGGGACAACGATGGCGGGGCGGTTCTGGTGGATTTCACCCATCCATCAGTGGTCTATGACCACACCCGGGCTGCCATCGCTTACGGGGTTCATCCAGTGATCGGAACCACCGGCCTGACTCCCGCCCAGATCAACGACCTTCGGGACTTTTCCGCGAAGGCTTCAATCGGTGGGGCTGTCATTCCCAATTTCTCCGTTGGAATGGTGTTGCTCCAGCAGGCTGCTGCGGCAGCAGCGCGTTTTTATGACCACGCCGAATTGACGGAACTGCATCACAACCGCAAGGCGGATGCCCCCAGCGGCACCTGCATTAAGACGGCTGAATTGATGGAGGAGCTTGGCAAAAGCTTCAATCCCCCTGAGGTTGATGAACATGAATCCCTGCAGGGCAGCCGTGGCGGACTGAGGGAAAGTGGATTGCGTCTCCACTCCATCCGACTGCCTGGATTGGTGGCGCACCAGGAAGTGATGTTTGGGGCGCCAGGTGAGAGCTATACCCTCCGACACGACACCATCGATCGCTCCGCCTACATGCCTGGGGTCCTGCTCACCGTTCGAAGGGTGCGTTCCCTTGCGGCACTGGTTTATGGCCTTGAGCGACTGATCTGAGGTTGTTGCGGTGCTAATTCCCCTTCGACCTGGAGAACTGCAACGGCTGATTCCCGCTGTGGCTACGGGCAATCAGTTCCGCGTGTGCCTGGGCTCCCCCCGGGACATTCTTCAGCGCGTGATGATTTCAACGATCGGCGGGGTGCTCACCCTGCTGATCAGTCAGAGCCAGATGACCAGCCGCTGGGGCCCGTTCTGGCTCGTCGTGGGTGTGGTGTTTCTGCTGTATCTGCTATGGGGACCGATCCTGCAGGCCGGTCAACGCAACTCCGGACTGCGCCGCTACCCGTCCGCAGCGCTGTTTGAGGGGGAAGTCGCTGAGGTGAGCACACGTGAGCGTGTCGAGGGAAGCCGCGAACAAGCCAATCAACGCGGCGAACTGGAGCTTGTGGAAAAACGTCGCACCTGGATGTTGCTGGATTTGGTGGATGAGGACGGCTATCTGGGCCGTCTGTCCTTCCCCATGGAAAAACGACATCAGGTCATCAGAGCCGGCAGCGTGATCCGCTGCCTGGTTCTGAGCGAGCGCAAAGATTTCTCCAAAATTGGAGCCATCAGCGATGCCTGGCTCCCGGGCCTGAAGATTTGGGTCGGCGACTATCCCTACCTACTGCGTCCAGCCTTTGAGGAACTCTGTCAACTGCGCCTGGCTCGGCGCTGACCTGACGCAGGCGGGTTTGAACATATTTCTTAATCCTGGTTTACACTTCGTTGTAATCAAGCGTTTTCACGTCATGGCTCAATCCACTTCGTCCCCCGTTATCCGCGGTGCCACCGTCACCACCGAAGACGGCGGACGTTTGAACGCCTTCGCTGCGGAACCCCGCATGGAAGTCGTTGAAGTTGAGCAGGGTTGGGGATTCCACGAACGCGCAGAAAAGCTCAACGGCCGCATGGCCATGCTCGGATTCATCGCTCTGCTTGCCACCGAGCTTGCGATGGGTGGTGAAGCCTTCACTCACGGGCTGCTGGGTCTGGGCTGAAATCGCAGCCAAGGCTGGAGGTTCGCCACACTCCGTGGATGGCCTCCAACCTTTCCTCAGCGATCCACATACTCGGAGCTGGACCCAGCGGCGCTCTCACGGCGCTGTCACTGGCTCAGCTGGGACATTCCGTTGATCTTGTCGATCCCAAGAGCGTTGATGAGCTGAAAGCCCGAAGCAGGGCTTACGCACTGACCCATTCCAGCCGACGTCTGCTCGAAAAACTCAGTCTCTGGACTGAATTGCTGCCAACCCTTGTTCCATTTCAGGAACTTGATCTCAGCGACGCAGCTGTTGATCGTTCGGTTTTGTTTTCGTTGCAGGATCTCGATCCTTCATCGCAATCCCACGGTGCCATCGGCTGGATCCTGGACCACCGCCATCTCATGGAGGCCTTGCTGGAGCGATTGAGGGCTTCAGAGGGTATTCATCTGCATCTGGGCACGACTCCTCCTCAGCCTCACAACGACTCACTGGTTATCGCTGCTGATGGTCCCGGCTCCCCGGCACGGCAGGCCTGGGGAATCAAGACCTGGTCGCATCGCTACAAGCAGGGCTGCTTGACAGCGAAAGTCGTGCTTCGAGGCATCGACTCAGGCAAGGCTTATGAGCTGTTTCGTCCGGAGGGCCCACTGGCAGTCCTGCCCCTTGCCGACGGCTGTTTCCAAGTGGTTTGGAGCGCACCTATGGATCGCTGTCTGGACCGGGCCGCCCTGGCGAAATCTGCTTTCCTGGATCAGCTCGCAGGGGTATTGCCGGAAGGCATCGAGCCCGACCTTCTGCTTGATCAACCCGCTGCCTTCCCGCAACAGTTGATGCTGGCCCGCAGGCTGTCCTCAGGGCGAGGAGTGCTGGTTGGTGAAGCAGCTCACCGATGCCACCCCGTCGGTGGACAGGGGCTCAACCTCTGCTGGCGGGATGTCGAAACGCTTGCGGCGCTGGCTCAACAACCCCATTCGGCCCGAAGAAAGGCTCGTCGTTACGCAAGAAAGCGCTTGCTGGATGTTGCCTTCGTCAGCCTGGCCACAGATCTGCTTGTGCGGCTGTTCTCAAACCGTCAGCCGATTCTGTTGCCAGTTCGCAGCATGGCCTTGATGCTGCTGCACAAGCTGCCCCTGTCCAGGCGCCTCAGCCTTCGTGCAATGACCAATGGACCACTGCGGATCCTCAGTCCCTTGCCAGACTGATCTTGATCAGATCTGGGATCGATGGTTGTTTGTAGTCATCCCCAGCCCATGCCTTCCGAAGCTCTGCAGCGTTTTTTGCAGCGACGCCTTGGCTTGAGCACGAATGCCCTGAATCTGGGCCTGCGACAGGCTGAACTCGAACAGGCCCCGCTGCCGATCGTGCTCTGGAGTTTTGGACTGCTGAGCCTCGAACAACTGCAGCAGGTTTTCGACTGGCAAAACGCTCAGGAATAACCAAAAAGGGCCTGACAGGGCACATCCCCGGGAAGAGCCTGGCGCCCCTGCAGGCCAGTCAATTCGATCAGGAAGGAAAATCCGGCCAGGCGTCCCCCGGCACGCTTCACGAGTTCGCCAGTCGCTGCTGCCGTGCCACCGGTGGCCAGCAGATCGTCAACGATCAGAACAGAGGGATTGTCTGTCAGGGCATCACTCTGGATTTCCAGGCGATCCGTGCCGTACTCCAGGGCGTAATCGATTCCGATCACGTCGCCGGGAAGTTTGCCGGGTTTGCGCACAGGCACGAATCCCAGACCTTGGGCCTGGGCAAGAGCTGCACCAACAAGAAAGCCTCGCGCCTCAATTCCCACAATCAGATCGGGCTGCAGCTCGGTACAGATGGCACCAAGCTGACGCAAAGCCTCAGCAAACGCTTCTGGGGACTTCAGCAGGGGGGATATGTCACGAAACAGAATTCCGGGCTTGGGAAAATCAGGAATCGCTCGGATAAAAGACTCAAGGTCCAAAGCTTGATGACGCAGAGGCATGACCCCTGGCATCATCGCAGCCATGACTGAAGCTCCATCGCAAAGCGGCTCCCGGCTCAGCCGCAGGGGGGTTGAGCGCCTCGACCTGCTGCTGCTCACCATCGAAGCCCTTGATCTCAATGGCGGAGAGGCCATGCTCTGGACCAGCCAACAGATGGGGTTGCAGGAGCGATTCCCGAACCGCGTTGAATTGTGGAAGCGGCGGTGTCACAACCCTTTGAGACGCTCAACCCGCCGGGAACCGATGGATCCCATCGACGCCGAATCACTGATCTGCCTGGTGTGTGCGATGGCCGAAAGGCTTTACCCGATGCTGCATCAGCTGCTCTCAGCACGGGAGCCGGAACAGCTCACACAACAACGTTGGGGCCTGCTCGATGAACGATTGCGGGATTTGATTGAAGAACGGATGAATCCACGACGAGGCGCCGTGGTTCGATTGCTGGATCCACTTCAGAGCGAAGGTCTGCAGAGGCAGTTGGTGAACACCCTGGCCCTTGTTGCTGGTCCTGGAGGCATTGATCGCCTGCGCGCAACCCTGCTGGATCCAACACCCTGATTTCAAGACCATGCAGAAGAACACCTACCGATACGAACAAACGGCAGCCCGCTTGGTTGTGGAGGGCTATCCCGACCTGTCCGCCGATCAGGGCAACGACAGCATCGGCATCCTGTCCGGATGGCAGCTCCAGCTTGTGGCAGCCCCGGAGTTGGAAGGCACTCGTGAACATCTCGAGGCCCTGATGGCGGTCGTCATGCCCTACGCCCGTCATCAGCTGTCCGGGGTCGGCCGTCGCTTTGAAAACGATCAGGGCTTTGTAGTCGTCTCTCCCGAGGGAAGCCGTCATCAACTTGAGCTGCGCAGCAGCCGCGACGGGGTCGAGCCGCTGAAACTGCTTCTTGATGACGCTGAACTCAGCGACCTTGTGCGTGTTCTGGATCGCCTCAGGCTCGATCAACGGGTCCACCTGTCCTGGCAGCTTCCTGTCGATCAGCCGCTGGCCCGCCACGAACTGGTGGAGCGGATCCCGATCCAGCGCCGCTTTGGAGCCCCTGTGCTCGGCGGTCTTGCCCTGGCCGTCAGCGCCCTGGTTGCCATGGTGATCCCCTTGCCGAACAACGAGATTCCGCAACCGTTGCCAGAAACAGCAGCAGAAACAAATGAGACCAGAACCGACGCAGCGGACAGCAGCGAAGCGGAACGTTGACTCTGCAGGCGTGACGACCAGAATGATGACTCTGGTCACGCGCAGGTTTCGGCTTCATGGTGGCCAGCTGGTCCGAACTACGACGACGGGTGGCCAGGATGGGAGCTTCGCTGGATGTTGTCGTTCGCAGTGATCCCGAAGTTTGCGGACTCAGCGGTTCCGGGTATCACCTGACGCTGCATCACAGCGGCTACGGCGACTGCACCGTCGGCCAGCTCACCCTGATCGACTGCCCGAATGAGCTGGTACTGATCGAGTTCGAACGCTGGATGCGGGGCGCTGGCCACCAGTTTGTGCCATGACCTCGATGAGACCTCCAAATCATCGAGACCCACGCTCGCGACGTGTCTTCCAGAGACGTCGAAGGGTTCCAGCTGGTGTTGTGTTCCGCCAGCTGTCGGCGGTGCTGCTGATGCTGGCCGGAGGCAGCGGCATCATCATCGGGATCCAGCAACTTCCCGAGCAGGTTGACGTTGTCTTACTGGTGAGCGAGGCCGTTGCCGATCTCATCCGCGGCGTGCAGCAATTGCTCGAAGCGTTCCTCGGACTTGCCGCCGTCGTCTTGATCGCAGCACTCGTGATCTTGGCCACCGTCCTGATCCTTGGTGGACTCTGGCGGTTGCTGCGATTAATCCGAATGCTGACCGGCAAGCCAACTCAGGGGCGACGCTGAGGAGGAGCCAGAGAGCGCTGGCTGTCCCAGAGTTCCTGAAGTGTGATGCTGCCATCACCATTTCGATCAAACCCATTGAACTGACGTTCCAGCCAGGGAATCGAGCTGGCCTCACGGCGGCTCAGTCTCTGGTCGTTGTTTTGATCGGCCTTGCGGAAGCGACGTTTCAAACGGCGGCCGCTTGGAGCATCCGGCGTGGGCCCGAAATCATCAATCACGAGATAGCTGCGGTTCTTTTGACGCTTCAACCGGCGCTTGAGCGCGCGATGGCCGTCCAGTTCACCAGCATCCAGACGACCGTCTCGATTGACATCGAGACGGATGAACATCTCCTCCATCCGGTTGTTGTAAACACGCATGACCTGTCCGCTCGGGCCAGCCAGGGCTGAGCCAGACAAAACAAGGATGAGGGGCAGCAATCGCACCCCAGATCTCTTCAGGACAGTCATGGCAACAGCCTATGGACGGGACCCGGAGCTGACGATGACTGAAACATGACCGGCAGCCTGCAGCTGTGACAGGGTCCATCCACGTCGCGACAGAGCAGCAGGCTCTGCATACGATCGACAGACAACCTTTCTGGCTCGTCAGCATGACCCGAGAGTCAATGGTCTGGGTGGTCGACGATGACCCGGAACTCCGAAAGATGGTCGGGACTTACCTGCTTGACCAGGGTTATGACGTGCGTTGCCTCTGTGATGTCAAGCAACTCGAGGCTCGACTGGAAATTCAACGCCCTGATCTGCTCGTCCTCGATCTGATGATGCCGGGTGACGACGGACTGACGGCCCTGCGTCGACTCAGGGATGCCGGCGATGATCTTCCGGTTGTGATGCTGACGGCTCGAGGGGAGGCCGTTGATCGCATCATCGGCCTTGAACAAGGCGCCGACGACTACCTGGGCAAACCCTTTCTGCCACGTGAACTCACGGCCCGAATCGAGGCTGTCTTGCGGCGTCGCAGCACCATGCCCGCGGGCACCCCTGTGGCGGAGGGCGGTCAGGTGCGCTTCGGAGACAACGTGCTCGATCTTTCAGCGCGCACCCTGTTCAAGGATGGGGTTCCGGTTGTGATCACCAGTGGGGAATTCAGTCTGCTCGCCTCGTTCGTGCAGCACCCGCACCGTCCCCTCTCCCGAGACCGACTGATCGAACTGGCCCGTGGCCCGGGCTGCGACACCGACAGCCGCAGCATGGACGTACAGGTGTCCCGGGTACGCAAACTTGTGGAACCGGATCCAACCCGTCCGCGCTATGTCCAGACCGTTTGGGGCTATGGCTACGTTTTCGTGCCAGACGGCGAACCTCGCTCGAGAAAATAATTCTGCGACAGGTCTGCTCATTGGCGACGAGCCCAGAACAGACCCAATGAAACCGAAACCAGGATTTGAGGAAGACTCTGCCCTCAGACGTACGCACGGGTTGGCATGGACTCTTCAGCAGACAAGCAAGAGGATGACAGCCATGGTTTTCCTTTGGATATACCAGGAAACAGCCTATTGACCCAACGTGGTGAATTGTATTCGGTGAGGTCGGCGTTTAGCCTGCGCAAAAGTATTCAAATTTAAATCAGCAGACTTGCCATTATGAGATAAGCGAATGAATCATTTTACGTCGCGCAATAAATCAATTAAACATCATATCAACGCACGAGTGCCATAGTGATGAGTGGATAAATGTATCAAATGCTTGAAGCACAAATTTCAGCAGCCAGATCGATGCAAAGGCTAATACGATCAAAAGCATTCGCGTCCACTTGCTTTTTATTTTTAATCGCGAGCGCCTTGTTTCAGATACTCATGAATAGCGATGACCTGACAAGCTTCTTTGTTGCCGTCATGCCAGCACTCACAGTCATAACAATGGCATGGCTGGCTGTCATTCGACTAACCTTCCCCAAACCAGACAATGCTTGAATCAATCAATAACTTGCCCAGGGGATTTAGGGGCTTGGGCTTTGCATTTTTTATGTGCGGCGCTTTTTTCCATTGCATCGATTTCTTAGGGGTCGAACAAACCCTGGAATGGGGAACAGGGATGGGCTTTGTACTGACATTGGCTCTTACACTCTATTTTTGGGGCAATTATATCGTCAGGAACAAATCTTGGAGATCGATATTCTGAAACATTAGACATGTCAAGCGCCAAAGAAACACAACGGCATAAAACCACGCAAACATCGAAGCTCATAACATAGACATAGCTCGAAATGGATACACGATTACAGCCAGAGGCAGAAACAATATCAACCTTGCATTCACGCATCAAGCCAATACTCATCGTGTACCACACACACAAATCGCCAACGAAATACGTTAGGCCTACCTCAATTCGCCAGCCTGCCAGGATCCAGCCTCAAACATCAACGCAGACTGGAAGAGCAAACTCAAAAGCAGCCTTAACAACTAAAGTTTCTGAAGACAATTGACCGGAAGTCCGCCGCATATTGATACGATAAATGGGGTCGTCACCATGGCGACCAACAACAAGCCTGTCGGCTGTGGTGTTGATTGACGTGTCGAAAGGACCAGGATTCCCACACAAATAAGGATATAGCTGAATAAAAAAAACAAAGATTTGAAGGAAACTTTCATTTGTTCTGGGTATTTTTCTTGAAATCAAGCAGAGCAATCTGTAACTGACCCAACGCAGCTCGACCAATATTGTAACCAGCCCAAGAGAGGGCTAAAAGCACTGGGACGATTACAGCAACAATCCGGAAATCCATGCATGCAACGAAAGATGAAGGTCCACTAATATCAAGAAAAATTTTAGAGCAAACGCGTGAACATGAACCAACAAAATGAACAATCAAGTTTAAAATTTTACTCAACCGCGGCAATCATTTTGCATGAATTATATTTAACTGATTCCAATATTCCTGCTTACCTAATCTCGTCAAATCTGATTGTGATTCAAAAGAGGACGCGACTAATTTATTAAAGGACTTAGAACCGTGGTACAAAATGATCGAGCCAAATTGGGATTATTTTATTAACGCACCTTTAAACCAAGGAATCATTCGCTTTGAAACCAAAACAGAAAGGGCGCTTCATGCCAAAGTTGTGGCGTCTGAAGCAAACTGGATAGAATATCAAAGTAACGAACGTTTGGTGAAATGGTGGGAGGCAAAAAAGGATTTAGAGGCCTTTCAGCAAGGGCAGGAGGATAGGCGAAGTATGAAGAAGTCTTGAAAGGATCTTTCACCAGTTGCAATTCCTACACAGCCTAGAAAACACCATTCATTCACCCATTTTAGGAAGAGCTTAAATACTTACTTATGATTTTTTAAAATCCAATTTCAATCGTCCCAGAGCCCTCTTGAAGCAATGGCTTGTATGAAACAACTCCTCGAAAGAGTTGTCACGAACCATTGGAAATTTGCGTCTCTCAGCAAGTAAAATTAGAAACAAGCAGCTACAAAAACCGAGCATAGACTATAAAAAATTTTTAATTCTGTGAATCAAGACTATACAGCGATTGCACTTCTTTTATTAACTGCCATACCTCTAGCTGCGGTTGCGGCAACAGCTTTTTTCTATGTGCGGAATAATACTCGTAAGACTCCACTCGGAAGAGAAGATTTTTACCGATAATCAAACTGATCATATGATCTCTATCACAATCTGATATCCAACCATCGTCCTCAGAGATTTGGTGGGTTCGGCTTGGACGCCATACTCCAAGGAGAGATAATGGATGATTTAATGATTCAAGATCATGACTGGTAAGAATTTCGCTCGAGCTGAAATCTTGTGAACATCTGATATGAGCTAAAAGATGACCAAAGATTTGTGATTGAGACCAGTGTCTTTCGCTGGTTATTAATCGTAACTCGGTAGTCAAATTCCAAGCTTGGCCCAGTCTTTTTGTTGGATAATCGACCACCTCAAAACGCATCATGAGGGAAGAAATGATCACCACCCCTTGATGATTTGATCGGATAGCGATTTACACGCTGCAGTAGCACGATGAACGCCAAGCTGTTTTAGGGCTTTCCCATTCAGGTGAATACTCAGAGGTTCGAGCATCCTTCAAGGGTCTTACCTTCCAATACCAACACATTTCTCCGAAAAGAAGCAAAGGGGCATCCTTTAAGGAATAGGTGAAATCAATATTCATGAGCTCCTAACGATGTTATTAAATGACAATGACCCCGTTATTACATCGCCGCAGAGCATGAAGCCCAGGGAAAATTGCAAGAACCATCAATAAGCCAAACTTAGACTTCAAGAAGGAATTATGGCCAGACCTGGAATTGACTGTTTGACCTATAAAGTTAAATCCAGAGCTCCCCTAATTAATAGAAAATCCTTAAACCTGAGAAGTAATTTGGGCCACCCATTGTGAAAGCCTTCTTTCGGTTTTTTCAGATTCATTGTCTTCATCAATGGGAAGACCGCAAAACAATCCGTCGATATTACTTTTTGAGTGGTCAAAAATATAATCTTCGGCTGGCACCTTGCCGATGATGGTAGCCCCAGTGTTTAAGAATGCTGTGTAAAGCTCTTCCATTGCGTCGCAAAAGTACTTGCTAAATGCAGCAGAGTCACCAAGACCTACAATGGCCACAACAGTATTTGAAAAATCGAGTCCTCGAATATTATCCAAATGTTGATCCCAGGATGTTCCTGATCTTTTTTCAGGTGCACCGGTATTCCAGGTTGGTATGCAACAGACCAATGCTTCGGCTGCCGTTAAATCGCTTGTCTGCCCGACGTAGTCAAGATCCTTTAACTCCGAGCTTGGAATTAATTGTTGCAATCGTTCGGCAATATTTTCGGTATTTCCAGTAGCTGTCGAATAAACAATCGTAAATTTCATACCCTTAAATGAATTACCTTATCGAAAAAAATACCTAACTAAAAACATTTGACCACTTCCCCTGTAGAAAATGTTTTACTTCGTCGTTAGTCAGTAAAGCTGATCTTCTACGTCACTCTCGACAACCAAATCTGAGGTTGGATAACACACGCACAACAGAGCAAAGCCAGCTTCTAGTTGGTCGTCGTCAAGAAAACTCTGGTCACTTTGATCTACTGTGCCTTCAAGAATTTTGCCTACGCACGTAGAGCACGCACCTGCTCTACAGGAATATGGAAGATCAACACCATTCTCCTCTGCAGCATCAAGAATATATTGGTCTTCAGAACACTCAAACGATTGACTCTTGTCATCGAGCTTCATCGTGATTTGATGCATCAACATTTTAAAAATTCCCACCACAATTCAATTGTGGTCACATACTCCACAGAATGCCATTGACTGCATTAAATGTTTTGATTCATACAATAACATCAAGATGTCGCAAATGTACTTGGCGGTATCATTTGCATTGAATATTTTGAAATATAGTCAAGAATTTATTTGAAGGCGTTACTGCTATTGACCACCTTTCTTGAAAAACAAGTGATATTGTACTCATATCATCAGTTCCTTTATGGAAAAGATTAAAGCAACCAAATAGGCAATTTGAAAATTGGTTAAGAACAGCATTCGCCGAAAATTTAATTGATCTTCTTCCTACCACTTTGCGCTGTACTATTCATACCGACAGTTCAATATCCTCAACTATATTCTTGAGCGGCAGTTGTTTTTAGATGTCAAACGTAGGGTGTACTAAATGACTTGGCCCAATGTTTCTTAATGCATTACCGCTTGCACATATATGGATACAGATCATTACCATTGTCCTGTAAAATGTTAAATTTGCAACATTGCATTATCACTATTTCTATCATCAGCAAAGGCTGACGTTGTTTAGTGTAATAGTGTCGCAAAATGATTATGCAAACAAGACTTGCATTTAGCCTTTTTGAATCTGGGGTAATTATCCTGATTCGATTTTTGGTGTCAATATTGATGTTCCATCACGGCCTCGAAAAACTATCTGACCCCCAAGGATTCACTACATTTGTAATAGATAAATATTTCAGCTATCTACCACTAAGTCATCTACTATGGACATATTTTGCAGCATATACTCAATTAATAGCATCGGTATTGGTTGCCCTTGGAATTTTTTTCAGGCCTGCATTAATAAGCCTATCTATGACCATGTTATTTGCTTTGGTCTTTCATTTTCTCGACAGCGGTCTCCAAGGTGCACCTTTCGCAATCGTAGAAGCGCACAACTATGACTTTGAAACATCGGGCTTATATCTAATTACATATCTGTCGCTCATAGTTACAGGTGCAGGACAACTAAGTCTTAGTCATATCATTTCCAGATTTGTACCAAAAACCATTAGGTGGTTCGCCTGAATGAAACCATGCTGAATAATTCTTGTCTTTACCTTTTTCTGTATGCATATTTGTTCTTGGGCTCATTTATTTCTGCATATATATTTAATCAATTAAAACTTATGTTAATATCGATATAGAATTATAATTAATTCGAGGAAATTGCACGAGCAAAATATCTACAGACGTAAAGAATAAATGAGCTGATTAAGAGAATTCAATACGAAAAACCTAGTGAGGCAAATGTCCCTTTGCTTAAGACAATCAGAATTGCGGTGGACGTGAATGCAATAAGACTGACATTCACCAAATCAAAAATAATCGGACTTTTAGCGCCTGCAATATTTATATCCTTGGCTTGATTATCCTCGTCCCAATAACCAAATACAAAACCTTTTTTTAATTGAAGATTTCTTGAAGCAGAAATTGCACTATATCCATACTTTTTAATGATTGCATTCTGATTTTGTATTTTCAGCGATTCCTGAATAAATACTTTCTGAGTCCATTTGGCATGAGTAACGATACCAATAGCGATCCAAAGGATGGAGCTCAGCCCGATGACTGCACTGAGATAGATCATCTTTTATTTTTATTGTATCCATGATCTCATCCTATGATGATAAATATAGACATTGACAGCTTACTATATTGTCAATTTCGCATATCATTTGCTATCTAAGTAGGTCTATTGTGATCGAATAATGCTTGCCAATGTTCGCAATTGAGGCATGAATGGTCTTCAAGCAGAAGCTTCCGTTACACGGAAATAGATCAATCGTTCTCTTGAACCATTCGCCGTTGCCAAAAATGGTCAATGAGCACCGTCTTCAGAAATAATGACAGAGCTTCAAAAAATCTCCAAAAGTCTTGTCCGGCCAGTTCAGGATCCGTGCGTCGGAGATCTCGTAACACCAGTCAACAGCAGCTTTCTGATCAAGTTTCTGATCAATCAGTTGCCGGTGTACCGACAAGGTCTTTCACCCTTGACGAGAGGTGTTCAACTAGGGGCTTCCTTCGGCTACATCCTTTACGGGCCCTTTACTCTCCTTGGACCGATGCGATCAACTGAATATGGAACATTGATCGGTTTATTCTCTTCCGTTGGTGCTATCCATATTCTTACAGCCTTGTTTTTTCTCTACGGTCAGGGCGGCGGAAAATTTTATAACCCTCTTCCCAGCCCCACCGTTGCCCAACCTCCCATTGAATTGTTCAATCGATCAAGCTGGGGGGACTTTACTAATGGCTTTTGGTTAGGAGGTTGCGGTGGTGCATTATTCGCCTGGTTTTTATACACCAACGCCTTCATTAGAGAGATCTACAGTGTCTTTTTTGGGTAAAATTAATAATCCAACAAATTACTTTTTAAGCATCCTTAAATCATATCTAGATCCAATTAATCCACCAAAAAACGATCTGAGTAGCAACAATTTCTTTTTGTATTATTTTGCATCTTGGTCTCGTAACAATGCTCTTCTATCTTGAAATGCGTTAAACCGCATCAAATTTGTAATGCAATTTTATTGGGAAATCGTACAGTCAATGTTTTATTTCGCCTTTAGATATGGCAATCTCGAGATGAGCAACCTCAGCGCTTTAGCAATTGCCTTAACAGGAGTGGTCTCCATTATTTTTTTCGTCGTGGCTTCTCTCAATACGGACACACAAGGATTGATCGATTCAGCCATTAAAAAGACAGACGAGACTTAACATCCTTTCAGATTTTTGGAATATGCGCTAAAAATCAAAACAATATTTTCGTCGTTTTGTTTCTAGAATGGGCACATAATATTTTGCAAAATATAGACTCGACACCAACCAGCATAACCTGACATTTCTAATCGTGCGATATTCCAAATCCAAAACGTTTTCAACGTCTCAGACCATATTTCGAAAAGAAAACCTCTTGAGCAAAGAAAGTTTTCAATCAATCAAATCATATTGCCCATAATTCGTCGCACTGACGGTAGAGAGGGTTCTACATTGAAGCCCTCTCGAAAAAAATTGAACCAAAGGATTGTCCAGATGTTCGATTTAGTTGAAGATGCCAAAAACCTGCTGGATGATTCCCTGGCCTGTAATCCATTCGGTAACCAGCCCGATGGTCAGCCCGAGCATTGCAAGTCTGCCGTTGAGTTTTTCATTGAAAACCTTCGTCGGATCGGGAGCGGAAGCCATGGAAGCTGATTAACTCCGCCAATTGTAAAGAGATGTTAACCAGTCCTGATGTGTAATTTTTTACATGCTCTGACCCAGGTTTCGTTGACCGAAAAAATCCAATCACTTGGTTTTCCAACTAACTTTCGATTTTTGTACTGAACCAGGGCATCGTTGCGGCAACTTATTAGTAGTGCTCTTGCGGGTGATTGAAAGGCCAATTCTTCATACCAGACGCAACGCTGCGGTCCCGCTGAGATGAGCCGGGCCATCCCCTGGTGGAGGCTGATCCTCAGACTCAGCCTCTGGAGCGGATTACTGCTGGGCAGCTGGATGCTGTCTCTGCTGCTGCTGCAGGCGCTGTTCGGCCGTCAACTCGAACGCCTCCAGACCGTTCAACTCGGTCGTGAGCTGGCGTTGAGCATCCGCCTCACCGAACTGACGTTGGAGCGATACCCGCCGATCCTGATCAATGAACTCACGGGTCTTCAGCTGGCCGTGATCATCCAGCCACCTCGTCTACCGAGAACGCGGGGGGAAGGGGATTCGCGAATCACCGGCCTGCAACGAGAACTGTGCGCACGTCTGTCCCATTGCCCATTGGTCGTACCAGCCCGCCGATCCGGGACAAGCGATCAGGTTTGGATTGAGTTGATCTCCCCGCTGGAACCGGTCTGGCTGCGCGCTGAACTTCCCACGGTGCGCGCTTGGCCACCTGAACCGACATTGCTGATGGTGGGGCTGGCCGGTGCTGTGGTCATCACCGGGGTCGTGTACTTGCTCGTGGAAGTCGAACGGCCGCTTCGGGGCCTCGAACGAGCCCTGTCTCGCGTGGGTGAAGGCTCTGACCCACCGGCCGTACCCGCACGTGGAGCCCCGGAGGTGCAGCGCATCACCTCACGCTTCAATGCCATGGTTCTGCGCCTGGCCGCCAATCGCCGCGAACGGGCCACGATGCTTGCCGGCATCGCCCATGACCTGAGAGCACCGATCACCAGGCTGCAGTTTCGGCTCTCGATGCCGACGCTCAATCCCAGTGAGAAGGAGCGTTGCAGCAGCGATCTTGATGCACTGGAAAGGATTACGGACCAGTTTCTGCTGTATGCCGGCGGTGGGGAAAATGAAGCGGTGGTGACCTGTCCACTCGATCAATGGCTGGCAGAGGTGGTGGCCGGCTACTCCCCCGAACAACTTGAGCTTGATCTGAAACCCATCAACGCCCCTTTTCGGCCGGTCGCTCTTGGCAGAGCCGTGTCGAACCTGATCAATAACGCCTTCACCTACGGCACCGCACCCATCGTGGTGCGTCTACGACAGGAACAGAACGATCTCCAGATCGAGGTCTGGGATCAGGGTGAAGGAATACCAGCGGATCAGTGGGACCGCGCGCTGCAACCGTTTCAACGACTCGATGAAGCCCGCGGCGAACAGGGTCACTGCGGCCTGGGACTGGCCATCGTCAACCACGTGGTCGAGCGCCACGGCGGGACTCTCAAATTCCAGCTGGCCGACGACGCCGCGGGACCAGCTCCAGGCCGCTTTTGTGCCGCTTTATGCCTACCCCACAACACGTCGGCACAGGGAATATTCAAAAAAACTAAGTATCAATGACTTCTTAACCGGTCTCTGGCATGAAGGGAATGGAATTCAATCCTTCCTGGATGGGCAAGCACCACAAGCACGATATGGACGCAGTGCTCGATGCTCTAGATCACAGCGATAATGACGTCGAACACCCGCAAGACCTGCTAGTGGAGCTCCAAGAAGGCTTCTCCAGCGACCATAAGCGTCTCGAGAAGAAAAAATACGAAAAAGACCTGGCCAAGCTTCAATCAGAGCTGGTCAAGATGCAGTACTGGATCAAGGCGACCGGCTACCGCATGATCATCCTGTTTGAGGGACGGGATGCCGCTGGAAAGGGTGGCGCGATTAAACGACTCACCGAACCGATGAATCCCCGCGGTTGCCGGGTGGTTGCACTCGGCACGCCATCCGATCAACAAAAAACTCAGTGGTATTTCCAGCGCTACGTGGAACATTTTCCGAGCGCAGGGGAGATCGTGGTCTTTGATCGCAGCTGGTACAACAGGGCTGGTGTTGAACGGGTCATGGGCTTCGCCACCCCAGAACAGGTGGAGCAGTTTTATGTCACCTGTCCGCAGTTCGAGCGGTTGATCGCGCAGGACGGAATCCTGCTCCTGAAGTACTGGTTTTCAGTCAACGACGAGGAACAGGAAAAACGCTTCAAAGATCGCATTGAATCCGAGGAACGCCGCTGGAAACTCAGTCCCATGGATATCGAGTCTCGCAATCGCTGGGTTGAGTACTCCAAAGCGAAAGACATGATGTTCTCCAAGACGCACATTCCTGAAGCCCCCTGGTTCACCGTGGAAGCCAACGACAAGCGTCGTGCTCGTCTGAATTGCCTGAGTCATGTCCTGAGCAAAGTGCCCTATGAAGACATGACACCTGAGCCGATCGAAATGCCGGATCGTCCGCCTCAGGGCGAATACAAGCGTCCACCCTTCAACGAGCAGTTCTTCGTGCCGAACAACTATCCGTAGGACGATTGATGTCCAGGGTCAGAGTGGTTCGATCCAATCAACTCTGATCTGCGCATGCTCTATGGCCCGAGTGGGGATCCGGCACCCGAGGTTGACCTGTCCTTCATCCATCAGACGTCCGAGGCGTAAGGCCGTTGCAACCTCTGCACGGCTAAACCCGTCCTGATGGGCCGCCACCCAATCCACTTCATTCGGCGTGATAACGCCGCTGTTCAGGGACTCAAGGAACACTTCGCCGACGGTCATGGGAGCTTTGTAACGAATTTGTTACATCATGGCCGGTGAAGCCCTTGAGCTGTGGCTCCAACCCCCTTAAGGTGCTGTTCTTTCTCTCCCAGGAGAATTTGAGCGGGTCGTGGCAAGTGTTGATGCGGTGCGTGGCCAGCGGGTTGTTCCTGCTGGCTCATGGCCTGTTGGTTCTTGAACACATCGCGATGGGCACTGCTCTGCACGGCGTCGCCGAACTGTTTCTTGCCCCCTGGGCTGTTCGTCACCGTGCCTGGGATCTGATTGTGATCGGGTTGATTTTCTGTGTCTTCGATCTCTGGGGAACCGTTCGACTCACGGGCCTGGGAATCGCCTGAGTCAACCGTTGAGGCGCTGAAGCCAATAGCCGGCCACCTGCCAGGTCGACCAGAGGAACATCACCAGAAACAGCCAGTTCAGCCAGCCGGGACGTCGGTCGTTTTCGAACACCAATCGGAAGAGCGGAAGGACACGCCGGCACCGCCAGCACGCTTGAGATCATGCATCCCCTCCAGCTGGTTGTACACCGACAGCAACTGGCGACGAATGTGATCGGTATGGGGCAGGCCATCCAGCACCCGAAGCACATCCTCGAGAGATCGTTTTGCCTCCATCACCAGGCGGCAATCGGGGCTTCCGTGTTCGTCAATCATGCAGAGGTGAGCGACATCTCCATTCACGCCATGTCGACGAAACTGAGCTGTATGCGTCCATACCACGACGGCAACTTTCAGACTCCACTAATAGGTTCAGCCGGCTGAAGCGGTGGCAACCGCAAACTGCTGATCCAGGCGAGCAGCACAGCGGCCACTCCCTGCCCAGACTGATCCGATGATCAGCGACGACCAACGTCTTATCTTTCCAGCCACAGCCCGCAACCGAGAGCCGATTGCTGACGTTCTTGCCAACTGGCTCCCGAAATCGGGAACGGTGCTGGAGATAGCAAGCGGCAGCGGCGAACACGCCGTGGCCTTTCAAAGCCGCTTTCCAGGGATCTGCTGGCAGGCCAGCGATCTTGAACCGGAGCATCGGCGCAGCATTGATGCCTGGATCGCCGCATCAGGCCTAGACGGTCGCATGCCTTCAGCCCTGGATCTCGATGTAGAGAAACAACCCTGGGAGCTTCCGGCGCCAGTCATCACTGATCTGGCAGCTCTGGTCTGCATCAATCTTCTCCACATCAGCCCTGCCAACTGCACATGCGCCTTGCTTGAACAGGCAGGACGTCTCTTGCCTCAGGGAGCCCCCCTCATCATTTATGGACCCTTCAAAAGAGACGGAGGTCACATCAGTGAAAGCAATGCCACTTTTGATCGATCCTTGAAGGAGCGCAATCCGTGCTGGGGCGTGCGTGACCTGGAATGGCTGCTGGAACTCGCCAGCGAGCGAAACGCCTTTGAACTCAACGCATGCATCAGCATGCCTGCCAACAACCTTGCAATCGTGCTGAGTCGCAATCAATCATTGCCATGAAGGCAATTTAGAAGCAGAATACTTAACAAATTCCGCATTTAGATGATGATGCCCAAGGTTGTGATCGACCTGCTGATAGGAATAGGAATCACCCTGGCCACCTTACTGATCTTCAAGAAGGTGTTAACGCGTATCACAAAAAGAACAAAAACAGATTTCGATGATTTCGTCCTGAAAACATTATCGCAATCGATAATTCCTCTTGGCATTATACTCACTTTATACTTAATTAAAGAGGACCTCAGCCTTAACAAAGACATTCAGAACGTTTACGAAATTGCTCTCAGGGTGATGCTGACCCTGGTGTTCGTGCGCTTCTCCATTCGCGTCAGTTCCAGATTTGTGCATGGCCTGGCAAGAAGAACAGGCGACGAAGAATTAATGCACCTGGCGGAGGCATTGACTCCTCTTATTCAGGCCGCCATCTGGGCTGTTGGATTTCTTGCTTTGCTCCAGAGCATGGGCGTCAGCATGGGCGTCATCTGGGGCCTGCTGAGTGCCGGCGGCATCGGCATCGGCCTGGCTCTCAAGGAACCTGCCCAGGAATTATTCGCTTATTTGATGATCCTTCTGGACAAACCATTTACCGTTGGTCAGTTCATCAACATCGGATCTGTCTGGGCCTCGATCGAACATATTGGCGTACGATCCACCCGCCTTCGCAACCTGCGGGGGGAAATCATTGTCATGAATAATTCAGCTCTTACCAGCGGAACAATCTACAATTTTGCAGACATGAGTCAGCGCAGAATGATTTATAAGATCGGCGTCGCTTACAAAACCTCTGTCGACCTTATGCAAGAGATACCAACCCTTATTGAGAACATTGTCAACGCTGTTGAACATACAAATTTTAATCGCTGTCATTTCACCGAATTTGCTGATTCAAGCCTTAATTTCGAGCTCGTCTATTACATCGACACACGCGATTACACCATTGCACTCAACGCTCAACAGGAGATCAACCTCAACATCCTGAAGGCTTTTGCACAGCGTGGCGTCGAGATTGCATTCCCAACGCAAACGATTTACTTGGAGGGTGACGCCGTTGTCGGCAAACCCTCCTGACTGTTCAACGGCCCGAGCATGTCCCTGCGAAGCCAAAGTCCTCCTGTGATCAAAACCAACGTGACGGCCAACACTGCCAGGGGGATCCAGCGCCGTCGCTCCCCAGAAACACCGAGCTGATCGGCTGAAGAGATTCCATCCACACGTGATTGCAAGAAGGTGCCCTGGCGGCATGCGGAGCACAACGTGGTGCTAATTCCCGTGTTCTTGAGCTTGAAGCCGTAACGACCGGGAATTTCTACAGGAGCGCCGCAGTCGCGGCAGGTGAGCGCGAACACCGTTATTCCCGTCGGGACTCAAACCACACTGGCAGAGACCAGTGCAATGGCCCATACCGGCTTAATCCAGTGAGATCGGCCCCCGTGCGCAGATCGATCCCCAGCAAAGATCGTGACCGCTGGTCCAGCGCGGTTCCACAAAAATCCAGGACGCATCGTTGCCGATGCGCATACGGACGCGACCGCTGCCATCGTGCCGAAACTCAACGCGTTGCCTCTCCATCTCGAGGAACCAATGTTCTCCGGGTGACGGCTGACGCATCTGGCAGCTTGTCCACTGTTGATCGCCATGGCGACACTGCAAATCATCAGCAGCGGCATGAACACCCACAGCAATGCTGCTGACGCCCAACAGGGCGAGGCCAAGCAACCTGCAGCCCAGAAGCAGATCTGGAGAGACGTGGAACACGGAGGGGCGACACCGTCATCTTCAACATGCGTCCGTTGAGAAGCACGGAACCGCCGAGCCGATGAATGTTTTAAGGGTTGGGTGTCTGTCAGGATTCCTCCAGCACCTTTGAACCCCGTGCCGCGTTTTAAAGCTCGCGTTCTGGTGCACCTCCGTCCCTCCGTGCTGGACCCTGCTGGAGAGGCCACGCGCGCTGCCGCCGCCAGGCTGGGGATTGAAGGACTGCAACGCCTTCGCATCGGCAAGGCCGTCGATATTGAACTTGATGCACCTGATGAGCAGGAAGCACGTCGGCGCCTCGAGCTGCTGAGCGACCGTCTGCTGGCGAACCCCGTGATCGAGGACTGGTCCCTCGAACTGGACAACCCATGAGCATCGGCATTGTTGTCTTCCCAGGGTCCAACTGCGATCGGGATGTGCGCTGGGCGGTGGAAGGCTGCCTGGGCATGGCCAGCCGTCGCCTCTGGCATGAGGAAACGAATCTGGGCGGACTGGATGCTGTGGTCTTGCCGGGAGGATTCAGTTATGGCGACTATCTGCGCTGCGGAGCGATCGCCCGTTTCGCACCGGTTTTGCAGTCACTTGTCGACTTTGCTGGCAAGGGAGGACGGGTCCTGGGCATCTGCAACGGCTTTCAGGTGCTCACCGAACTGGGGTTGCTTCCTGGAGCGCTGACACGCAACCAGGATCTGCATTTCATCTGCGAGAACGCTGCGCTCGAGATCACGAGTTGTCGCAGTCCCTGGCTTCAGGCCTACGACCAGAAGGATCCCCTGGTTCTTCCGATCGCCCACGGTGAGGGACGATTCCAGTGCAGTGAAGAGACCCTCAGACAACTGCAGGATGAGGATGCCATCGCGCTTCGTTACCTCAACAACCCCAATGGATCGGTGGCCGACATCGCGGGAATCACCAATTCGGCCGGCAATGTTCTGGGGCTGATGCCCCACCCTGAGCGGGCCTGTGATCCGGCCACCGGCGGCCTCGATGGCCGCGCCGTGCTGGAAGCGCTGTTGAGCTGATGAACGGCCGGCGGCGGCTACTGATTTCAGGAGCGACCGCGCTCACGGCCTCCCTGCTGTCACGTCCTGGCTTCGGCATCAATCGCTCCCCTCGCAAGACACCGCCACCGTTGCGCCCCGAATCAAAACTCAGGGCGGTCAATCCCGGCACCTGGATGGATCCGGACACGGATTTCTCTGCCCTGCAGCAACGCTGTGAAGCACGTGGCTGGCAACTTGAGATTCCAGATGCCGTCCGGCAGCAATGGCGATATTTCTCCGGAACCGATGGGGACCGGGTCAAGGAAATGGAGGCGGCCTGGAACGATCCCTCGATTGATGGCGTGCTTTACGTGGGCGGTGGCTGGGGCGGTGCCAGGGTTCTGGAGGCTGGTTTCCGTTTTCCTCAACGCGCCCTCTGGAGTGTGGGATTCTCCGACTCCAGCTCTCTGCTGCTGGCCCAATGGGCTGCGGGATTGGCTGGGGCCATCCACGGATCCAGCGGAGGACCGGACGAGCGTTGGCAGCGCACCGCAGCCCTCCTCAGCGGGGAACCGGTCCCACCACTTGCCGGAACACCGATGCGTTCCGGGGTGGGCACCGGCCCCCTCATCGTGACCAACCTCACGGTGGCGACCCACCTGATCGGAACGCCCTGGTTCCCCGATCTCAAGGGGGCCATTCTGGTTCTGGAGGATGTGGGAGAAGCGCCTTACCGGATTGACCGCATGCTCACGCACTGGCGCAGCGCCGGTTTGATGCGGGGTCTTGCAGGGGTGGCGTGTGGACGCTTCAGCTGGAAAAAAGACGACATCCTGCCGGGGGACTTCACGATGGAAGAAATCCTTGAACAACGACTCGGGGACCTCCGCATTCCCCTGGTGATGAATCTCCCTCTCGGCCATGGACGCCCCAACATGGCCTTGCCGGTTGGCCAACAAGCGCGTCTTGATGGCAGGACGGGCCAACTCAGCCTCTTGAGCTGACAACAAAAAAGGGGGCCAAAGGCCCCCTTTTCAACGTGTACGGTGCCTGCGATCAAGCAGCGACGGCGGTCTTGGGCTCGAGTGCGCCCTTGGTGTAGAGGCCGGCGTAATGGGTGATGCTTTGCTGTTTGATCTTGCTGGCGTTGCCGGCAGCCCAGAACTGCTGGTAGCGGTCAAGACAGACCTGCTTCATGTATTTGCGAGCAGGCTTGTTGAAGTGACGGGGGTCAAAGTTGGCCGGATCAGCCATGGCGGCTTCACGCACAGCAGCCGTGAAGGCCAGACGGTTGTCGGTGTCGATGTTCACCTTGCGGACACCATTGCGGATGCCCTCTTGGATTTCTTCAACCGGAACGCCGTAGGTCTCGGGGATGGCACCACCGTGCTGGTTGATCATGTCCAGCCATTCCTGAGGAACGGAGGAGGAGCCATGCATCACCAGATGGGTGTTGGGGATGGCTTTGTGGATCTCGGCAATGCGGCTGATAGCCAGCACTTCACCCGTGGGCTTGCGGGTGAATTTGTAGGCACCATGGCTGGTGCCGATGGCGATGGCCAGGGCATCACACTTCGTCTTGGCAACGAAATCAGCCGCTTCAGATGGGTCGGTCAGCAGCATGTCCTTGGACAGCTCACCCTCGAAGCCATGGCCGTCCTCTGCCTCACCCTTGCCGGTTTCCAGAGAACCAAGGCAACCAAGTTCACCTTCAACGCTCACGCCAACGGCGTGGGCGAAGTCGACGACCTTCTTGGTGACATCAACGTTGTACTCGTAACTGGCAGGTGTCTTGGCGTCGGCTTCAAGCGAGCCATCCATCATCACGGAGGTGAAACCGTTGATGGCCGCTGAGTAGCAGGTATCCGGGGCGTTGCCGTGGTCCTGATGCATCACCACAGGGATGTGGGGATACGTTTCAGTTGCGGCCAGAATCAGGTGACGCAGGAAGATTTCACCGGCGTAGCTGCGGGCTCCACGTGAAGCCTGAAGGATCACCGGGCTGTCGGTCTCATCAGCCGCTTCCATGATGGCCTGCACCTGCTCAAGGTTGTTCACGTTGAAAGCAGGAATGCCGTAGCCGTTTTCGGCGGCGTGATCAAGCAGTAGCCGAAGCGGAACGAGCGCCATAGAGAAAGTCCAAAGAAGAGCCCTAGCGGACGCAAAGTCCGTAGGGCAGCGACTTTACCCATGAGACGTTCAATATGTCACGTTGTGGTGTCTCTCAATCCGCAACGGCTTGTTATTCAGATGGCTTCAGTAGGTGTAGCCGGCAACAAACAACTGTTCGTCGGATGACGGTTGAGAGCCGGGCACATAGCGACCAAGGGACGCTTCCGAATTGGCCTGAGCCCGAGCGAGCAGTGCTTTCTGACCCGCTTCAAGATTCGAGCCTCCCCATTGCTTGAGGCAGGAATGCTGCAGGGCCCGGCCGTAAGAGAAGCCGAGGTTCCACTGAGCCTTCCGCTCAATGGTGTTCATGTGATTGAGATACACAGAGGCGGCTTCCTCGCTGAGCCCTCCAGACAGGAAGACGATGCCAGGGACGCTGGCGGGAACACTGCGCTCCAGCGTGCAGACAGTGGTGGCAGCCACCTGGGCGGGGTCAGCTTTTTGGGTGCACTCGGCACCCTGCACCGTCATCGAGGGCTTGAGCAGGGAGCCTTCCAGCAGAACACCATTGGCATGACAGGCGTGATACACCTCCTGAATGACGTGCTCCTGAATGCGGGCCGTGGTTTCAATCGTGTGTTCACCATCCATCAGGATTTCCGGCTCAACGATGGGAACCAGGCCCGACTCCTGAACTGAACGGGCATAGCGGGCCAGTCCCCAGGCATTTTCTCGGACAGACAGTGGAGAAGGACAACCATCTGCAGTGATCTGGAGAACGGCACGCCATTTGGCAAAGCGCGCACCCTGGGCGTAGTAATCGGCAGCGCGTTCAACCAGGCCATCCAGACCCGTGCAAAGGGTTTCAACAGCTCCGGCCCCCACCAGTGGCCTGAGGCCTTTATCAACCTTGATGCCGGGGATGATGCCGAGTTGGTTGAGCTTTTTGACCATCGACTCACCATCTGCATGGTTTTGGAAGAGGGTCTCTTCGTAAAGAATGGCGCCGCTGATGAACTCTCCCAGACCGGCTGTTGTGAACAACATCCCCCGGTAAGCCTGACGATTGGCTTCGGTGTTTTCTACGCCAATTGAACCCAGACGCTTGCCAATCGTCTTGGTGGATTCATCGACAGCAAGGATTCCTTTGCCAGGGCAAGCAAGCGACTGAGCTGTTGCGATGAGTTCCGACTGGTAATCAGATAATGCCATTTGAAAATTTTGTAGAGGGAAATTTTCGTGGCCGATAAAAGCTCACTCCATTCCGTCTTTACCAATGCATGTGCGATTTGCTGCAGCGCAAATGCATCATTTGTCTGTTTTGATCGAATTTTGACTACGTCTTGATCCACTAGATCGTTCAATCAGATCTGAATGTCACTCACTCGGAAACAAGCGAGATCGCAAGAGCGCGGTCGCAAGCCTGTTGACTGACAAGGCCTTCGGAGAGACCGGGCACCATCGGTTTGCCAGTTGTGATGCTGTCGGCCCACCAGCTCTGCAAACGCGCCACCGGAGCCACGCGCCCATCGCTCCATGTGGTGGCAAACCGCAGATCATCATCGGCCTGAATGCTGCGTGACGCCTCACCGTCGCGATGCAGGGTGAGAGAGAAGCCGTGGACATAATCCTTCTGGTTCTCACTGCCGAGCACCAAAGTTCCTTCCGAGCCGTAGATCTCAAGCCAGCAACCTCGTCCGTTGCGCGCAACCGACGCCAGCGCGATCTGAGCCGCCACAGTCCCGCCTTGATGGCTGGCGAGCTCCGCATTGATCAAGGCGATGTCGTCTGCATCACAAGGCTGCTGTCGAGCCTCGGCATCGGGGCGTTCAGCGATGGCTGTACGCGTGATGGACTGGAGCTGTTGGACGGGCCCCACAAGCCAGGCGAGGGTATCGAAGGCATGGGTGCCCAGCGCTCCAATCACGCCTCCACCTTGATCCGCCTGTGAATACCAACTCCAGGCTCGATTCGGATTGGCGCGACTGCTCATCAACCAATCCATCTTGACCAGCCAGGGCAGTCCCACCGCTCGGTTCTGCAGAAGGCGAGCTGCCTGTTGAAAGAGGGGAACAGCCCTGTATTCGAAATCCACGGCAACACTGAGTCGCCGGCTGATCGCTTCCCGTTGCAGGTCCGCCACTTGCTGCGCATCAAGCGCAACAGGCTTCTCAAGCAGCAGATGCTTTCCCGCTTGAAGCGCTCGCAAAGCCAGTTGATGGCGTGGCGCTGGAGGAGTGGCAATGATCACGGCATCCACCGCTTCATCAGCCAATAGGGCATCCCAGTCGGTGTATCCCTTCAATCCTGAGTCGGCACAGACCTGATCAAGGCGTTCCTGGCGCCGATGCCAGAGGGCAACAAGTTCAAGACCGGGATTGGCAGCAAGGGCGGGACGATGAACCGCATCACCGAAACCGAGCCCAGCAATCGCCACTCCGATCGGACGCTTCGAAGTCATCTCAGCTCGTCAAGGGGGCGTCGCAGACAGCATCTATCACCGAAACGATCAGATCGTCCGATCCTGCTGCCTGCCAGTCAGCTTGGAAGCGAGGGATTCCGTTGACCTGTTTGTCGCGATACAGCTGCTGAGCACAATCGATCTGCATCACATATAAAGAGCCGCGACGCTGCGATTCACCGTCTTCAACCGCAGGAGTGAAACGGCTGAGGACGGTGCGCAGACCCGTCCGATCAGCCCGCACACTGCCGCGATCCCACCATTGCTGGCCGGCCTCAGTTGCTGGAACCTCGACCCACTCAACGGGACCCGCCCAAACCGGAGACGCCCAGGCCAGCACCACGGCGACGAAAAAAGCGATCAAGCGACCTGTCATGCGCTGGTCAGCTCCAGAGCTCGACAACCATGAAGACGTAACAGGCGAGCCAGGGTGCTGCGCAGCTGAACCCGCGGAACGATGGCATCCACAAAACCGTGGTCCTGGAGATATTCCGCCGTTTGGAAATTGTCAGGAAGTTTCTCGCGCAGGGTCTGTTCGATCACACGACGCCCAGCAAAGCCAATCAAAGCCTTCGGTTCCGCCAAAATGAGGTCTCCAAGCATGGCGAAACTGGCCGTTACGCCACCTGTCGTGGGATGGGTCAGCAAAGGCAGGTAGAGAAGCTCCGCTTCCCGATGACGCTCAAGGGCTCCTGAAATCTTGGCCATCTGCATCAGGCTGAGCATGCCCTCCTGCATGCGGGCACCTCCAGAAGCACAAACAATCAGAAGGGGGAGACCTCGCTCGGTGGCCTGTTCCACCAATCGCGTGATCTTTTCCCCCACAACGGATCCCATCGAGCCGCCCATAAAGCGAAAATCCATCACCGCCAGCGCCATGGCGATGCCTTCAACCCGACAGAGTCCTGTCACGACAGCATCGTTCAAACCAGTTCCTGCCTGGCTTTCGCGCAACCTGTCGGCATAGGCACGCCGGTCTTTAAACAGCAGCGGATCCGTGGGAACCAGCTCCTCATTCAGCGCCTCAAAGCTGCCCGGATCAACGATCACGGCAATGCGTTCCTGGCTGTCGATCCGGTGGTGGTAGCCGCAGTTGGTGCAGACGCTCGCGTTGGCCTTGAGGTCTTTGACGTAGACCACCTGGCCGCATTCAGGACATTTGCTCCAAAGCCCATCCCCTTCGTCGGACTCCTGACTGACCTTGCCGACAAACTGTCCTTTGCGGCGATCCGCAAACCAGTCGAAGAGTGACATCAGCTCAAGCTCCCTGAAAAACGACTGGGAAATGGTCTGGACCGGCGCTGTTAAGCAGCCCTGGCAGAGGGATCAGTCCCGTCACTGAGCCCGCACCTTCAACAGAAGACTGTCCGACAACGGTGTGAAAAGTCGCTGCCAATCGTACCCGGCGTTACGCAGTCCCAATCGCATCAAACCCAGTTCAGTGCCTGCAAGTCGGTGCACTCGAAACATCCCTCAGGCCAGCAATTCCTTGAGGGAAAACACAGCGACACCGAAAAGCTGCAAGCCATTTCAAGCAACAGGCAAGGAGTAATAGATTTTGTCAATCGCCACTCGGTTGGGTAAATATCAGAAAACTGAGTGATGCTGGTGACCTGCTCTCGCGATGATGCGTGGAGCGGAACATCATCATTAACAGACTCAAGATCGGGCATTTCAGCTGAAACTGGCTGAACCAATCCGCAAGTTCCTGCCACAGCAAATGCCAACCCAGCGAGCAAAGGCGAACAGCGCTTGGAACTTCGGAAATTGGGCTGCGGCAAAAGCTGGTTGCTATCGAAAAAAGAGCTCAAGGAACCGCGCATGAGACAGGTGCGCTAAAACTACAAAGACTGTTGTGACGACAACACAAATAAATTGAGAATGACGTAAAAACTGCTCGAAATGTCATCCAAGAACAGACTTACAAGAAGGCGTATTCACGAAAACACTTTCACCACAGTGCTCTCGAAAGCGATACCCACCACGGCAAAAATAAAAGCGACCCGACATCATCAGACAATCCAAAAACCAGAGAGAAGAAGCATCGATTCTTCGCCTCAAATTTAAGCAATTGGCGCATCATCAAAATCTGGTGTTTGATCCGCAGATTGCCCCAAAGAACAATTAACGGTGAAGATTCAGGATTCTGCTGTTCGCAGTCCTTTCAAGTCCAGAGACAGCACGCCGGATCGTCCCCGCAGCTTTGATGCTCTGATTCAGCGTCTTGATCAATGCACACCTAAGCGAACCTGAACAACAGGTTCCTTTGTTCAAAACCTGAACAAGGCCAGCCATTGATCCCACCACCAGAACGGGCCACGCAGCCAGACAAGCCAGATACCCAATGCGATGAAGGGGCCAAAAGGGAACGCCTGCCTCGCCTGCAACCGGCCCGTGAGTCTGGCAAGGCTGCCAACGACGGCTCCGCTCATCACCGCAACGGCCATGGCAGCCACAATCCCCGGAAGCCCCAGCCAGGCACCACCCATCGCCGCAAGCTTGGCATCGCCGAGACCGAGGGCTGGTTGACCCAATACCCGCTCCCCCAGAGCGCTGAGACCCTCCAGGGTGAGCAAGGCCAGGGAAGCAGCGACCAGATGATCTGCCAACAAGGGGATTCCGGCCGCTGAGCTGAACAGCAACCCCAACACCAGCCCCCAACGGCAAAGCGGCTCCGGCAGCCACAGATGATCCAGATCGATCAGCACCAGGGGAAGCAGCAACGCCACCAGCAAGACACCAGCCCAAGGCTGCAGCCAGATGGGCAGACCTCCACCTCCCATGGGAGCGACCAGCAGCGAGCTCAGCCAGAGCAAGGCACTCAGAGCTTCCACCGCCGGATAGCGCCAGCTAATCGGCGTATGGCAATCGCGACAGCGTCCAGCCAGCAGCAGCCAGCCCAACACTGGAACGTTGTCATGCCAGCGAATGGCATGCCCGCAGCGAGGACAGTGGCTGGCAGGGAAGACCACGGACTCGTCCCGGGGCAGACGCCAGGCGACCACATTGGTGAAGCTGCCCACACAGGCTCCGGTCAAGCCAAGCCAGAGAGGCAGCATCAACCCTTGCATCGGGTCCTGGGGCGGGAGCCCCGCTGCCGGATCAGCTCGAAGCTGATGTAATCCTCATCCGGAAGCAGAACAGGCGACTCGAAGACAACACGACCATCGTCGCGACCTTGATCCACCACCACACCCACCGGATCAGGGGCTGATGGTGTATTCGACAAATAGCTGAAGTACACCGAACGGGCTAGTTGAATCAGCTTTGAACTGTTCACACGATCCCATCGGGGGGTGTTCGACGGAGCACCTGCACCGCTGATCACAAAGGAGGGCACAACAACAGAAATAAACCCACCTGATCGCCCAGATAGGTCAAGTGTAGAGATGAATTGAACCGTTGATCCAGGTCAGCCGATGTTTTTCTTCTCTTCAATCATGCGGTGAATGATTGGCGTGAGGATCAGTTCCATCGCAAAACCCATCTTGCCGCCGTTGACCACGATGCTGGTGGGGCTGGACATGAAGGAGTCGTGAATCATGCTCAGGAGGTAACCGAAATCAATTCCCCATTTCTCACGCGCTCCCTTACGGAAGTGGATGATCACAAAGCTTTCGTCAGGCGAGGGGATGTTGCGGCAGATGAAAGGGTTGGACGTGTCCACCGTGGGGACCCGCTGGAAATTGATATCGGTTTCGCTGAATTGTGGACAGACGTGATTGATGTAATCCGGCATGCGTCGCAGGATCGTGTCCACAATCGCTTCGGCCGAATAACCGCGCTCTGCATTGTCGCGATGGATCTTCTGAATCCACTCCAGGTTGGTGATCGGCACGACACCCACCAGCAGGTCCGCAAGGGCCGCAACGTCATAGCCATCCCCTTTCACGCCACCATGCAATCCCTCATAGAAGAGAAGGTCGGTCCCGGATGGAATGTCCTCCCATGGGGTGAACTGACCGGGCCCGAGATCCACTCCGAGGCGGGCGTTGTGCTCAGTCGCCTCTTCAGGGCTGTGCAGGTAGTAACGCTTCTGACCAGCACCGGTTTCCCCGTAGGTGCGAAATAGCTCCTCAAGCTTGTCAAAGAGATTGGCTTCCGGTCCGAAGTGGGAGAAGTTCTCGCCACGGGCCAGGGCATCCGCCATGGCCTCTTTCATCGGCATCCGCTCGTAACGGTGATAGCTGTCGCCTTCAACGACAGCCGGTGTAATGCCTTCCCTGGCGAAGATGTGCTCGAAGGCGCGCTTAACGGTGCTGGTTCCAGCTCCGGAAGAACCGGTGACAGCTACAACCGGGTGACGCTTCGACATCGACGCTGGGAGACAAGATTCGGCGAGTTTGCCAGATCAGAGCCCAAAATCACCAACGCTGACGTCAAAGCGCCTTAAGCAGTTGCTCTCCCATGGCGCTGCAACCAACAGCTGTACAGCCTTCCGAGAGCAAGTCGCCCGTTCGGAACCCCTCTGCAAGCACCCTGTCCACGGCCTGTTCCAGAGCCGCGGCCGCAGCACTCTGCTTCAGGCCAATGCGCAACATCATCGCGGCGGACAACACCATGGCCATGGGGTTGGCCTTGTCCTGTCCTGCGATATCCGGTGCCGAGCCGTGCACAGGCTCAAACAGACCGGGCCCATCGCTGCCCAGGGACGCTGATGGGAGCATGCCGATCGAACCGGTCAGCATCGCGGCCTCATCGCTGAGGATGTCGCCGAACAGGTTGCCCGTGAGAAGCACATCGAACTGACGGGGATCTCGAACAAGCTGCATCGCCGCGTTGTCCACATACATGTGACTCACCTCAACACCGCCGTAACCGGACGCCATCGCATCCACGCGGTCACGCCAGAGCTGGCTGACGTCCAGCACATTCGCCTTGTCAACCGAACAGAGATGGCCCTGACGTTCTGTAGCCAGCTCAAACGCCACCTTGGCGATGCGATCGATCTCGCTGCCTGAGTAGGTCATGGTGTTGAAGCCACGGACATCCCCATCCGCTTCAATCCGGCCCTTGGGTTGCCCGAAGTAGATCCCCCCCGTCAGTTCACGCACCACCATCAGATCCACCCCCTCAATCACCTCCGGGCGAAGCGTGCTGGCCTCAATCAGGGACGGAACGATCTTGACGGGTCGCAGATTGGCGAACAGCTTCAAACCTGAGCGCAGCGCCAGCAGACCGGTCTCAGGACGCTTGTCGCGCGGCAGGCTGTCAAATCGAGGGCTGCCAATCGCTGCCAGCAAAACGGCATCAGCGGCTTGACAGGCTTCCAGCGTTGTGGAGGGCAGTGGTTCTCCCGTGACATCGATGGCAGCTCCGCCGATCAGCTGCTCGTCAAACGTGAGGCTGAAGCCATGCCGCTCGCTCACGACCTCGAGAAGCCTTCTGGCAACAGCCGTGATCTCTGGGCCGATGCCATCACCAGACAGCAGAACAACACGGTGCTGAACCATGGGAGGACCGGACCAGACAGCCGATGAGGCTACTGAGCGGTGCTCCGCTTCAACTCCCGCAGCAGCTTTGCCATCTCGGGAAGCTTGCTGAAGGCCGCTGAACAGCGCAACCAGAGCCGATTGGGAATCGCTGGATAACCACTGACCACTTCTCCAGCAGCGACTTCGCCGTGAATCCCGCTCTTGGAGCTGGCAATCGCCCGATCACCGATCACCGCCCGATTGGCAACACCAACCTGACCCGCAAGGATCACGCCATTGCCGAGCCTGGCCCCACCGGCAATGCCCACCTGGGACGCAAGGGCACACCCACGGCCCATGGTCACGCCATGACCGACCTGCACAAGGTTGTCGATCTTGCTGCCGGCACCGATCCTGGTTTCCCCAACCGAGGGGCGGTCGATGGTGCTGCCACAGCCCACCTCAACACCATCCTCGAGAACGACCAGACCGGTCTGCGGCATCTTGCGCCAACCCCGGGCGGTTGGCACGAAACCGAATCCTTCCGAACCGACCACCGCATTGGAATGGACGACACAGGATCTGCCGAGCCTTGAGCCGGGGTGCAGCACGGCGTTGGCATGCAGTTCACAGTTCTCACCAACAATCACATCGTCGTAAATCACCACGCCTGGGTGCAGCACGCTGCCGGCGCCGATCCGGCTGTCAGCTCCGATGCAGACGCGCGGGCCGATGGACACACCTGGTTCGATCACCGCGCGCTCATCCAGCACCGCACTGGCATGAACACCGGCCTGGGCACGGCGCCGGGGGTGCAGCAGCTCAAGAGCCTCGGCAAAGGCGAGACGGGGATCGACCAAAACAGCAAACGCCAGGCCACGCTCCAAGGCGATGGCAATCAAGTCCTCCTGATCAGGCAACAACACGGCACCGACCGCACTGTTCCCAAAAGCGCTGGTGAGAGCATTGCCTTTCTCCAGGAAGCTGAGCTGGTCGGAGCGGGCCTGATCGAGAGCAGCAGCACTGGCGATCAATGGATCGCCGCCAACCTCAGCACGTTTGAGTCCAGCCTGGCCCTGCTGCAGAGCCTTGATCAGAGTGCTGAAACGCATGGATGGGCGGAGTAGCGGCCGGATCGTAGAGGCGATGCAGGATCAGGACCGATACTGATCGCTCAGGACGAGCACATCCCGGTGCACCACAACGGGTGAAGCACCGTCCCTGGCGGAGGTCAGCAAGGCTTCTCGCAGTTCATCACTGGTCTGGGAGCAGAGTCCGCGACCAAGCTCTCCACCGGCTGGATCCCGCAGCGTGACCGGCTGATTCGCGTCGAACTCCCCGCTGACATCGGTGAGGCCAACCTGCAGCAACGATGCTCCCCGGTCCCGGATCGCCCGGCAGGCTCCCTCATCAAGATGCAGCTCGCCCACAGGCTGCAGAACATGGGCCAACCAGCTGCGTCGATTGCCGAGAGGATGGACGCTGGGATGGAAGACGGTTCCGCCGCGCCCACCCTTGAGCAATTGATCGAGACAGGAGGGGTCGCGTCCATCGGCCAAATGCACCGTGATCCCGTTCGCCGTGGCGATCCGGGCGGCCGCCAGCTTGGTGGTCATGCCACCGGTTCCCCAACCCCCCCCCCCACCGGCGACCGCCTCAAGCTCCTGCAATTCACGGTGATGGTGAACATCGGCAATCGGCTGTGCCTGGGCATCCGTCCGAGGGTCTGCTGAGTACAGCCGATCAACATCGGTCAACAGGACCAACTGATCAGCGGCCACGGCTGCCGCCACCAAAGCCGAAAGGGTGTCGTTGTCCCCAAAGCGAAGTTCCGCCGGCGAAAGTGCATCGTTCTCGTTGATGACCGGCATCACCCCCCACTCGAGCAACTGCATGAGGGTGCTGGAGGCATTCGTGTACCGGCGACGATCCACTAGATCGGAACGGGTCAGCAACACCTGGGCCACGGAGATGCCATGGCGGGCCATCGCCTGGTCGTAGAGAGCCATCAGGTGACCCTGACCAATCGCCGCGGCTGCCTGCAAGGCAACCACCCGATCAGGACGCTGAGCCAGCTGCAACTGCTGACAACCAAGACCGACAGCCCCGCTGGTCACAAGAACGACCCGGTCTCCTGCAGCGATGGCATTGGCAATGCAGTTGCTGTAGCCCTGAATGGCGGACGCGGCATCACCGCGCAGCAGGCTGGTCCCCAGCTTCAACACCCACAGCGTCATGCCAAAGGCGCCCCCATCAAACGCGCGAGCCGTCGTTCCAACCGCTGCACCCGATCGTGATGGCAAGGTGTCCCGTCTTCGCTGACGGGGCGCACAAGCACGGTGTAAAGGCCAAGCCGATTACCGCACAACACATCGGTGAACAAACGATCGCCCACCATCGCCACCTGACGGGGATCCAGGCCAAGCTCAGCAATCACCCGTCGAAGGGCTCCACGACGGGGTTTTCCTGCCCCACAGGTGAAGCTGAGGCCCAGCTGATCGGCCACGGCCGAAATCCTGGCCCTTGATGGGTTGTTGCTGAACAGGTGCAGCGACAGACTGCCGCCGGCGTTCTGCATCCAGGCTCGAACACTGTCGGGGAGCCTCACATCACTGCCGGGAAGCAGGGTTCTGTCGACATCAACCACTGCCGCCCTGATGTCACACCCGATCAGATGGGGCAACGGCAAATGGGCAATCGTGAGCCCGGGTTCCCAATCCGGATGCAGCCAGTGCTGGGTGGTTAATCCGGCCATTCGCGTTCATCCAGTTCCGCCTCGATGCGGGGCTGAATCCGATCAAAATCCTCACCCTCCACCAGCACAGCCTGCCCATCGACCATGCGGGCCACGACGAAGAAAGGATCCAGGGGGATGTAAAGACCGTATTCCCCTTGATCAACCATGAAACTCACCAGCAACTCGTAGGTCTCCGATTCCTCGTCCGACTCATCCTCATCATCGTCCTCGAGATCCTCCGGATCGGGTTCATCCAGTTCTCCACTCACCGTCAGCGTCACCGCGGAACGCACCAATGTGAGGTCGTGTTCCTGGAGCACCACATCCGCCACCGAAAGGATCGGTTCACTGCTGGTGATGGTGGTGATCGGTTCCGGCTCATCGCCGTCCTTGAGACGGAACAGGGACACCGGGGTGTCCACGGGCGTCAACAGGGCGTAATCACTGCCATCGAGGGGAATGAGCTGCTCTAGGAAACACAGCAGATCACGGCCTTCCGCATCCCGGACCAGCACGGTCGGTACGTCGCCACTGCCACTGGGCCCTGAATCACGCATGGGACCAAATCCTCAGTCGCTTCAGGATCCACCATGATCGAATCCCACGCCCGGGATTTGGGCCGCCGAATCGACCGGTTTGAGCGAGGGGCCCTCCCGAAGCCACTGCTCCAGCAGAAGGGCTGCGGCAGCACTGTCGAGACGACCGCTCCGATCACCTGTCAATCCATGGCGCTCTCCTGCTGCCCAGGTGCTGCTGTGCTCATTCACCCAGGCCAGCGGCAGCTTCAGCGCTGCAGCAAGCCGCAGTCCATAGCGGCGACAGTGCACGGCCTGAGCCGTTGGAGCCCCTGCGGCATCAAGAGGCAGCCCGACCACAAGCCCCCTGACCAGGCGGGTCGTGCAATGGGCTTGCAGCAGCTCAAGATCATTCTGGAAGCGGCCACGATGCAGAGCAGGTAACGGTGTCACCGTGATGCCAAGCGGATCACATCCCGCCAAGCCAATGCGGCGACGGCCAACATCGAGGCTGAGCACGGAACAGGGCCCCTTCAAGGCCGTCAGCGCCGCCCCAGGCTTGGGGTTGGCAGGGGAGCCTGACCCGGCCGAAGCCTTCCAAACACCTGCCCGAGGGGCCGCACCAGCTGCAGATTGCGCGGACTGGCCTGGCGCCTCCACATGCTGCGGCCAAGCAGCAACTGCTCCTCACCCCGTTGCCAGCCCTCAGCGAGAAGACCATCGGAGAGAGGCTCATCATCGAGAGCGGTGATCAACATCGAAGGGTTTGCGTCCCGCTGGATGCGTTGCAGCAGAGCTGAAAGAGCCTCTTCCAGGCGGGGATCCCAGGCCAGGTCGCGCAGGAGTTCGAGTTGATCCCCGCGACGTCCCTCTCCCAGCTGCAGGCAACCGGCAAGAACGGCATCGTCGGCGAGAAGCACACCACAGCCCGGCCCCGTGCGATCCAGCAGATCAAGCCAGTGGCGATCGGTGATCTGACGCAGGTGACTGAAACTGCCTCCCAACTCAATCGGCCAGAGCAGCTGGGCCGTGCGGCGGTTGATCGCCTGCCAGCTCAGACCCTTGGGTAGATCAACATCTGCAGCTGGAGTGGAGCTGGACTCGGGGGGACGCCAGGCCTGCAGGGAACGCAAAGGCTGAAATCCAAGTTCCCGCATCAATGCAATGCGATCGACATCGGCAGCAGGGCAACGCACCACCCAGCTGCGCACCAGTGGGCTGCCCAGCTGCAAAGCCTGCTGAAGCAGGTTGAGCTGGATGCTGCGAACACTGTGGATGGTCGTGGAAGACAGGGCCTCAGGCATCTGCACCGACCAGCAGCTGCCGCGGCGGTTGTAGGGCCGCACCACGACGGCGGCGACCAGGTGCTCATTTTCAAGAGCCACAAGGCAGCGTGGCGAGCGACTCGGCAGCAGATCCGGGAAACGCTGCTCAATTCGAGCAAGCCAATCGCCCAGCAGCACCGCTTGCAGGCGGGGCAACTGATCGGCCTCGGACGACATCTGCAGTTGCTGCAGGTGACGAATCGCAAGCGGTTCAATGCTCAGTGTGGGAGAGGTCTTCAGATCCAGATCTCCCTCCCAAGCACTGACTCAAATGTATCGCTCAGGCAATGCCGGGGCGCACCAGAACAAGAGGAGTTCGTTCGTTGGCATTGCCGGCCGGGTTCGGACGTAGCGCCCGTTGAAGAAGCTCCTCATCGCAACCGCGGCTGGAGGCCAGCACCTTCACGCGGCCAAGATCGTTGACGTCGACAATCGCGACGGCAACCCCCAGCTCCGTGGCCGCTCTCTGGCAGAGGGCCTCCGGTTCGTCAGGTCCGAGAACAATCGTCTGGTCATAGGGCGGTGTCGTTCCGGTGATGTCGTCGATCAGACGAGCCTGATCACCTGCCAGTCGATAAAAGCCACCGGGAACACCCACCAGCTTGAGCAGCAACCCACCGATCCAAGCCACGAGCACGCGGGTTGGACCGACCAGATCGATCAGGGTTTGCAGACCACAAGCCGTTGCAAGGCTGCTGGTGGGATGAAACACCCGGCAGGCAAGACGCGCCACCAGGCCAGGCTGCACCTCGCTCGGGTGGCGGTAGCGGCTCTGGATCACAGCAACAGGGGTCTCACCGATGGTGAGCACATCCCCTGGCTGGAGCAGATCGGAGGCGTAGGTCCGCAGCATCTCGATCGGATCATCCAGCGTGCCAAGCAGATGGGTTCGCAGGGGCAGAACCCGACAGCCATCTCCGACTCGAAACTCGGCATTCGCAGCTGTCAGTGGCTGCGGCCGATTCAGGGAGACGAGCAACCCCTGACGACGTGCCAGCCGTCCGAACGGTCCGTAATTGATCCAATGGACATCAGCCCAGAGGCTGTCGAATCGATCCAGTGGATTGCTCCCGGATGGGTCCCGAAGGGTGATGGTGACCTTCGCTCGGGTCGACTTGCGACCTTTAACGATGTAAGCCGCCCAATAACCATCTGCCCGGCTGTCCTCATCGGGGTGGTCTGCATCAATGGTCGTCGACACCTGCAGTTGGCTCGGAGCAGCCTTGCCCAGCAGAACGGGATCCACACGCAGTTCTGGAACGAACACCTCCATGCGGTGATGGGGATTGCTGATCTCCAGAACACCCGTCACACGCACTTCGCTGCCGAGGGGCGCCACGGCCCAGTCGATCGCACGCATGGTGAGGGGGGAAGCGGGCCGCAAGCGATGGCGCAGCTCGATCCAGGCCACGGCAAGGCCGAGCAGGAGAAGAAGAATCAGCACAACCACAGAAGCGTTCGGCCAACAGCCGTTTAAACCGGCGGCAGCGTAAGCGGCCTACCCAGGGACCACCTCTACCTCGATATTCACTTCATTGAAATTGCCACCTGGATTGACAGTCCGCAGCTCTGGAGCAGGCAAACCCGTGGCCTTGCTGATGGCCTCATTGATATCACCAAGAGGCACCTGACCATCACGGTCCAGCACGACTGTCCCATCCGGAGCAATCACCACCACCTGCGGAATCTGTCCCTTCCAGTAAGAGGCTGGATCCTGCGGGCCGTTCGGGGGACGCCCCTGCAAGGGGTCGATGCTCAGAGGCAACAACTCGATGTTGCTGAGCCAGAGCCTCTGCAGCTCAGACACCACGGGGGCAAAACGTTTGCAGTCGGCACTGTCATCTAGATAAAAAACGAGAACGCTGCTGCGGCCGCCCTTTAATGCATCTGCGAGGGTGCTCGCCGGGGGAACCAGCGACCCGTTCCCGGCATACAACGCGTAGATATTGCCGTCGTAACTGTTGCTATCCCTGGCAGCCGCAACGGGGGAGACCAGTAGAAACAGGGACAGACAAAGACCGATCAGTGCAGAGACCAGAGGGGGCATGGGGGGTTGCTGCAAGCGACCATCCTGACTGCTGGCTGGTTGCTGGAAGTTCGATTCAGCCCCGTCCGAGGCTGCGTCCCATCCCCTGGGCGATTCCACGGCCGATCAGACCGATGGCTCGGCCGACCACCTGGGTGAGGACCACCACCATTAGATCCCCGAGACGCCTCACCAAGGCCTGCACCTGAGGAGCGAGGGCATCACGGGTCTCCACAAGCAGCGCCACCTGGCGCTGCCACCATCCCAGTTGATTCAGTTCCTGATCACGGGGTTCCGTGAGCTGCAGTGGCTCAATCCGTCCCTGTCGAAGCTGGAACAAGGTGCGGCGGCTTTCATAGAGCTGAACCGGCCGCTCGATCCAGTCAGCAATCCGCATCTGAGTGTTCAGCCGGTTCCGGAGACGCTCCAGCTCCCTTGTGGACACCAAGGCATCTCGCAACAAGTAGCGACGCAACTCCGGCCAGCTTCCACAGGCATCCAGCAGTTCTGCGCCGATCAACTCTGCAGTTCTCACCAGCCAGTTGCTCACGAGGGTTTCCAGCTGCAGCAGTGCTCTGGGATCGTCCGCGGGCAGAAGCTGGCCATTGACGAGCACTGGCTGATTCACCAGCAACGGGGTCAACATGCTGTTGGCATCCGGCAATTCATCGTCTGTTCCGGAGAGATCAGCTTGCGTGAGCAGTTGATCGGCCACCGGCAGCAGGTCGTCACCCTGGGGCAGCTGGACGTAGCGACCGGCCACACTGGTCAGAGCCTGACGACGAAGTTCCGGCTGAAGAGACGTCCAGGCCTGGGAAAACGATCGCGTGTCGTCGGCGCAACGGAGTTCCTGGAGCACCTGGTCGAGTTGGTGCAGGAGAGCCAAAAGAAGATCTCGCCTCCGCTCCGGATTAAGCCCATCGATGGCCAGCAACCTGCCAGTGGCATTGTTCAGGCCGCCCTGAACAGCCGTATCCAAACGATCACGGATGGCCGTCCAGACAGCCACCGCACTGCGCTCCCGCAGAGTGATTGCGGTGGAATCATCGAGCCGGCGGGAGTGGTCTGGTTCGGACTGAAACGGCACCGGATGATCGAATCCGAGCTGAAGAGGGCCCCACAACCAGAGCAGCAAGGAGCGGGCACAACGCAGCTCACGGCATCGGCCTTCCAGGATCAGCAGTAGCAGTGGATGCTCTGGCGGCGGCTTCAACATGGCGTCCATCACCCGCAGATCGTCACTGATCTGTTGCAGGCCACTGATCAACAGCCATTGGCCAAGCCCCATGGCCGATGAAGCCTCAGATCGAGCGACATCAGCAGCGTGAATCTCCACAACACGGCCGCCACCAATCAGGGTGGGGATGGCCTCTTGCAGAGTGGCAACGTCGCTGTTCTGCAAAAGGCCGGCAGCCGGAAGGGTCAGCAGTTCGTCGCGACTGACTGAAACCTGTGGAGGCAACAACAGCAGGAGCGGGGATGGTGTCCAGCGCTCCTGAAGTAGCAAGGCTTCGCGGCGGATAGCGTTGAAGCTGGTGATCGCCTCGATCGACCAGATCACCAGGGCGGGATGCCCCTTGAGCTGGTCGGGCTTCAGCAAAACCTCGAGGTCGTTGTCCGCCGCCGTGAGCTGCAACGCAAGAGATTCACCCAGAAGGCCCGGTGCCAGGAGGAGAATTCTCACCGGTTTGGAAGCAGCCAAGGGGCGGTCCGAGCAGGTCAGACCGTCAAGGTAACGAGCCTCGGCTCAATCCTCCAGGGTGCGCCGGCCGTTGAGTTGAAGGGTGTACGACTCGATGCGAAAACCTGTCCGTCGTTCGATCTGCTCCAGAAGATCAGACGGCAACTCCACATCGATGTCTTCGATGGAGCCACTGTCCAAACAGGTGAGATGACTGTGGGGATCGCTGCGGTAGCCGTAGAGCCGTCCATTGGCACGATCCAGACACTCGATCACCCCTGCCGACTGAAGCGCCTCAAGGTTCTGATAAACGGAGGTGTGGCCGATGCTGCGACCGCGGGCGTTCAATTTTTCAAAAATGTCGCGAGCACTCAGATGACTGCGTTCACTCCAGAGCAGATCGAGCACCATGCGGCGCTGACGGCTCAATCGCATTCCGAGGTTGCGGCAACGATCGAAAACCTCCATCAACCCCTGATTCAGGGGCGACGTTGAAGCTGTGGAGGTCTGACGCTATACCACAAAGGGGGGCTCGTTGACATCACCTTAAAACCTTCCGCCAGTGGAGGCTTCAGGCCATGTCTAACAACTGGCTGGTGACATCCTGCAGACGTTGCTCACCAATGGCCCGAATCGCCTCCGCCAAATCAACGCGTCCGTCATAGAGCGCTCGTCCAACGATTACCCCAGAAACGCCGAGGGGCTCGAGAGCCAGAAGCGACAGAAGGTCTGCCATACATCCAATGCCACCGGAAGCAATCACAGGCACGTGGCTGACCTCCGCCATCTCCCGCAGAGCCTGCAGATTTGGGCCTGCAAGGGTGCCATCAGTGGCGATGTCCGTTGTGATGATCGCAGCGAGGTTGTCCGCACTGAAAAGACACGCCAGGTCGGTGGCCAGAACATCGCTTTGTTCAAGCCAACCGCGGGTCGCCACCCGGCCATTGTTGGCATCGATGCCAACCACAATTCTGTTAGGGAACGTCGCCGCCAGCTCGCGCACGAGGTCGGGTTGCTCAATGGCCACGGTGCCCAGGATCACGCGATCAAGGCCGCAGGCCAGCAACTCCTGAGCGCGCTGCAAGGAGCGCACGCCACCGCCGAGCTGAACAGGGATATCGAGTGCAGCCGTAATCGCGCGCACGGCTTCGTCGTTGACAGGCTCCCCACGCTTGGCTCCATCGAGATCAACAAGGTGAAGCCGCGAGGCACCTTGCTGCTGCCAGCTGCGGGCCTGGGCAACAGGATCTTCACTAAAGCGAGTCACCTGCTCGTAATCACCCTGATGGAGGCGAACGCAAGCACCATCGAGCAGATCGATGGCAGGGATGATCTCCATGACCTGCTTTTGGGAGCACTCCCATCCTGCAGCGCCATGCTTCATGGCCGCTCTTCAGGACCCTGTGACTCAGCTCCAAAACTGGTCAAGCCCAGATTGATGACACTCCTTTGCGAAACGATCACCGCAACACAATCAGATCACGTTGAAAACCAAAAAGAAACACAATCAAAGGTGTGATCAACAAAGAACCAACAGGCCACGACAAGAAACTGATGTCGACACAATCAGACTGCTTAAGATCGAAACTTTGCTCTAACTGGACATGACATTTCGGTTGAATCAATCATGCCTTATGTCTATTGGACTCTTCCTGTTCAGCCATAACATCATCACCACAGATTCAGCACGAGCCTATCCAGGGGAGCGAGCACCAGAGGATTCGCTGGAAGCGCTGTGCCGCCACGGTGGAGGTCGTCCAACCTATTGCAAGGTCAAGATCGACCGCAGCAAAAACACCTTCCAAATCTGGACTCCACCAGGCATTCAAGGAGCCATGTTGCACACTTTTACAACACGTTGTTTCAAGAAAGACTGCTTGATCACCGGACCAGACTTTGGCTACATTCAAGGACCAGAAAAATACAAAATCCTTGAGATCAGCAACAAAAAACTCAAATTCGTCTCCCTCGGAGATGATCTGAATGCACCCATCGAGCAAGAAGTGCGCATCTAGGATTAGAGCATCATTGAATGAACATACTTGCCTTCATTCCCAACATATTTGATCTCCCTGCCCGCTTCATCGCTTAAAGCCAAAGGCTTTTGTTTATAAAAATTTCTTCATGACCTCTCAAACCGATCAATCAGGCGCACATCGAGCGCTGAACCAATTGCTTCAAGCACTTGTTCCAAACATGGCTCAGCAGACCTCTGCCATGGCTGAAGATCCTGGCGCACGCCTTTCTCGCTGCATTGAACTGCTGAAGGTTCAAGCCTCTGAAGCAGCCTCCTTGGTTGCAGATTGCGCTCCGCAAGGACGCCCAATGCTTGCTGATGCACAACACAAATTGGCGTGCCTTGAAAGCCTGAAACTTCTGGAGACGATTGTAAATGGAACAAACAATCGCAACCACTAACGAAACAACGAAATATTAAAAAGTGAGAAATCCTATCAACAACCGATTACGCAAGAGCAATCCAAACCGCAATCAATACATCACAAGACAGATCAGATAGATCAAAAGGGACAAGCCGAAAACGGATATTCCAACCGAGGTCTTGATCCTCATCCACTTCTTATCCCACTTATAGGGAGCCATCACCAAAATAGAAAAGAGCGTCGAAGCTGCATACAAAACCAGCGTATGTTTTGGTTGCTCCTTTGACACAAGAAGGACTATGCCATGCCACAGAAAAATCACCATCGATATATATGAAGAGATCGCCCCGATGTTGTAGAGCAGTTCTTTTCTTTTGATCAGCTGCTTCGACAGGGCCTCGGAGATTGCCATTCCGGATCAAATGCCGATTTGATTCATGATACTCAGTACAACGCAGTCATCAACACAATGCACACGCTTTCACCAGAGCAAACATCCCCTTAGATGATGGAGGGCCAGATATTTTGAGTCCCTTGATTCACTGACTCCGTATCCCTGGCGAGCCAGTAGCAAGCCAATGCCGGTGAAGGGCGAGCGCCGCATGGCCATGGTCGGCATGCGATGAGCCAACCTGGCACTGCTGTTGCCGCACCTGCGACCTTCGTTCCCGTGGCCTGACGTCATGAAGATTCTGGTGATGGGTGGAACCCGCTTTGTGGGCAAGCAAAAGAAGACTCGCAATTGAGGCTATGACTGGATTTCATTCCTTTTTGAATAGCCGGGCCAGGGCATTTTTTAGGGCATCCAGGCAGCGCGGCTGACTTAGGACGGCTGAAAGCGCAATGCTTAGAAGAGGTGTATCACCTATCAATACTTTTGTATGAACTGACTCGGAATTGATATCAGGTGACGTACGTGTTTGAAGGCTGCAGGAGCTGTGCCGGTCAACGCCGAGAAAACCAAACGTGTCCTGGCCAGCATCCCGATTGAGCTAGTGGAGCCGATGCAGGCCTTAGCCAAGAGAGACAACCGGTCTTTTTCAATGGGTGGCTACTGCCGCAATCGAAGCCTTAGCTGCTCGTTCTCAGCCAGCAGATCAGCCTTGACCACCTCTGACGACAGCTGAATCTCAAGAAAAAACAGCGCCAGTCCCAGCACAACCAGGCCGACACCCGGATCCTTTAGCTCGAGCCCTTGCGTAGCAATGCGGCCCATCTCGATCTGCGGCCCCCAGCTGATGTCCATGCCTTTCCCCCGTATATCCATTCTGATTCCGCCGACTCTGCGACCAGCTCAGGAATGCGATCTGCAGGCATCGTGTTCAGTTGAGCCTTTGCTGTTACGAAGATGACTACGATGGTTCGAAATTTGAATCGTTTGTTCTTACTAAGGCTGATAGCCATGGCCGCACTCATGGCTGCTCCAGCAGCAGCTGCAGATCTTGTCGGTCGGTATCGTTGCGTCGGTAGCAATCCCAACGGCGGCCAATATCAGGCAAACATCGTTATTGAACGTTCAGGCGACGGGTATCGGTTGACTTGGACGATCGGAGGAGCAGTTCACCATGGCATTGCGATTCGAACTGGCAATGTGTTGGCCTCGAGTTGGTCCCCTGCCCCTAATCAACACGGGATTGTGTCTTACAGGATTGGAAGGAGAGGGAATCTCAGGGGGCTTTGGGCGCAATATCCCGATGTTTCGCGTCTCTTCCCTGAGGACTGTGAACCGACACGCTGATCAAGAGATCCGCAGGCGAGCGGAAGGCTTCAAGCAGGATGGGGATGAAATGTGTATTCCCTAGTCCCAGAAAGGCATTGACAATTGATTGGCTACTTTCATTTCACTAATTGTCCATATCAATGTTTAAGCAAATATATTATTTAAGCAAAATATTAAGCAAAGTGCAGGTACGGTAATTACGATAAAGGAAAGTTACTGCAATCAATATGGTCATTCTTGACGTCTTTAGGTTGTAAGTATCTACTCCAACAAAACATGAAACGACCGAGGCTTTCAACACCCCACGATTTTGAATATGCAATCAAGTGGGAGGAATTACGTTCTGAATACTTTCGATTGCGGGGCCAAGTCCAGCTTGCTGAACATTCAAACAGTCTTAAGCATGAGTTGGAGTGGCGGCTTGCGCTCTTGAATCGAAAAAATAGCGATCAGCCTAGTGACCAGTTAACGAATCCAGGGTGGTATCCCCGCTCAGAATCGTTTACGCATGCTGGATGGTCTACAGATGCGAAAGTCCCTGTATCGGCTTAGGCCGACCAATTGGCTGATGCAAATATTCAATATCTTGTTTCATCACAAGCTTTATCTAACTCTCAATAGTTATTAAAAGCCTGACTAGGAGCTGCTGAAAGAAGGTGTCTACAAAGTAGTGGAGAGAGTTTCATAGAACTAGCCTGAAAGAACAAATGATGTTGAAGACGATAACTAGGGAATAGGTTTGAGTGGACAATTTGGATATTCTTCCAATACAATTTTCATCCCTTCATTCCACATAACCTTTTCATACTCTTTATCTGGTCCTTTTCCAAGTCCTTTCTCTGTCTCTGCAAATATCTTTGGTGTTATTTCACCGGCCTCCCTTAGCATACAAAGCAATGTAAACCCAGTTATCGATGACATATACACTCCTGTTCCAAAACATGCGTCCAATACTTTTTCCGAAGCTTCACAGGTTTTTTTATCTGCTCAGGTGTCGGAGAGGCTTGAGCTGGTGCTGCTGAAAGAAGCAGTGTACCGATGAGTGGAATGAGTTTCACAGGGTTTTATGTTGGGTAGTTGGTTAGATTCAAAGAATTCAAGCCGAATCATATTCTGCAATCAGGTTCTTGTGACCTGACTAGTTTGATAGCTGCTGCTAGTGCAATAAGTTTATATTGTTCTTTTGATTCTCTGGTGTCTTGAATAATCGCTTTTTTCACTTCAGGAGGTACGTAACCGTTCTTCTCTAAGCTGCATAAAAGAATAAGCATTCCGTGATAATAACTTGCACCGCATACTGTCGAAGCCTCTACGCTGGCAGAGCAAACTTCAGCAAGATCGAACTCCTGAGCTTTTATTGGAATTGCAGAAAGAACTAGTACACCGATGAGTGGAATAATTCTAAGTAATGACCTCATAAAAACTGACATAATTTTGTTAAGCCTATTATCGGGTGTATTGGGGCGCAGTACAACCCTATGGTGGGGTTTCTGTGTTGGCAGACCAGATACAGACAGGGATCGTCAATTAGGGCTAGAGATGGACTAGCCATACAGCCTTAAGGATGCCTCGCTTCACAACAGCCTTTGCCGCTGCCTTGGCCTTGTTCTTGCCATTAGGACGCCCGTTACTGGTAGGGCTTACTCCTGCTGTTGGAATTGGAGCAGGGTTGCTGTCAACGCAGACAGCCTACGCACAGAATGCTGTCGATCTGTTGAATTCAGGGCTTGATAAAGCAAAAAGTGGAAATCTAGAAGGAGCCATTGCTGATTGGACCAAGGCAATCGAGATTTATCCTCAATATGCCCTTGCCTATTACAATCGTGGGCTTGCGAGAAAAAAATTAGGCGATTTCAAGGGCGCCATTGCTGATTACACAAAAGCAATTAAAATCAACCCTAATTATGGTAGGGCCTATAACAATCGTGGTAATTCTAAGCATAATTTAAAGGATTATCAGGAAGCAATTGCTGACTATACAAAGGCAATTAAAATTGACCCCAATGATGCAGACTACTACTACAATCGTGGCAATTCAAAGGAAGAATTAGGTGATCTCAAAGGAGCTTGCACCGATTGGAGAAAAGCAGCTGAGCTTGGGGATACGGACGCTGCTAAATGGGTAAGAAATCAGTGCTGACATCTGACGCTGTCTGATTTCAACTCTTCCAAAGCATTCCCTGTCAGCAATGGTGGGGTTAGAAAGTGGGCAGTGCGTTATCGAAAAAAATGATCAAGATTTTGATTCAGCAAAACTGATTTATCGTTCACTGTTTGTATTGTCAATTGCTCCAGACGTTGATTTAACTCCACAGGGACTGGGCAGTCTCCTAAGCCGATCCCGCAACAAAGTTTCCCAGTGGTCCCGATCCGCCTTTCTCGGTGCCAATGCCCTAGCGGCGGTTTCCACATATTGGGGTAGTAGTAGGTGATTTAGGCAATTCATAGGGCATTTAGCTTTGGAACCGTCCAGAACAGCTTCGGAAGCTTTACTCAGTCTTTGACTACGTTTTTCACTCTTAAGGCCTGATTTCATGCGAATCCTTGTGATGGGCGGAACCCGCTTTGTGGGCAAGCCGCTGGTGGCCCGTCTGCAGGCTCAGGGCCATGCGCTCACCCTGTTCACCCGTGGCAAAAACGCTGTCCCAGACGGAGTGGAACATCTCAGCGGAGACCGCAGCAGCCATGAAGGGCTGTTGCCTCTGCAGGGACGTGGATTCGACGTGATTGTCGACAGCTCAGGGCGAAAACTCGACGACAGTCGACGCGTGCTGGAACTCACTGGAGCCCCCAGCCATCGTTTCGTTTACGTGAGTTCGGCCGGGGTCTACGCAGCCTCGGAGCTCTGGCCCCTGAATGAATCCAGCCCCACAGACCCCCAGAGCCGCCATGCCGGCAAGGCTGACACGGAAAACTGGCTGCGCTCCGAAGGCATTCCCTTCACAAGCTTCCGCCCCACCTACATCTATGGACCGGGGAACTACAACCCGATCGAACGATGGTTTTTCGATCGCATCGTGAACGACCGCCCTGTTCCGTTACCAGGAGATGGAAGCACCATCACACAGCTCGGGCATGTGGAGGATCTCGCTGAAGCCATGGCCCGATGCATCGACGTGGAGACGTCGGCCAATCGCATCTACAACTGCTCTGGCAGCCAGGGGATCAGCTTCAAGGGACTGATCCAAGCTGCGGCGGTGGCCTGCGGCAGGGATCCGGATGGCGTTGAAATGCGTTCGTTCGATCCCTCCGGCCTCGATCCGAAGGCTCGCAAGGCCTTTCCGCTGCGCATCAGCCATTTCCTGACCGACATCACGCGGGTTCAACGGGAACTGGCCTGGCAGCCCAGATTTGATCTGGCGGCAGGGCTGGCCGACAGTTACCGGAACGATTACACCCTCAGCCCAACCAGCGAGCCGGATTTCAGTTCAGACTCCCAGCTGATCGGGGCTTGAGATAAGCCACGGCTGAGGTCATCGCCAACAGCAGCGATGGCCAGAACAGCCACCAGCCCACCTGAACCAGAAGTGAAGATCCACTCCAACCCGGCGGCCAGAGAAGCAGCAGCAGGGATACGAACTGCAGGATCGTTTTGATCTTCCCCCCGCTTGACGCGGGGGCCCCATCCAAGGCCTGGGAACGCCATCCGGAGATCAGCAGTTCCCTGGCCATCAGCAACCAGATCGCCCAGGACGGCAAGGCTCCCGTGGAGGCCAGCCAGATAAGAGGTGCTGCAATCAGCACTTTGTCCGTCAGGGGGTCGAGGCGAGCACCCCAGCTGGACCCTCCACCGGCTCGGCGGGCAAGCCAACCATCGGCGGCATCGCTCAGGCCAGCCAGCAACAGCAGCCACCAAGCCAATCCATACCACCCTCCTTCGAAAGCGAGGATCAATGGCAAGCCCACCACTGCCCGCGCCACGGTGAGGCCATTGGCTGTGGAGCGGAGCAGGGATGCCAACAGCGCAGAATGCGAGAAGTCGTACCCAAATCATGGTCCTGCAGCTGACGGTCGCTGATGTGATGACTCAGCCGGTGCTCAGCGTTAAGGCAGACACCTCATTGCAGGACGCCGTGCAGCTGATCAGCGACCACCACATCAGTGGTTTGCCGGTTGTGGATAACGACGGAGCCTTGATCGGCGAACTCACCGAACAGGACCTGATGGTGCGGGAAAGCGGGGTGGATGCGGGGCCTTACGTGATGCTTCTGGACAGCGTGATCTATCTCCGCAATCCCCTCAACTGGGATCGCCAGGTGCATCAGGTTCTTGGCACCAGCGTGGCCGATCTGATGCAACGGGATACCCACAGTTGCCTTGGGACCATGCCGTTGCCGAAAGCCGCGTCCCAGTTGCACGACAAGAGCACACAGCGCCTGTTTGTGTTGGATGAAGCCCGTCGTCCTGTGGGTGTGCTCACCAGGGGCGATGTGGTTCGCGCCCTGGCTTCCCACAAGGACGCGTGATCACTCGCTTTTGCGAATGGCGATCGCAATCGGCTTGATCATGCGGAACTCCACATAATCCCCAACGTTCAACGTCTTGGCCGGATCACCTTTGATCCCTTCGCGAACATCAAGGTTGTGAACACCACCGAAGGGACCGCGAAGACTCACTTCATGGTCTTTGGCTGACACTTTCACCACCTCCGCCGTGCCGGTCGCCATGGCTACCCGAGCACCTTGGCGAACAGGCCCGAAGTCTTCAGAGAGAATCATGTCCTCGCGACGAAAGCTGAGGCGTTTGACGGGACTGCGACGCAGATCCACGACAAGACCATCCAGTAAATCAATCGTCACGGTGTCACCAACAGCCAGTCCGGAGGACGAGAGGTCCACGCCACTGGTGATCAGCATGGAGTGACCATATGGACTCTGGATCTCCAACACACGATCTGCTGGGGAAAGACGCATCACCTTGCCCTTCACCTTGGTGATTTCGAAGGCCTGGAGCAGTTCCGCCTTGAGCGTTGCATCACTGTTGACGATCTTCGCCACCAACGGCTGAGCATCGGTGGTGCCTGGAATCCCGTCAGCAACGGCGATGCGATCCAAACCGACCGCCACAGGCTGAATCAAACGAAAGTCCACCACGTCGCCAATCTTCAACCTGGGGAAGAGATCGTCACTGGCATCCACCACAACATCCAGGTTGTGAATGCCACCCAGGGGGCCCATCAGGCTGATGCTGCGGTCCTCGCTGGACACCTTGATCACCCGAGCAGTTCCCGAGGCAAGCGCCACCCTCATCCCCTTCTTAAGCGGGCCCATATCGGTGGGAATGATGATGTCTTCCCTGTCGAAACTCAGCTCCCGGGAACCGCTGAGCGTCAGATCGACCACCAGTCCATCCAGCACCGAGACATCGACGCCGTCACCCACTTGGATTCCAAGCGGAGCCATCTCGATTCCGACCGTGATGATCTCCTTGTGCCCCTCGGGATCAACAATCTCCAGAACCTTCTGATCCGGAAGGACCGTTGTGACGGTGCCACGGACATGGGTCACCTCAAAACCGGCCAGCTGTTCCGGCGAAAACCCCGCCCGTCCCGGCGCTATTGATGTCAGAGCAGAGAGAACGGCTACGCCGCTGGCGAGCAAAGCGCGACGGAATCCTGAAGACAGGGCCATGGGGCGGAGACAGTCATTTCGACGGTCTGACGCTAGCCCCTTTCAAATAGGTCAAAATGCCTGCGTTGAGCGTTGCAGGAGCCCATGACCATCCGTCCGATTCTGCTGGCATCACTAATCAGCGCCGCCGTTGGGGTTGCTGGAGTGACTCCGGCTCAGGCGGAAACGTCCATCCAGATCAGCCTGAAGAATCGCTACCTCACCCTTTTCGATGACGGCAAGGTGATCGGTAAATATCCGGTCGCTATCGGGGCTCCGGAATCGCCAACTCCTGCAGGAAGCTATGCCATCACAAAGATGGAGCCAGCTCCGACTTATCACAAGAAAGGCAAGGTGATCGCCCCAGGGCCGAAGAATCCGGTCGGGGTGCGTTACATGGCCTATGTGCAGATCGGAACCGGTGAATATGCCATTCACGGCACCGCCTGGCCCAACTGGGTCAAACTTCGCTCCGCAGTGAGTCTTGGTTGCATCCGGATGCTCAATAACGACGTGATTCAGGTCTTCAACCGCGTCAAGGTCGGCACGCCGGTGCTCGTCACCACCAACTGAAATCCCAACTTTCTCTGAACCATGTTCCGTGTTCTGCTGATTGCCGTCGCCACCGTGATGCTGCCTGCAGCAGCCCTCTCAAGCCCCACACAGGAAACCAAGGAAAATGATTTTCTTGATCTGGTGGATGGCGAAGGAAACATTCTTATCCAGGGGATGGGAATTGATGGCGTGAATGCAAAAGCCCGCGCGCAGGGCCTGCGATTTCCCGCTCTTGGATATTGGTCTCCCGAGGGGCATTGCTTCCAGAAACCTGCCGCAGGGGACTGCAATGGTGTGTTCAAAAAATAAACAACTTCTTTCACCAGCCAAAACATTCAAGGACGGACCAGGTGGCCAGCTAAAGGCTCAAATTTTGAATGCGTGATGAGGCACAACGAGAACGGAATGTTTACTTATCTGGAGATTATCAATTAGGACAAATTGAGTTGATGATAATATATTCCACGCCAGCAAGCCAAGTAGTTTGAATTCAAGGCAGCTTGACAATAATCAAGAGCCACCTTTCATATCACTCAACAGAACTGGATTTTTTGAGCAAGCAACTTGACCAATTGATTTAAGCAATTCCAAGAATTAAATGATCGACATTCACAAAATCCATGACATGACACGGGCGGCTAGTTCATTGCTGGTGGTAGTGGCAGCGGCATGGGATTAACCGGCGGCAGCGGGGGTAATTCCGGCGGCGGCGGTGCCCCGATGAGTTCGTCCTCAACCGATGGCGTGATGTCGTCTAATGGCGCCTGAGGCTCATCCACAGGCGGCTTCACGTTCACCGACTCCTCAAGAGTTTCAGGTGGTTGAGGCTGATCGAGTGCGTTTTCGAGCAGGACCGGAGGAGGAAGATCCGGGGGCAAAGGAGGGTTGACGGCCCCACCATCCCAGTCGTCATCCATCTCGGCGGGCTGATCGCGCAGCACCAGAGGATCCGCCGTGATCGGTGGTTCCCGCAGCGGTGAGCGATCGGGATCTTGCTGCGGCTGATCCTGCAGCCCCTCACGCGGCTGCGGGTTGGGCGAAGGCGCCCAGATCATGCGTGCCAGTGGCTCGACCCCCTGCTCCATCACCCGGTTCAACCCGGCCAGGGCGCGATCGGTGAGATGGGCTCCAAAGACCTGTACACAGTCGAGAGGACCTTCACACTGGCTCTCTCCCGGAAGCTTGGGGGTCAAATCCTCCAAAAGACTGCCTCGAAGTGGGGTTGTTCGCTGACTCATTCGCAGCATGTAAGGCACATGCACAAAGCTGGTGGCTCCGCCACTGATCCAGTTGGCGTCCTCTTCTGTGAATCCCTTCACGCCGGGAATGATGAAGCGGCTTTTGGAGGCATGGTCCGGCATGTATGCCGCCAGATAGCCGCGCCGGCGGGAAAGATCTTTGGTCTGCTCAAGGGTGAGTCCGTCCCGACTCATCAGCACCTCCAGCTTTCCGTCATCCCGAAGCCCCATCACCATGCGGATACGCGGCAGGTAATACCGGATCCGCTGCCCCATGCTTTTGCTGTAAGCACCCTTGTAGGACTCAGGGGGCTCTTCAAGGTCGTTGAAGAGACTGTGCAGCCCCCCGATGAACGTGTTGTAGGTGCGGCTGCGCTCCTCCGTGAGTTCCCCATACCCGAAATCCACACTGCCGTCATGTCGGATCCCCACAAAGGCACGCTGCCTGGAGGCCGTGCGGTTCCGCCCTTTCCAAACCCTGGCGCCGAACTTCAGATCACCCAGAGGAACTGTGATTTCCTGTCCTGCGTTATCGATATGGCGTTCGTACATTGGCCCAGACACATAGGCCAGAGCAGCGAGATCTTCGTAAGCGTCCTGTTCCCGATCCCAACCCTCGAGCAGATCAAAACGAACCTTCCGAGGATCCAGCTCGAGGGCGTAGACCTCATCATCCGGGATGTAGTCGAAAGGTTCTCCCCGATCGGGACGCGCGGATGAGTCCGAAGGCGCACTCTCCATGCGTTCGGGAGTCCCTGGAGCAATCGCCACCAGTCCGGCAAAAACCACCACTGGCAACGCCAGCACAAGCCAGCGTTTCCGCATGCGTCGACGCCGCGGTCGACGGAGCTGCGGTGCGGGGCTGGGTCGGGATATCACGCCGACCGCCTTCTTTGGGTTTGGGGGTGGGGACTGAACCAAGGAACGATGGCCTCATCAGCCACCAGCCATTGGCGGTAACGGTCGCCGCAGTCATGGCCTCCCGTCAACTGTCCGAAGGCTGGAATCACCAGACGAGGACCATCCGGGTCGAAGGCGAAGCACGGAAGCCTGAGCCGATCAGCGCTGCCATGAATCCTTGTCATGGGGTGCAAATGACCACAGACATTGAGTTGATCCGGCTGCGGCGATGCCTCGGGAGCATGGCTCAGCCAGAGCTGACCCAGGGCCTGCGACGGTTGCTGTGGCAAGCCTTCGAACCAGCTGTGCCGGTCATGATTCCCCCCAATCAAGGAGACCTCGGCTCCGCTGAGATCAGGCAGGGCCCGCAGGGTGTCCCGCAGCCGGGGCGTCAGACCGACGCGAGCATGAATCAGATCACCCAGTAAAAAAATCCGCCGAGGCTGCCAACGATGGCAAAGCTCAAGCAGGGGATTGAGGGTGCCACTGTCGGCATCGCTGGGGATTGGAATGCCATGGGCCTGGAAGGTTTCTGCCTTGCCGAGGTGCAGGTCGGCAAGCAGCAGCTCATGCCCCTGAGGACGCCAGAGAGCCCGTTGCGGCAGCAACACAAGCTCCTCAGAGCGCCACTGCCAGACGAGCTCTCCCATCAATGAGCCTGGGCAACAAGATCAAACGCTGACTGAATCGGGAGGCAAGCTCCGACCATCAAGCCCAATTGCAGCCTTGAACCATAGTTTGGCGTGCTCACTGCATCCAAACCACCTCCCAGGCGAAACGCAGCTTTTGCAGTTGATCAGTGCCAACCTGGACCAATCAGCGACTCCCTGATCCGTCCATGACCGTTGCCCTTCTGATCGCCCTGGCCGGCTCTCTGGCAGCGATGGCCGTGATCGTCCGGCGGCTCGAGCAACGATGAACCGGTGATCGGGCTGTCGTTCTGATCCGTCGTCCGATTGATCAATGCTTCATCACCAGCCGCCGTTGCCCTTTTGCCTCCAGGAATCTGTGCCACTGTTCGGTGAGATTCCGACGAGCGGATGATCCGGCCCAGGCTCCTGATCAGCAGCCTCTCGGCAGTGATGGTGGTGTTGATCAGCGGTGCGGCGCCTCTGCTGGCGAAACCGCTCAAGGTCGGCGTGACAGGAACACCACCATTCGTCACCAAAACAGGGTCGGGATTCAGTGGGATCAGCGTTGATGTTTGGCGAGAGGTTGCTGAGGAAAACAAGCTCACCTACGAGCTGATTCCCCAGGAGTCCCCGGATGAAGGCATCCGGGCGGTCGACAGTGAGGCCATTGATTTACTGGTTGGCCCGATCAGCATCACGCCAAGGCGTTTGGCCATCCCTGACGTCAATTTCACGCAGCCATATTTCTTCGCCAAGGCAGGGGTCCTTGTGCCCAAGAGTCCACCGACGCTGTTCAGCCGCTTGCAGGTGTTTTTCGGCAGAGCGGTGATCTCATCTGTTGTGGTTCTGATCGGCGTGCTCGCCGCAGTGGGCACGCTGGTTTGGCTTGCCGAACGGCACCGCAATGAAGAAGCGTTCCCGAAGCCGGCGGTCGCTGGGATCAGCAGTGGGATGTGGTTTGCCCTGGTCACTCTGACCACAGTCGGCTACGGAGACAAAGCGCCGGTGACGCGCATGGGCCGAACGATCACGTCCATCTGGATGGTGATGTCGTTGATCGCTGTTTCGTCCCTCACCGCCAGCCTTGCGTCTGCCTTCACCCTGTTCCTCTCCGGTGCCGCGGACACCCCGATCACATCGGCCAAGGATCTCGCCCAACGTCGGGTGGCTGTGATTCAGGGCACCAGTGGCATCAGGCTGGCCGAAAGCGGCAACATGAACCAGGTGGCGGCACGGAATCTTGCTGCCGCCATTGAGATGGTGAATCAGGGCCAGGTGGACGCCATGATTTTTGATCGTCCTGCGATCCGGTATTACCTGAAACAGAATCCTGAGATGAAGGTCAAGCTCGCCCCCTTCACGCTCGCCGAGGAAACCTACGGTTTTGCATTCAAAACGGGCAGCCAGCTGAATACTCCCCTGGATGTTTCGATCCTGAAACTGCAACGAAACGGGACGGTCGAGAAGCTCACAAGTCAGCAACTCGACTGATCACCGCATGACGGCGCAGACCGTCTTCAATCAAAAAAGACGCCAGATTTCCACAGCTGCGTCCCTCCTGCAGGGCATGCCGCTTGAGATCGTCCATCACCCCCTGCGGCAAGGTGACGTTGATCCGCTCGGAACTGGCGGCATCCGCCACCTCACCTGCGCTGAGGGGGGCAGCCCCCTGCTCGAACCGCTGCTGCAACTCAAGCCGCAACTGCTGGAGAATTGACACCATTTCGTTACTGAAACGTATCTATATCGTATCTAAATCGTGCCAACAGCGGCTTTGCCTTGTTCGTGTGATTCTCCACGTAATCTGGCCTGTCGTTTCTTCGATGCCATGCGTTCATTGCCGCTGAAATTGGCTCCCGGCAGTGACCTGCGCCTCAGCATCGAACAACTGGCTGCAGAGCAACAGATTTCGGGCTTTGTTCTCGGCATCGTTGGCAACCTCTCACAGGCCGCTTTCCAATGCCCTGGCCAGGCAGAGCCCAGGGTTCTCAAGGGTGATCTCGAGGTCATCACCCTGAATGGCAACTTCACGCCCCAGGGCGTCCATCTCCACCTCAGCCTCTCGGACGGTGCCTGCCAGGTTTGGGGAGGGCACCTTGAGCCGGGAACCCTTGTGCAGAAGGGGGTTGATCTACTGCTGGGCATCACGGACCAGGTTCAGTCCCAGACCCTTCAGCCTGCCGATGCCGCAGCGAATCCTCGGCTGGAGATCGCGGTTTTACCGGGCTGCCCCTGGTGCGCTCGGGCCCTGCGGCTGCTGAGGACCCTCGACCTCCCGCATCAGGTGGACACCGTGAACGGTGACGACGATTTCAAGCGCTGGCAGAGCCGCAGCGGGATGACGACCTTCCCCCAGGTGTTCGTTGATGGACAGCTGATCGGTGGCTACGACGACCTCACGACCTTGCATGCATCCGGTGAGCTCGAAGCCCTCCGCTGATCAACCCTCAGGAGAGCAACCCCGCTTCTGGTCGCTGAAACCCTGGTGGTGCCAGCCCTGGAGCATCCTCCTCACCGGCTTGGTTGTGGTGGCTGGATCCTGGTGGTGGCCGCAACGCATCTGGATCACGCTGCCCCTGGGAGTTGCTGTTGCCGCCTGGTGGACCTTGTTTCTGGTGCTTGTTCCGGCGGCGTATCGCAACGGCAACCTCAACGAGATCGAATGACCAAACACCAGCCGCTACAACGCTTGGATCAGGATCTGTTCGATCGAGTAGCAAAAGAGGCACGCCAGGGGAGCCGGCTGCGCATGAATCACAACCTGCATCAGGCGAACGACCTTGTTCAGCGGTTCATCAATGTGCTCCAACCAGGAACCTATGTGCGCCCCCATCGCCATCTCCGCGACCAAGAGGGGGAAGGATTTGAGTGCTTTCTCGTGCTCCAGGGAGCTGTGGGACTTCTTTTGCTGAACCAACAGGGTGAGGTCACCCATCAGGAGCGCCTCGATGCCTCTGGACCTCTACAGGGCATCGAACTGGCTGAGAGTCAGCTGCACACTCTGGTGGCTCTGGAGGCTGACACCGTCATTTTCGAGCTGAAGCAGGGTCCTTACCAACCAAGCAGCGACAAGGACTTTCTCGCTGGATTCCCCCTGGAAAACACACCTGACGCAGAAACTCAGGAACAACGCTGGCGTGATCTGTTCACATAATCAGGAGGGAACTGATCGGGACGCCTCCCTGAACCGGTGCTTTTCATCCAACAGTTCACTTTCAAGCTGCTCGATCAGGCGGGAGACCAGGGCCTGGAATTCAGGCTGACATCCTCGAAATGCCGCTTTGTGGCGAATCGGTTCGTTGCGCGTGCGCAGATCTGTGAGCATCAGCTCAAGAGCGTCGATCTTGGCGTTGCTGTTCATGCCTGGCAGGCGACCGGAAGGGAGGTTATGACACGGCTCCGTTGCTATTGCACAGCGTGTTGAGCGGAACCTCCGAAAAGGCGGCCTGAGACCAATCCAAGCGATGGACGGCCAGGTTGCGACACATCGTCAGATCCCAAGTTCCCGCAACAGTTCAGCCTGAGCCTGACGACCCAGAACGGCGTGGGCAGCCAGAGCACCACTCGCCGCCACGGGGGGAATGCCGATCCCGGGGAAGGTGCTGGCTCCACACATCCACAGTCCTGACAGAGGTGTTGTCACACCTGGGAAGAGTCCCTTCGCCGCTGAGAGGGCAGGGCCGTAACTGCCTTCATGGACATTGAGAAAGCGACGGTGACTGAGGGGAGATCCCTCCATCACCACCTTGCAGCGATCGCGAATGTCCGGGATCTGCTGCTCCAGCACCGTCCAGAACACCTGACAGCGTTCGCTCTTCAGGCTGTTGTAAGCCTCACTTCCCCGTTTCAGGTCTCGCCAGAGCTGCCAAGGCTCATTGGCCGGCGTATAGCCATGCAGCACATGCTGGCCGGACGGGGCCATCCCGGGATCCAGCACCGATGGGACGGACAGAACCACAGCATTGCGTTCCGCCGTGATGCCACGCCGCCAATCCCCCACCCATACGGTGTGGATCGGAAGATCCTCCAGGCCATCGGCGGCAAAGCCGAGATGAAGATGCAGAAAGGACTGGCATGGCGGCGTGCCTGCCCTCTGGCGCTGCCAACTTCTGGCGACATCATCCGGCAACAGGGCCAGCGTGCTCCAGACGTCAGCGTTGCTGACAACAGCATCGGCCTGGATCCGCTCACCACTGCTCAGGGTCACGCCACAGACACGATCGGCATCGAGCTGGAGGGCTGCGACGCGGCTGCCGCAGCGCAGGGAACCGCCGTGTCGCTCCAGACCTTCAACAAGAGCCGCTGCGACCGCGGCACTTCCGCCAACGGGGTAATCCAGATGAGCATCCGGCTGGAACCATTCCCCGAACAAGGTGGCCATCGCAGCGGCGTTGGTGTCTGCCGTGGGCATGCCGCTGATCAGAAAGCAGAGCAGATCCACCCAGTTGCGCAGGAAGGGGTCTTGAAGGTGGCGATTCACAAGCGGGCCAAAACTTCCCGCCAGATGACGCATGGCGGGGAGATGGGGCAGTAACTGACGGCCCCTGCTCCACATCTGCTGCAACACCTCAGCTCCAGGACGCAGGCTGAGCAGGGGTAAAGCGGCGGCGGCGGCGGCAATCGGCTGCAGCACCTCGCCGAACGCCTGCCACTCGGCAACAGCCTGCGGTCCGCGCAGATCCCTGACCACTGCCTCGAAGTCTTGACTGCCGACGCCGACACGCAGCTGTCCCTCCGGCAACAGAACATCCCAGTCGCTGTATCGAATCACAGGCAGAGGCTGGTCCAGAGCCCTGAGAATCTGCGCAAGTGGATTCGTGGTGGGCCAACCACTCAGACCACTCCAGAGCGAAGGTCCGGACTCGAACTGATAGCCATCACGCTCAAAACCATGGGCCGCACCGCCGGGCTGGCTGTGGGCTTCAAGCACCAGGACCTCTTTACCGGCACGGGCACACAAACCGGCGCAGCAGAGACCTCCGATACCACTACCAATCACCACCACGTCGACTTTGCCGCTCACCCGCCGACCAGCGCTTTGGTCATCATTGTGTCCACTGCCTTGCGATGGTGCCGTCACGTTTCTGGTTTCCGGTGCTGCTTCTGGGCATGGCCTGGTGCCAGGAACTTGTGGATCAACTGCTGTTCTCTGGTCAGTGGAATCTGCCGATGGGTCCCGGACTGCCGATCTGGGGTGTGATCACAGCCCCCTTCAGCCATTCCGGTTTTGCCCATCTGATCTCCAACAGTGTTGTTTTCTTGCCCTTGAGCTGGCTGGTGCTGACCAGTGGGACCAAGGACTACCTGGCGGTCTGGGCGGCGGTGATCACGATCAACATTCCCGTCGCCCTGGCCTGGCCCACAGCCAGCCATGGTTTGTCGGGAGTGATCTATGGCCTGCTCGGCTATCTGCTGTTGATCGGCTGGCTCGAGCGCAGGATTCTTCCACTCCTGCTGGGGGTGTTGGCGTTCTGGCTCTATGGCTCCGCCCTAGTTGCTCTGATCCCAGGGGTGTCACCTGCAGGCGTGAGCTGGATCGGTCACGCCGCTGGATTTCTGGGTGGCATTCTCTCCGCTCTGGCGGTGTACCGGGAACCCCTGAATAACAGCACCCTGCCCTGAACATCGAGATCCATATTCACGCCACGCTGGCATCAACATCAACAATGTCTGGTGAAGTCAATTCTTCCAGGGAGCGATAGGAATATCCCCCGGAGCTATTTCCGTACGGCACAGTCGAGGAATTGCTTTGAGTTTCAGACTCATCAGACATTGGCGTGAAATTCGTTTCCTTTCCTTCTTTCGAAGAGTCGGAATCGGATGATTTCGTTGGCCGTGCCTTAATCAGGAAGTCACCAACCATGGATTCATGGGAAGTGCAGTAGAAAAACAGCTGTCCTGAGTCTTCAAAATCGGATCGGAATTTTTTGCCGATACTGAGCTGAAACGTTTCTTCTCCAGAAATTCCATCATCGAAACTCCCGTCCCCTTTGATCTTGATGGTCTTTGAGTGTCTTTGATTGAAACCAACATCGCTGATGTAAAAAGGATGCGACTCAGCCATCTCTTCACGGCTAAACACGTAGGTTTTCTTTGGATTGATCTTTAAATTCTTGATTACCTTTCCCTTCGAATTTTTAAACGTATAAAACGGAACGTTTAAATCCCCCGCACTAACAAAAATCTCAATCGGCTGTTTTTTTGCGGATCGTTCCAAACCCACCGACGCGTTGGGAGAATGCTGTGAACAGCCCGACATGGTGTTTTGGTCAAGTGGCGATAAATTAGCGATTAGGTTTAACTGTCGGCGGCAACACCTTGTCTCAAGCTGTCTGCCGGAACTGCGGCAGCCGTTCCTTCCGGGCAGATCGTTCTCTGGGCGGACGACTGATCTGCCAGAGCTGCGGGACGCCCGCAGGATCGCGTCCGGTGCGCGCGCCCTCGGTCCGAACAGGGCGACGTCGACCCAAGCTGTGGCTGACACTGCTGGTCATCACCATTGTTGTGTTGGTGGTTCTGTCGGCTCTCTGAACCTGTGGTTAGGCCAGCAACATGCTCACCACTTCACGGGTGTTCGTTGAGAGCTCAGCGGACGCCAGTGCCTCGATCGCTGTGCGCATCTCCTGCTGCCGTTGCGTGCCATAACTGCGCCAACGGCTGAACACCTTGGCCATTCGAGAGGCAGTGACCGGATTGCGCTTGTCCACTGCAGCAATCTGCTCAGCCATGAAGCGGTAGCCATGGCCTCCGGCGGCATGAAAGACCAGCACATTGGCTGCAAAGCCGCCAAGCACCGCCCGCAGCGAGTTGGGAGCGAGCGGATCGAAACGTGGATGCTGCATCAGAGCTTGCACCCTCTCCAGGCCATCCGCTCTCGGCATCGACGCTTCCTGGGCAAACCATGAATCGAGAATGACCGGACGGTCCTGCCAGCGATCGAAGAACACAGCCGACGCTTCTTCGCGTTCCCGGCAGGCAATTGGATGCAATGCCCTTAGGGCGGCACGCGCCAGTGTCATTGAGGAACCGGACACCGCCTCCAGTGCCTGCTTGCGTGACTCCTGATGACCAGCGGCCACGAGCCAACTCCAAGCAACTGCCGTGAGCTGGCGTTCTCCTTGCCCTTCAGGCCAGGATTGATCCCAGCCCGCTTGGCAGCGCTGGAGCAACGCCTGCATCGGCTGTTCCAGGCGAGCGCCCAGGGCAGAACGAAGATCGAGTGCCGCCTGGAAGAGCGCGGGGGGATCCACTGGAGACTGAAGCGCTTCCAATTCCGCCAGGCCCGGCAGGCTGAGCAGGGTTGCCAACTCTGAGCCCTGTGACAGGTCTACCTCGACCAACCGCTGGTTGATGGACGATGTGAGCGCCTCCTCGACATCAGACTTGACTGACCCGGCGGAGCGAGCCAGCAGAACCTGCCGGAACAAGCGCTGGCCGGCATCCCAGCGGCTGAAGGGGTCGTTATCAGCAGCGAGAATCTGCAGGTTCTCTGCCAACGGCATCTCCATGGTCAGCGTCACCGGCGCTGAAAAGCCACGCAGGATGGACAGCGCCGGAGGCTGAGCCTGAGGGTTCGTTGTGATGGAGAGGCTGGCCTCCTCGGCGTCCAGGATGAACAGCTGCTCATCCGTGAGAGGACCATCGGGACCGATCAGGGCCAGAGCCACAGGCAGAACCAAGGGATCTTTTTGCTTCTGTCCGGGGGTTGCAGGCGTGGTCTGGCGGAAATGCAGGGTTAGCTCACCACGTTCAGGTTCCCAGTGACGCTCAACCTGGAGTTCAGGTGTGCCGGCCTGGTGATACCAACGCCGAAACCTCTCAGGATCGAACCCGAGATCTTCTCCACCCGCAGAGGCTCCGGAAAGAACGGCGTCGACAAAATCCTCCGTCGTCGCAGCGGTCCCATCAAATCGACTCACATAGGTCGCCATTCCCTTCATGAACCGCTCCTGACCCAGCAGTGTGCGCAGCATGCGGATCAGTTCAGCTCCTTTCTCATAGATCGTTGTTGTATAAAAGTTATCGATCGCCTGGTATTCACTGGGTTTGACGGGATGGGCTGTCGGCCCTGCATCTTCACGAAATTGAGTGTTGCGAAGCGTCGAAACATCCTCAATGCGTTTCACTGCCGGAGAGTGAAGATCAGCGGTGAAGCACTGATCGCGATAAACGGTTAGGCCCTCTTTTAGAGAAAGCTGAAACCAGTCTCGACACGTAATGCGATTGCCTGTCCAGTTGTGGAAGTACTCATGGGCAATGACGCTTTCGATCCGCTCAAGCTCTCCATCAGTGGCGGTTTCCGAATCAGCCAGAACAAGCTTCGAGTTGAAGATATTCAGACTCTTGTTCTCCATTGCGCCCATGTTGAAGTGGCGCACGGCGACGATGTTGTATTCATCGAGGTCGTAGGCCAGCCCATAGACCTGCTCATCCCAAGCCATGGCCCGCTTCAGAGAAGCCATGGCATGGGCTGTGTAGGGCTCATCACCTCGCTCAACGTGCAGACGAAGGGTGACCTCACGCCCCTGTGAGGTGACGTAGTGATCGCGAATCTCCTCGAGATCTCCTGCCACCAGAGCAAAGAGATAGGAGGGCTTGGGATGGGGGTCTTTCCATGTCACGGCATGGCGGTTGCCAGGCAGATCCTGTGTTTCCGTTGCATTGCCATTGCTCAGCAAGACCGGGCAGCTGGCGCGGTCCGCTTCAATGCGGACCGTCCAGCGACTCAGCACGTCGGGACGATCCGGGTGATACGTGATCCGACGGAACCCCTCCGCCTCGCACTGACTGGTGAGCATGCCGCCACTGGCGTAGAGGCCCTCAAGCGACGTGTTGCGATAAGGATCAATGCGACAGCGAAGACTGAGCGCGAACGGCTCCGCCGGAGGTTCGGGGATGGAGAGTTCATCGCCTGATTGCCTCCAGGCTCCATCGGGCAGAGCCTCTTCATCAATGGCAATCGACTCGATTTCAAGCTCCACGCCACGGAGCTCCAAGGGAACTCCTGCCTGCTGTGGCTCCAACAGCAGGCGACTCGTCACAAGCACATGGTCCGAACGAACATCCACGTTCAGGTGAATGTCTGGAAGTGCAAAGGGCCAGGGGGTGTAATCCACCAGGCGGATCGGAGCAGCAGCAGCCATCGCGACGCCTGAACTCAATGTGGACTGATCCTGACGGATCAATCACCAGGGCAGCGGTCCACGACCGGCACCTGTGTTGCAACCCATCTGTGATCCGAGCAAGGCCCCAAGGGGAACAGCCCAGCTGCGGCCGTCATCTCTGGACGCCACGTAACCAAGTCCACCGCCAACAATGCCACCGATCAGCCTGCCCCGATTGCAGCGCCGCTGAGCCTCTTGATAAGGATCCGGGTAGGCGGTGTTGGCGTAGGGATTTCCTGGATAGGTGGCCGGGTACGGCATCGGCGCTGCAGGGGCCACCGGGTAGATCTGAACGGGAGCCGCTGCAGACCAATGCTGGGCACGTGCCGGGAGAGCAGCGGCCAGCAGCGCTCCACAAATGGCCAGGGCCGAAAATGGGAAAAACTTGTTCATCGATCAGTCGTCAGAGAACTTGAGCCCGAACGCGTCCGGACCACCCCACAAAAGCCCTCTCCAACGACTGAGATGCGTCCGAACCTTCAGACAGCTGCTTCAGAATGCAACTGCCTGGATCAGACGAGGCGCTGTGCCTAGGAGCCTCTCTTTTTCAGAGCAGCTTTGATCTTGTCCTGAACATCTGTGGGAATCGCTTTCGGGCAGGCCGTCATGGCTCTCAGAAGCACCTGCTCTTCGGCACCGGCAAGCATCTGTTCTTCAGTCAGCGTCTTGCCCTTGAGCGAAGCAACCTGTCCGTTGTGACGCCCTTTCAGAATCTGGGCATATGTGGTGCTGGAGATCCCCAGTGCCTTTGGAAACTCAACACCGTTGAGAGCTGCCATGCAGAAAAAGGACGTTCCCATGGCCTGGTAGACGGCAATGTCCGAATTGGAGGCAGGGGTTGCCTTAGCAGCAGCTTGTTGTGCGTTCGCCGCGGTGCCGGTCAGGGCGAGGGGCGCCAGAAACGCAGGTACAGCTAGGGCTCCGAGGAGTGTTTTGCGGAATTTCAACGTTCCGAGACGTATAAGACGCACATATTTTCACCTACACAATCCAAAAAACCGGCGGATGTGGCCCGATCACTCGTCTGGTATGGGGGGCAGGGGATCCTCCAGACGGATCTCATGGTGATGCTCAACGATGGCCAGCTCTCCATTTTCCCAGCTGTAAATCGCTCGATAGCGATATCGGTCCTGGTCCACCAGACGGATGTGCTCAAGGATGTCCCATTGCAGGTAATGAGACTCAAGAATGGTTTCGTGCTCATCCACCTGGCGAAGCCTGGTGCGAACGGGATCAGCGTTCAAATAGCCACGACTGCGTTGCAACTGATGCCCCCAGAGGGTGGCTTCCATCACTCCCTCAGCCTCATACCAAGGCTTTCGTGCGAAAAACTCATTCGACTGTCCCGCTTCAGGCCACCAGCTGAAGCGGTAGCGGGTCTCGCCTGCTTGAGGCTCTGCGAAAGCCTCCATTTTCAGGTTCATATCAAGATGCAACACCTGGTCATCACTGAACATGTATTGACGGCGTGAACGCCAGACGCCGAGATTGCGGGAGAACCACCGCCGCAAATTGCTGTCCACCTGAATGGACGGAGACTCCGGCACATTGCCCGGAGCCGTGAGTGGAACCCGGTTGTTCGCGGAGAAAAGCGACATATCCGGCTCTCAAGACGCACTGAAACCTTCTCTGTCTTCTTAGCCCAGATGCCGTCTCAGTCAAAAACCCATAAGGTGAGCCTCCGATTTCCAGACCGGATACCGCGTGAATGAGGCCGGTCCCAAGGGTCGCCAGCAGCTGCAGCTGCTGCTGGTGGCTGCCCGTCATCACCTGTCCGGCAACGATTTGCGCTCCTTGGTTCTCTACCTGGAGCGTGAGGATGTTGGCTTTGAAGTGACGCTGCAGCTGGCTGATCCAACACAACAGCCTGAGTTGCTCGAACTGCATCGCCTGGTGGTGACACCGGCTTTGATCAAGCTTTCACCGTCGCCGAAACAGGTCTTTGCCGGCAGCAACATCCTTCAGCAGCTGAAGGGATGGGTTCCTCGCTGGCAACAGGACGGCGTCGTCAGCGGCCTTGGACTGAGCCTCAGGCCCACTGAACTCGACGGCAGTCGAACCCAGAAAGAACTGCAGCTGGAGGACCAATTGTTGGTCCTCCGTCAGGAAAACGAGACGCTGATTGATCGCATCCATGCCCAGGAGCGGCTGCTGCGCATGGTCGCCCACGAACTGCGCACTCCCCTTACAGCAGCGGCGTTGGCCCTGCAAAGTCAACGACTGGGGCAGATCGACATGGATCGCTTTCAGGACGTGATCACCCGGCGACTGGAGGAGATGGAGGCCCTCTCCAAAGACTTGCTGGAGGTCGGAACCACACGCTGGGAAACGCTGTTCAATCCCCAGCGACTGGATCTCGCCAGCGTGTCCGCCGAGGTGATCCTTGAACTCGAGAAGCTGTGGCTTGGCCGCAATGTTGAGATCCGCACCGACATTCCGATCGACTTACCCAAGGTGTTCGCTGATCAACGGCGGATGCGACAGGTGCTGCTCAACCTGCTTGAGAATGCCCTCAAATACACTGGTAATGGCGGCCATATCACCCTGACGATGCTTCACCGCACCAGCCAATGGGTTGAGGTGAGCGTCTGCGACAGCGGGCCTGGCATCCCTGCTGGAGAACAGCAGCGAATCTTTCTGGACCGGGTGAGGCTCCCGCAGACGTCCAACCAAACCACTGGTTTCGGCGTGGGACTGTCTGTTTGCCGCCGCATCGTTGAAGTTCACGGCGGACGCATCTGGGTGGTGTCTGAACCTGATGAAGGAGCCTGCTTCTATTTCACAGTTCCGATCTGGCAAGGCCAGGGACAGGAATGGGGTCAGGCTGTCTTGACGGAGGGTGAGGCGGACCCGTAGCTTTTGGACGTGATCGGGAGCACAGAAGGCTCACGGCTCACGGCCTCGCCCCCATCGTCTAGAGGCCTAGGACACCTCCCTTTCACGGAGGCGACAGGGGTTCGAATCCCCTTGGGGGTATGACATCAGTCGTATTTCTGCCATCGGCGGAGCCCTTCCCTCTCCACAGCTGAAAGGTTGCTGGAAAGATCGTCACGAAGACGCTCCTCAATCAATCCGATCGGCATGCCCAGACATCCCTGAACAGTGAGCTCGTAGAGCAGTGATGACCCATCGGGAAGGCTGCGCACTCTCCATGAACCCTCAAATCGCCTGAAATCTCCCTTGAGCATGCGGAACTGAAGCAAGCCCTCCGGCCTGAACTCGGTGAGCTCCAGCAAAACTTGTGCAGAGAAACGCAGACCTAGCAATTGCTGGCTGCCAACCTGCTGCAGGCGAACGGTCTTGCCGTCTTTGTAAACGAGTTGACTGCTAACAAGATTGGGAATGAACGTTTCGAGCCGTTCGTAGTCCGTGAGAACCTGCCAAAGCACGTCAACTGGGATCGAGGTGCGCAACTGCACAGCAAGACGACGAACCCCCTGGGGCATCCGTTCCATCGTCTGCTGAATACTGTCCTCCCTGGCACCAGAGGCATCCCGGAGGTTGTTACGGAAGAGTGCCTGGTGGGAAACCAATGCGGAACCTTGCCTAGATGAGACGAATCACTTTGTGATCTTAAGGAAGTCACCCAAAAAATATTGCAGAAGATCCGGAAACAATCCAAACAGTGATGAATCCGAGGCCATGCCTATAGTCTCGCCACTCGAAAGCAGAACTGACATGCAGGTGCCGAACGCCACGGCTGGTGGAACGTCGTCTTCTCTTTTCACCATTGTCGCCAGCGGCATCCAGGCCGGTTCAGGCAGCTCAGTAACCCGGACTTACCGCGTTGCAATGGAGGGTTTGAACACCATCTACAAGCGCTTGAGTGCTTCTGGGGCCAAAATCTTAAGTGTGTCGCCTGCTGGTGAGAACACTCCCACAGCGCCAGCGACCACCTCCAGTGCACCCGCCCCGAAAGCCGTGACAACGACGCCTGCCTCCGCACCGGCTCCGAAAAAGCCGCATGCCAACGTTCCCGTCAACACCTACAAGCCGAAAACGCCCTTTATGGGCACGGTCACCGAGAACTACGCCCTCGTCCATGAGGGCGGCATTGGTCGGGTCCAGCACATCACCTTTGATCTTTCCGGTGGTGATCCTCAACTGGAATACGTCGAGGGACAGAGCATCGGGATCATTCCTGAGGGGGAAGACGCCAAAGGCAAGCCCCACAAACTGCGCCTGTATTCGATCGCCAGCACTCGCCACGGTGATGATCTCAAGGACAACACCGTGTCCCTTTGCGTTCGCCAGCTGGAATACAAGAATGATGCTGGAGATCAGATCTACGGCGTCTGCTCCACTTTCCTCTGTGACATCGAACCGGGCAGCAAGGTGAAGATCACCGGTCCGGTCGGCAAGGAGATGCTCCTTCCCGAAGATGAGGACGCCAACATCATCATGTTGGCCACCGGTACCGGCATCGCCCCGATGCGGACCTACCTGCGCCGCATGTTCGAACCTCGCGAACGCGACGCCAACGGCTGGACATTCCGCGGCAAGGCCTGGTTGTTCATGGGTGCGCCCAAGACTCCAAACCTGCTCTATGACGCCGACTTCGAGCACTACGAGCGCGAATTCCCGGATAACTTCCGCTACACGAAAGCCATAAGCCGCGAGCAACAGAACGCCAAAGGCGGCCGGATGTATATCCAGGACAGAGTTCTCGAGCACGCTGATGAAATCTTCTCGATGATTGAGAACCCCAAAACCCATGTGTACATGTGTGGACTGAGGGGCATGGAACCCGGAATCGATGAAGCGATGTCAGCAGCAGCAGCAGCCAAGGGGCTCGACTGGTCTGAACTGCGGCCTCAGCTGAAGAAGGCCGATCGCTGGCACGTCGAGACGTACTGAATCCAGCAACCCGGATATCTGAAGATTCAGATCTCTCCAGGCCCACCCTCAGGGGTGGGCTTTTTGATCGGTTGGAAACAAAAAAACGTCATTTCGTAGCGGGATGCCATCGAGCACTGTTCAATTCCGCTTCCGTGCCTAAACCAACGGCAGAAGCCGTTGTTCCATGACCGCCACGATCACCAATCCGTTGCGGGTTGGACTTCGTCAGGAACGCGTCATATCACCACAGTGTCTGGTGATCTTCGGTGCCAGCGGCGACCTAACACACCGAAAGCTCGTTCCAGCCCTGTTTGAACTGTTCAAACAACGGCGCCTGCCGAGTGAATTCGCGCTGCTCGGTTGTGCTCGTCGCCCCTGGAGTGATGAGGAGTTCAGAAGCAAAATGACCGAGGCACTTGCCTCGAAAATCGAGGAGAGTCCCCAGGACTGGGAGCAGTTCTCAGCGAAGCTCTTTTACGAGCCCGTCGATCTTCAGCAGCCGCAGGATGTGGTGCGTCTGGGTGGTCGCCTCGAGACGATCGACCAGCAGTGCGCCACACGCGGAAACCGAACGTTCTACCTCTCGGTATCACCGAAGTTCTACGGCAGTGGCTGCCGAGCCCTGGCCGACGCCGGCTTGCTGAAAGATCCGAAACGAAGCCGGGTGGTGATTGAAAAGCCCTTCGGGCGTGATTACGGCAGCGCCCAGGCACTCAACCAGGTGGTTCAAAGCTGCGGGCAGGAAAACCAGATTTTCCGGATCGACCACTACCTGGGCAAGGAGACAGTCCAGAACATCCTGGTGCTGCGATTCGCGAACACCATTTTCGAGCCGATCTGGAACCGGAACTACATCTCAAGCGTTCAGATCACCGCTGCGGAAACCGTGGGTGTTGAAGAACGCGCCGGTTACTACGAAACATCGGGTGCCCTGCGGGACATGGTGCAGAACCACCTCACCCAGATGCTGGCGATCACCGCCATGGAAGCTCCGGGACGGTTCGATCAGGAGGCAATCCGCAACGAAAAGGCCAAGGTTCTGCAGGCGGCTCGCCTTGCGGATGAACTGGAGCCCTGGAATTGCTGCATCCGCGGGCAATACGGCCCCGGCGGCACCAAGGATTCACCCCTGGCCGGCTATCGCCAGGAGCCCGGGGTGGATCACAACAGCACCACGGAAACCTATGTCGCTCTGAAGCTGTTCATCGACAACTGGCGTTGGCAGGGTGTGCCCTTCTATGTCCGCACCGGAAAACGTCTAGCCAAGCGTCTCAGTGAAGTTGTGCTCACGTTCCGTGAGGCACCGGTGCATCTTTTCGATGCTGCCAATGGCGGACCCACCTCAAATCAGCTGATCCTGCGGATTCAACCCGACGAAGGAGCCGAGTTCCGTTTCGAGGTGAAGTCTCCTGGATCAGGCATGCGCAGCCGTCCCATTGATATGGAGTTCTCCTACGACGAGTCCTTCGGCGAACCCTCCGACGAGGGCTATGTGCGGCTGCTGGCCGATGCGATGCTCAGCGATCCCACCCTGTTCACACGCAGTGACGAAGTGGAGGCCGCCTGGCGGCTCTACACCCCGCTGCTGGAGCTGATCGAGGACAGCCCCTGGCAGCTGCCGATCCATCCCTATGAATCACGAACATGGGGGCCAGCCGCCGCCGATGCCCTGCTGGCCCGTGACGGACTGCTCTGGCGCCGTCCCTGAGATTGCCCGACTCCCGACCACCCTGCGTCCGCACTCTGCCCCATGTCCCCCCAGCTCACCCTTCAGACCCCTCTGGAACTCGCCCCCGCCGAGGTTCCTACATACCTTGATCAACTCTGGTCCCCCGAGCAGCAAGGAAACACTGGAACCGGTGCCAACACGTTCTGCCTTCTGATCTGGCAACCCGCCTGGGCCGAACAGCAACTTGTGAGAAGTGGCCGTCTCAAAGGACCGATCACTGGACAACAGTCCAAGCAGCTGATCGCGGCCGGCCGACAGGCCGTCGTGGATGCCGATCTGCCTCTGAGCACACCGCCCCTCGACAGCACCGTGATCGAGGCCTGCGCCGGCTACGACGGAAGTGAGGACAGCGACGATCTGCGAGGTCAGTACATTGATCCGGCCCTGAGTGCCCTGCAACCACGACGGTTGATCACGCTGGCACCCACCATCGACGACGGCAAAGCCCTGGAAACCCTTGTGGCGGCTTACTGCCCGTTACCGGAAGAGGGGGGCGGCACCGCAGCCTGTGGCGATGTGGTGGTCCTGCGGGGCGGCCATGACGCGCTCCAGGAGGGCATGGACATTCTTCAACCCCTGCTGCCTGCATCCATGCCGTCCTGGGTGTGGTGGAACGGCTTCCTCGACGAAGCGTCAGGACTTCTGGAACAGCTAGCCAGCTCCCCAAGACGCCTGATCATCGACACCGCCAACGGCAACCCTCGCCATTGCCTGGACCTCCTGCGCGACCGGGTCGAATCGGGACAGGCCGTCAACGATCTGAACTGGCTGCGTCTGCGCAGCTGGCACGAGACGCTGGCCATGGTCTTTGACCCCCCCCATCGTCGTGATGCCCTCAGCCACATCATTCAATTCGACATTGATGTGGAGGGCCACCATCCAGCCCAAGGACTCCTGCTGGCTGGCTGGGTTGCTGATCGACTTGGCTGGCAGCTGGAACACACCGAAGCCACTGAGGACGGCATTGCGTCCCGCTTCAGACGCAACGACGGCGCCGAGGTGAACTTCCATCTGATGTCGGTGCCGATGGGACAGCCCAGCGTTCACGCCGGCCAAATGGTTGGCCTGCGTCTCGTCAGTCAGCCGGAGAACGGTAAGGGGGTCTGCGTGATTCTCTGCGCCGAATCGGGCGGCTGCATGCGCCTCGAGGGTGGCGGAATGGCCAGCATGGAACTGTTGGAGGAGGTGGTTCCCACCCAGCACGCGTCTCCAGAGATGGATGTCGCCCGACTGCTTGGTGGCGGACACGACACCACCAATCCACTGTTGGCCTCCTCGGCGCCCCTGGCTGCCAGGCTGCTGGCCTAACGCCCGATCCATCTTCATGGCCGTTGTCATCGCGGCACCAGCCAGCGGCAGCGGCAAAACTCTTCTCAGCCTGGCTCTGGTCAGCTGGGCGCGAGCAACAGGACGTGTCATTCAGCCCTACAAGGTTGGGCCGGACTATCTCGATCCCCAGCTGCTGAGCATCGCCGCCGGCCGCTCCTGCCGCAACCTCGACAGCAACCTCTGCGGAGAGAGCTGGGTTGTGAGGGCTTTTCACGGATACAGCCGCTCAGCCCAGCTCGCTCTTGTAGAGGGGGTGATGGGATTGTTCGATGGCCTCGGCAGCAGTGAGCTGGGTAGCACTGCTGCAACGGCGAAGCTGCTCAATCTGCCGGTGGTGCTCGTCGTGGATGCCGGCGGGCAGGCCGCGTCGCTTGGGGCCCTCGTCCGTGGCTTTCGTGATCACGACCCTGAGCTGACGCTGGCCGGTGTTGTGCTGAACCGTGTCAGCAGTGCACGGCACCGGGATCTGCTGACCGACGTCTTAAGCAGCATCGACGTGCCTCTGCTCGGCTGTCTGCCACGAACGGACGACCTGGCTCTTCCCAGCCGGCATCTGGGGCTAGCCCCCGCCCATGAACTTGAGAACCGCGATCAACGCCTGGAGCGCTGGGCCTCCCTGGCGACGATCCATCTCGACCTCAAGCGACTTGAGCCACTTCTGGCAGCTCCAAGTGTTGGAGACAATCCACTGCGAGACATCCCGCAGCAGTCAGGAGGCACGTTGCCGGTGGCGGTGGCCTCGGATGAGGCCTTTCACTTCCGGTATCAGGAAACCGGAGAGCTCCTGGAACACATGGGGATGCCGCTCCTGCCCTGGAGTCCCCTGGCCGATGAACCACTGCCTGCCGAGGCCCGCGGATTGATCCTGCCCGGTGGGTTCCCGGAGCAGCACGCCGAGCAGCTCAGCCACTGCAATCAAAGCCTCAAATGCCTGCGCCGGGCCTCGGGGCGGCTGCCCATTTACGCCGAATGCGGCGGCATGCTGCTGCTGGGACAAACCCTGACCGGGCTCGACGGGTCTCGGCGGACGATGGCGGGACTTCTGCCCTTCGAAGCCAGCAAGGGGCCACTGCAGGTTGGCTACCGCACCCTTCGTCCTAGACGCAATGGTCTCCTGACGCGTACGAACGAGGAACTGCGTGGGCATGAGTTCCATCGTTGGTCCCTTGACCCGCAACCATCCGACAGGGCGCTGTGGGAAATTGAGGGATGGCGAACGGAGAAGGTAACGGAAGGATGGGGAGGTCAAAGACTTCACGCCAGCTGGGTTCACCTGCACTGGGCCAGCTCTACGACGATCTGTTCCCGGTGGCGCGACGCTCTCGAAGCCGCGCCGAATCCACCGAGCGACGCTTCGTAAATCGCGTTCAGCAACGCCTTTACCCCTTTCTCGAGCGTTGGCAACTGTTAATCCATGGGCGCGTGCAGGGTGTGGGCTTCCGCAACAGCTGCAGCCGCCGCGCCCAGGATCTCGGCATCACCGGCTGGGTCCGCAACCGACAGGACGGCAGCGTGGAAGTACAGGCTGAGGGATCACCCAATGCGATTGCCGAACTGAGGGCCTGGTGCGAGCAGGGTCCCCCTGGCGCCAGAGTGCTCCAGGTCCTGCCGGTGAGGCTGCCGGCCACGGGAGACGACTGGTTTGAAGTGCGTTTTTGATTGGTCGAATCTTGTCAGTCCCATAAAGAGATTGGGAACTGGATGCAACTGCCAGGCTCTCCCTGGCTAGGTCGACGTCATGGGTGTGCCCAGACGAGGCCATGTTCCGTTTCACCATCGTTTTCACCATCACCGTGGTGCACTTGATTGGGATGGATGTGGTGAGTGCCCAGCGACGACCTCCCCTGAGGATGCATAAGAGCCCGGAAGACGCCCAGCTCGCCTGCCAGCGCTGGAAACAAGGTGAGGGCACTTTCAAGGTGCGCATTCCAGAGGCACGTCTAGGCGGCGAAGCCGCGACGGTTGACACCTTCATCCGCGGATGTGAAGCCGACCTGGATCAGCCTGTGGTGCTCGGATATCGCTACAGCGTGGTCGCCGACGCGCACTACAACGCATCACTTTCCGAACTGAACCACAAGGTGTTTCGCCGCTTCCCCTTTCCCACAACCGTTGCCGAGGCTGGGCCGACGATCAGCGTTGTGCCATGAATCAGGACTTTTTCAATCCACGGAGCACAGCCTTCTGGCGCGCCCTGCTCGGCATCGTGAGCTTGGGGGTAGGCATCGGCTTGGCAGCCTTGATCCTGAAGATGTGACGGCGAGCGCATGATCGACGTGATCAGGACTGCAAGCTGCAGCGGATCGATCCGAGCATGGGCATCCTGAACGGGTGACCACTGGCTGTTCACTCCATGTCCGACACACAACGTCAGCTCTGGCTGCTGCGCCATGGAGCCACGGAATGGGCCTTGAACGGGCGGCACACCGGCAACACCGACCTGCCGTTACTACCCCAGGGAGAGGCCGAAGCAAAGGCCCTGGCTCCCATCCTTGCGAAACAGGCCTTTGCCGCCGTGTTCAGCTCACCTCTCCAACGTGCACGCCGAACCTGTGAGCTGGCCGGACTCGGGGCTCAGATGCAAATTCAGGAGAAGATCCTGGAATGGAACTACGGCGATTACGAGGGCATCACAACGCCACAGATCCGCGAGACCATTCCCGATTGGACGGTCTGGTGCCATGGCTGCCCCAACGGTGAAACCGCAGTGCAGGTGCAGGCTCGATGCGAAGCAGCGATCAACGAAGCCCTGGCTGCTCCAGGCGAAGGGGATGTCGCCCTGTTTGCCCACGGCCATATCCTCAGGGCTCTCACTGGCACCTGGCTGGGCCTTGGCGCCTCCGGCGGCAGTTTTTTCAAACTCGGCACGGCATCCGTGAGCGTGCTGGGCTGGGAACGCGGCAAGAGAGCGATCTCGCGTTGGAATGCCCCAACGCAACCGCTTGAGGGCTTCTGATCCGAAACCACCAGATTGATTGCCTGCAGATGCCGGACACCGGACGACATGACTGAAGCTTCTCTCTGGAGTGATCTGACCGCTTTCGGCATCGGCATGGCGATCTCGCCTTTGCACATCGCCGTTCTGCTGCTTCTGTTGCTCGGTCCTTCACCACTGCGACGCGGTGGTCTGTTTCTTGGTGCCTGGATTCTCACAACCTTGCTCACCTTGATCGCCTTGCTGACCCTTGGGCATGGTCTTGTCTTGGACATGACGCATGGTTCCCATCCGAGGACCGGGCTTGATCTGATCGGCGGAGGCGCCTTGCTCACACTTGGGGGCAGAGAGTGTCTGAACGCCATCACCAAAAGTGATGGCCCGCCGGGCTGGACGCGCACGGTGGATCGTCTCACCGCGATGCCCATGCCCTTGCTGATCGCGCTCAGTGCCCTTGTTCAGGTCGTCACCCCGGACGACCTGCTGCTGTTCGCCAAGGCGGCCTCCGTCATCCTGGCTGCCGGGATGCCGATCGGCCAGGAGATGGCCGGCAGCGCACTGTTCACCCTGACGGCCAGTGTTCTGATGCTGTTGCCGTGTCTGGCCGTGCTGATCGGGCGAGGGCGGGTTCTGCCGATTCTGGAGCGTTGCAAACAGCTGCTCTTCGCCCGTGGAGAGTTGGTTGTGGCTAGCGTCAGCCTTGTTCTCGGTGGCTATCTGGGATGGCAGGGGCTGACGGGGTTGACCCGGATCTGAGCCGATCCAGCCAGACAGCACGCTCTTCCACAGCCTCGCCCTGGCCCACCAGCCACACCCCGGTTCGGGCTCGACTGACCGCCACGTACACCAACTGACGACGCAGGGTCAGGTCCTGCGGCCAGAACACGTCGGGAGCCACGAACACATCTCCGAACGTGCTGCCCTGACTGCGATGGACCGTCAATACCGCTGCAGGGCCAAGGGATGCAAAGGCATCTCTGATCAGAAAATAACGACGCCAGATGGACCGGCCTCCTTTCTTGCCGGCATCCCGTGCCTGTTGGCGCAGCCGCTGCATCGCTTCATCCAGCAGTGACCGAGCGACAGACCCCACCGGAGGTTGAAGGCGAAGGGTCAGGTCCAGCTCGCCGGCACGAACGGTTGCGGAGAGGGTCTCGATCACCGGCACCGGGCCATCGCTGGAGGAACAGCCAAAGTCCGCCAGATCGCAGGCTTCAGGCGCCACATCCAGCACCACCACCTCACGATTGGAGCCAAGCACCATGTCCGGTTCTTCACCGGCTTCAGCGCCATCACGGGAGGCCGGTGCCATCACAGCCGAGCGGCTGATCAACACTTCACCAGGCAGAACCGGCATCTGGTCCGCCATCTCACCATGAATGGCTCGTCTGGCATGGGGAACCAGCCTCTCGAGGGTGCGATTCGTGTAACAAAGAATTCTTGCTGCGTCTGGATTGTCCTGAACCGATGCCTGCCGCAGAGCTTTGCGAGCCTGGTCCAGCCAGCTTTGTTTGTCGGTGCAGATCACCTGGCCGCGCTCATCCTTGATGGCCGGCAGCAACGGAGGATTTCGGCAGGGAAGCCCTCCATCACGAAGCCGGCTCGCCAGCTGCAGCACCGGCCCCTGATGTCGCACCACCTCGCTGAGTGAGGCGCAACAGGCGCGGCGCATCACGAAAACAGGACTCTCAGGCTCGCCAACAGGTGGCAGCTGGGCTGGATCACCAACAAACACCAGCCGCGTCTTGAAGGGATGGGCGCACTGCAGCGCGATGCCCAGCAGGGTGCTGTCCACCATCGAGGCCTCATCCACCAGGACGAGCCCGAGGTGCTCGAGAGCCATCGCCGTCTGCTCGGTGGGTTCACAAGCCTCCGCATCTCCCTGCCGCTTGAGCTTGAGTCGCAACAGACGGTGGATCGTGGAGGGGTACCAGGTGGGAATGAGACCTTCCAGATCAAGCGCTTGTCGCAACACGCCGACGGCCTTGTGCGTTGGCGCCACCACGGTCCAGCACAGGCCCCTCTCCTCAACCTCACGCAGCAGTCGCATCGACAGGAAGGTTTTGCCGCTGCCAGCGAATCCGCTCAAAACGAACGGCAGGCCATCAGCGGGCTGCTTCAGCCATTCCGAGAACGCTTCCGACGCTTTCTTCTGATCGGCAGTCAGCTTCGCTGCAGATCTCACCCCAATCCCGCTCCGATCACACCGAGCAGATGCAGTGGCGAACCGAGAAACACCAAACCGGGCAAGGCGATGGTAGGGCCAATCAAGCTGCCGACAAGAACCTGCATGCGGCTGTGGCCAAGACTTTCCTTGAGTGGTTTCTCAAGGGTCTCGGTCCAGAGCTCATCGGGCAGGGCATTGACGCGCTCGGCTGTGAAACCTGCCGCACGGCGAATTCCGCTGGCGTCGTACATCACGATGAAGGCGACGGTGGCCGCCAATGCAAAAAGAGGATGGTCAAAGCCCATCGTCCAACCCAGGCCAGCAGCCGTGCCCGTTACCAGCGCTGAATGACTTGATGGCATGCCACCGGTTTCGACCAGAACAGCTGGTCGCCAGCGGCGAAAGCGGATGAGTTCAATGAACAGCTTGGAGAGCTGGGCCAAGCCGCAGGCAGTCAATCCCCAGGCGAGTGACGCGTTGTCGAACAGTTCATGCACCACGGCATGGCTGGGGGCCGTCTCAATCATCGGTCGCGGCTGGTAATGAAGTCTGCTAGCGCCAGCAACGGCATCGCACGTTGCTCCCATGGCTTGAGAACATCTTTGGCCTCCCCGACCAAGGCATCCGCTCGCCGGCGGGACTCCTCCAGTCCCAACAACTTCGGATACGTGGTTTTGTCAGCAACCAGATCCTTTCCGGCTGTTTTGCCCAGCACCTCGCTGCTGGCGGTGATGTCGAGGATGTCATCGATGATCTGGAAGGCGAGCCCGATGCCGCGGGCGTAAACCCGCAGGGCGGAGATCAGTGCAGGATCAGCGCCGCCGATCGTGGCACCGGTGATGACGCAAGCGCTGAGCAAGGCGCCGGTCTTATGGAGATGGATGTACTCCAGGGTGTCGAAATCCACCTCCTTGCCTTCGCTCTCGAGATCCACAACCTGACCGCCGACGAGACCGGGGGCACCAGCCACCAGCGACAACTCGCCCACCACCTTGAGCAAACGCTCAGGCGGGACGCCTGGACTGCGCAGCGCCACCATTTCAAAGGCCCGTGTGAGCAGGGCATCGCCGGCCAGGATCGCCACCGCTTCTCCATACACCTTGTGATTCGTTGGCCGGCCGCGGCGAAGATCATCGTCATCCATGGCGGGTAGATCGTCGTGGATCAACGACATGGTGTGGATCATCTCCAGAGCCACCGCTGTTGGCATCGCATGCTCCGCGTCGCCACCAGCGAGTTCGCAGGCCGCCAGACAAAGAATCGGACGCAGTCTCTTGCCGCCGGCCAGAAGGGAATAACGCATCGCTTCTCGCAGGGACTCGGGCCGCTCCGGAGCCAGGGAGCCATCCAGGGCAGCTTCCACCCGTTGCCTGGCCTGGTTCAGATAGGCCTTGAAATCAAAGCCGTCGGTCATGAAGAGGCCTGAGCTGGCGGGATTCTCTCAGGCAGGGCGATTGCGAAGACACTGGACCTCCTGTTCAACCCTGGAGGTCAGGTGTTCGACCCCATCGAGAACCCTGCGAAGCGGCGGAATCGCATCGAAAACGCCTGCTCAGGAATCGTCGCCAGTCACTGGATCAGCCTCCGTCACGGTCCAACGCAGTTGCCGACGGTCCATCTGGACCAGGACCTGCTGGTTTATCGCGTGGATAACGGGCGACTACTGGCCTCGCTGCAAGAGGAGTTCTCTCAGCGTCCGGCCGAACTGACGCGACTCCATCAGCAAGAGGACAAAGCGGAGACCCAGGAGCTGCTGCACCGACTGTTGCTGAAAAAAGCCGCAGATGAACGGGGGCCGATTCTGCGGGAGCTGCGACGACTGAAGGTCCAGACAGAGCCGCTGCTGGTCGATGCGACTGGCGTGGTGATCAACGGCAACCGCCGTCTGTCTGCCATGCGGCAACTCCTGGATGAAGACCCGCAGGCATATACGCGATTCAAACGACCACTTGTTGCCGTTCTGCCGGCCAGCGTGTCTCGCACTGAGGTCGAATACATCGAAACCGCACTGCAGCTGGCCCCTGAGACGAAGCTCCCCTACGGCTGGGTCGATCGCCGCCTGAAACTCCGACAACAGATCGATGTGCTCGGGCTGGATCCAGACTGGGTGAAGGAGGCTTATCGGCTGGATTCCAGAGAGACGCTCGAGCAAGAGCTCTCTCAACTCTCCCTGGTGGAGACGTACCTCAACGACCTCTGCAAAGCCCCAAACCAATATTCGATCGTCGCGGCCTGCGAACAGTTATTCCAAAAGCTGCAGCAACAGCTTGAAGAACTTTCGAGTGATCTCCGTGAACCATGGCAGGCCATTGGTTTGCTGCTGATCCAGCAGCGCCGCCATCTCGCGCCAACCTTTGATCGCCAGTTCCCGTTTGAAGCAGCGATCAACAATGCAATGCCAACGCTGATCCTGCAACGCCTCGTCGAGGAAGGACAATTTCAACTTGGTCTGCAAAGCCAGCCTTCGCGCCTGAAACGTCGCCATCGCCGTCGGATCGTCGGAGAGGTTCTGCAGAATCAGGAACCGAAACGACTGGCGCGAGCTGTTGAATCGGCAGTGGAGGAGACCCGTCAGCAGCTCCGACAGGAACGGGTGCCCAGTCGGGTCCTGCATCATCTGCAGGTTTCGAAACGTCTGCTTGAAAAACTCACCCCTGAAACGCTCAACTCAAGTGAGCGCTTCGAAATGAAGGCCGAGGCAGAGGCCATCCAAGGGCGTCTGCGCTTACTACTCGCTGACAACCAGTCGTCAACCGCCACCTCCATGGCTCAAGGATTGTGGAGACTGCAGCGACGATTGCGGCGAATACTCTTCAAACCTGAGGACTGAACATCGTCAGCGGAACCCAATCCATCGGGTGGGACATTCGCATTTCCTTGCCGCGGCCGGAGGATGTCGTCACCGCCAGGTCGTATGACACGGAATATCGAGGAGTCTGGCCTTCATACGGCATCACACGGTGTCGTAAATCGGATGGAAACAACAACAGGCGATTCGGCTTTGGCGAAAACATGCCTCCTGAAACAGCGGCATCGCGGTATGGAATCGCCATGACGTGGCTGAAGTAGTCATCAGGAGCCTGAAACTCAATCTCACCGCTGCTGTTATCCGTGTCCACTCGCACGTAGAAAACCGCGCTCAGCTGAGCATTGCGATGGCTATGCAGTTCGATTGAGCCACCGTCTCTGGAACAAACAACGGGCCAGGCTTTTTGAATATGAACTTCAAGCCCATGCTCGGGTCCAAGGAGTTCTTTGAGATAAAGGCTGGTCTGCTCTGCCAGGCGTTGATTCAGCCACTGAAAAGCATCCATGCGATGCAGCTGGTCCAGACCGGCATGCCCGAGAAGATCACCGGTGAGATTGTTGCGATCGCTGAACTCAGGATGGAGGAAGACGTTGTGATCAAACGACTCAATTTCAGCGTTCATGGCCTCAACGATCTCGGCATCAGGCTCGAGATCAACTTGCAGCACTGGTGTGGGGAAGAGCCATTGAAGCGACATCGGTCAGTTCAGCTGATCAGATCATCCAGGCCATGATCAATGCCGTGTCGACGGCACCAGGCCAGAACAGTATTCACAAGCAGCATCGTGACCGTCATGGGCCCAACACCCCCAGGGACTGGGCTGAGAGCAGCGGCAATTTCACTCACCTCATCGGCACGCACATCGCCGCAGAGTCCCCCTTCCGGTTTGCGATGGATGCCGACATCCACCACGACGGCACCGGGACTGACATGTTCAGCACCGATCATCCCCGGCCGGCCGGCGGCCACCACGAGAATCTCCGCCTGCCTGGTTAGCGCTGCCAGATCTCTGGTGCGTGAGTGAGCCACACTCACCGTGGCATGAGCCGACTGAAGCATTAGGGCCATCGGCTGACCGACCAGGATGCTCCTGCCGACCACAACAGCTCGCTTGCCGGCTGGATCGAAACCATTGCTGCGCAGTAGTGCCATCACGCCGGCTGGCGTACAGCTGCGCGGGCCCGGTTCACCTTTGAGCAGCCGACCAAGATTCAACGTATGGAGACCATCAGCGTCCTTGTCGGGATCGATTGCCGTGAGCAAAGGCCCCTCATCGAGGCCATTCGGCAGGGGCAGCTGCAGCAGGATCCCATCAACCAAAGGGTCCGTGTTGAAGCGCTGCAGTTCGTGAAGCACGTCGTCAGAAGAGCAACCTGCACTGAGATGGATCCCTGTGCTCAATACCCCAACCCGGGCGCAGGCCTTTTCCTTGTTGGCCACGTAAACGCCACTGGCCGGGTCATCCCCAACGCGCAAAAGAGCCAGACCGGGAGGCCGTTCGACCCGATCAAGATGACCAGCGATCAGATTTCCGAGGCGCTGTTCCAGCTGTGTGGACAAAGCCTTGCCATCAAGCCGCAGGGCCATGTGATCTAGCTTCCACTGCTTCCAGCATGCCCTGACAGGACAGCTAGCGTGAACGCGTCAATCCGGACCTCTCGGTTCGCCTCCCTGATGTGAGCATCCTTCGGGCGAGCCTCCTCTGGCGAGGCTGGCTGCAACATCAGGCCCCAAGTCGCAGACTGCTGCGCTGGACCCGTCTCCAGACGGCAGTTCTCCTGATTGTTTGCATTGCAGTTGCGCTCCTCTCCAGCATTCCCTGGCTTCTGAAGCCAGATCTGCAGCCTGGCTCGCTGGCACCGTTCGATGCTGTTGCGCCCAAAGACGCTTTAGTTCAGGACAGCTCTGCACTGGAGCAAAGACGGTCCACCCTTGTCGCCCGTTCGGTTGTTCAGGTCATCGACAAGGACGAGAGCATTCAACTGAAGGAGCGACTGAACAAGCAGCTCAAACAGTTGCAGCAGGTGACGGAGAGCGGTTCCGCCGCTCGCATCGGCCCGGTGAACCTGTCGCCTCAGGAACAGCGCTGGCTCAAGCAACGCAGCGAAGCTGAACATCTCGCCTGGGACAAGGCGGTGCTCCGCGCTGCTGACCGGATGCTCAGCCAGGGGATTGTGAGCAGCCTCGCAGCTGCGGAGCTGCGTCGCGCCGCCGGTATCCAGATGCGGGATCTACCGCTGGAGATCGACGAACCGGCAGCACGAACCCTGGCCAGCAAGCTGCTTGTAAACACGCTTCAGGGCAGCAGCAACCTGCGCACGGACCCAACCCTCAGCAAGCAGCTGATTGAGGAGCAGCTCACCAAACAGGGCATTCCCACAATTGAGGTTCGCAAGGGAGACCTGATCACACGCAAGGGTGAAGTGATCAGCCCCCAGGCCTACGACGTTCTCGATTATTTCGGGAAGGTTCGGCGCGAACCACAACCTCTGATCTGGCTTGGACGCTTCATCGAAGCGCTTGCGGGCTGCGGCGTGATGCTGCTTGTGATGCGGCGTGAACGCCCCACCCTCGAGGTCCGTCATGCCTTGCTGGCTCTTGGATTTCTTCTGTTGGTACAAGCAGCCAAGCTTTGGTTCGGCGCCAATGTGATTCCTCTGGCACTTCTGGTCCCACCCACGCTGGTGTTAACCGAGGGGCTGGGACCTGGCTGTGGACTGGCATGGCTTGCCATCGCAAGCCTTCTCTGGCCAGAACAAGTGAGTGGATTGGGTGACGGACGACTCCTGATGGCCTCTACGGTGGCCGCCGCCGGGGCCCTGCTGGCTGGTCGTCAACGGAGCCGTGGGCAGCTACTTCAGATGGCGGTCATGCTTCCGCTCGGAGCTTTCCTTGGCCAGTGGCTGCTGCTCCAGCTCCAGCCCTACACAGGCTGGAGCCCCTGGGTGAGTGTGTCCGGCGGTCTGGATGAGCTGGCAACAGAGGCGTTGGTGCTGGGTCTGCTGCTGATGACCGCCCTGCTTTTGATTCCAATCCTGGAGGGATCATTTGGGCTGCTGACCCGCGCACGGATGCTGGAGCTGGCAGACCAGGAACGTCCTTTGCTGCGCCGACTCTCCTCGGAAGCTCCCGGCACGTTCGAACACACCCTGATGATTTGCGGGCTTGCTGAGGAAGGGGCTCGAGCCATCGGAGCTGATGTGGACCTGATCAAGACAGGATCGCTGTATCACGACGTCGGCAAACTTCACGCACCCGACTGGTTCATTGAAAACCAGAAAGGCGGCCCCAACCCCCACGACGAACTGGACGATCCGATCGCCAGCGCCGCCGTGTTGCAGGCCCATGTAGATGAAGGCCTGAAGCTGGCACGTCGTCACCGGCTACCCCGTCCATTGGCGGATTTCATCCCCGAACATCAGGGCACCTTGAAGATGGGCTACTTCCTTCACAAGGCCAGGGAGCGCGACCCCGGCGTGGATGAAGATCGCTTCCGTTATCACGGACCGGCGCCTCGATCACGGGAAACGGCGGTGCTGATGCTGGCCGATGGCTGTGAAGCAGCCTTGCGCTCACTGCCTCCAGACACGTCCGAGAAACAGGCTGTCGAGACCGTCCGCTCCATCGCGGAGGCCCGATTACGTGACGGTCAGCTCCGCAAAAGCTCCCTGAGTCGAGCGGAAATGGAACTTGTCGTGAAGGCATTTGTACGGGTGTGGCGGCGGATGCGTCATCGCCGGATCCCTTATCCGATTCCCGCCCGTCAGAGTTATCGCAGCTGATCCGCCAGCTTGCGTTGCAACACCACCGCTGCGGGGATCAGGGTGATCACGTTGGCGGCGATCACAGGACCATCACCGGCCATGACGCCGTAAATGGTCCATAACGTCACGCCACAGGTGAACAGGGTGTACATCCCCAGGGAAATCGCCCGGGTGTCTCCGCTCTTCAGAGTCTTGACGGCCTGAGGGAAGAAGCTCGCGGTGGTTAACGCTGCAGCGCCATAGCCGATCAGTTCTGCGGGGATGGACATGGCAACGGGTTCCGAGAAAGGAAGCGACATCTCTGACCGGTGAAGGGATGTCGGAAGGCAAGAGCGACGGCGTGCAATTGAAGACGTGAGGAGCCTCGAGCGCCGTAGATGGGATCACCCACGATCGGGTGACCGCGCTCGGCCAGATGGGAGCGCAGCTGATGGGAACGACCGGTCAGTGGAACCAGCCATAAACGGGTCGAACCCAATTGTGACCGCTGCACTCTCCAGCGGGTCCGGGCAGGACGACCAGACGGATGGAAGCCATAACGCGGCGGATGACGCTGCAAACGCGCCAATGGACCATGGATCGCTCCGCTACCCAGCATGATTCCCATCACATCAGCGACGTAAAGCTTTCGGACATGCCGGCTGGCAAACAGGGCACTGCAGCGGCGCAAGGCGTCTTTCCCACGGGCCAGCAACAACACCCCCGACGTATCGCGATCTAGACGATGAACAAGCTGCAGGTCAGGTTCTTTCTGTTGCAGGCGCGTGATCAAGGAATCCTGCTGATCCGCTCCAAGTCCAGGCTGACTGAGCAGTCCAGCAGGTTTCTCCACCACCACAAGCCAGTTGTCGCGATGCCGTTCTGCAAGGACCTCAGCGCTCAAGCCGATCGCCGCAGTGTCGATGGAACAGAGCTTCCACCTCATCCGGGGGCAACGCCTGCACCAGACGAGCTTCGACTTCGACGTGATGCTGACTCACGTGATAGAGCTTCAACTCATGAAATGCATCGGGAGTCGTCCGACGTGCTCGGTCCATTTCCTGGGTCAGCAGGGCGGCAGGCATCAACGGTCCGCCGTTGCAGAACTGCATGACGTGGGCGGATTCATGGGCAAGCACCACCCAGACGTAGGCCGGATCATCCGGGAGGTTGTTGCCGCACATCAGCAACACCTGCCGTCCTTCATGGAAAGCTCCGAGAAGACCCTCCGGGCAATCTTTAGCCACCAAAGACTCCACACCAGCGCGCCGCATCAAGCGCACATAGCCACCGATTCGCTCCCAGGTGGCCGCCCTGGCGCCAGCGATTGTCCCAAGGCTGGTGATCAACAGCAGCAGCAGAGCGAAGGATGAGCGGCAGCGACGCACAGACGCGACTCAAAACTGTTCTCATTGGTCTCAAATTTCAAGCAATGGATGTTGTTTCCCCCATAACTTCTCAAGATTCTCAGGGGTTGAGACATCGCTCCACCGCGTTCACCTTGTCCTCAAAGGACTGATTCCGATCAGTGCGTGTGTTGATTTTCAACGTCGTGTAGATCCTCGGTGCGCCCATCCGATGTACGTCCTGGTGACAGGCATGGACACAGGCCATCACCTCCTCCCAGGGGCCTTCAATCGCAGTGCCGTTCGGGCCTAACTGGGACTTAAGTCCGGATTTGGCGATCTGCCGCTGACAAGCTGCAATGAACGGAGACAACGACACCCCGACACCGATCGGAACCAAACAGAGGTCAACGCTGACCCAGGTCATCAGACTTGATTCCGAGAGGGCTGCACAAGACAGCTCCTCGGATAATCGATGGTTCTCCAGGCCCCTGTTCCGGTGCAGACCTGCACAGCAATTCCCCGTTGTGCCGGAGCGCAAGAAGCTCCCTGACCCGAGCACCAGTTCAACGCTTCCGTGAGAGCGGATTCCAGACTGTCGTAGGTGGTGTCCAGCACTGGATGGGGCTGACCATCAAGGCCAGCAAGGCGATATCGGGAGCGATGTGACCTCATCACTGGACAGTCCCGCAATTGTCTCCATCATTTCATGCAGGACGTTTCGACCATGTTCGGCATGAAACAGACGCTGCAAAATGCTTACAACGCTCTGATGGCAAAGGCTCCGGGAGCAGCCTTTCCCAGGGCAAGACGCCTCTATCTGAACAAATACCAGCTCCCTCAATCCGATGAGAAGCATGGACTCCGCCTGTTTGTCAGCGAGGAATCCCTCGATGAGTCCCAGCACCCAGCGGAGGACGGTGAGCCGCATCACCGCATTGTGACGCTGACATCAACACCGCGTGAGTTGGCCGTGGTGCACTGGCAGCAACCGGAAGCCCCCGAACAGGCCGACCTGCAACGTTGGCTGGACACCGCCTGGGGCCTTGATGCCGAAGAATTGACCCTCACACCATGGCCCGAACCCTGGTTTCGCGATGGCGGCCATCAGACGCGATTCCAGCCTCCAAGAGGTCTGATCTGGCAACAACACAGCTTATTAACGCTGCTGGAATAAAAAATGGAGACATTCCGCATAACGAGTCTCACACTGTCTCGATATCGCTATGGGTTTGATGAAACCCTTACAGGGCCATGTTCTCCAACTACGCCGAGCGCTATGTGCTGCGGTCCCTGCCAGCAGGCCGCTATCTGGGGGTGAATACCCAGAGCCAGGTGATTGAAACGCTGGAATCACCGGCGGATGCCTGGATCTTCCACACCCATGACGGCGCGGTCCGGCACGCTCGCTGGATTGGTGAAGTGCACGGAACGACTCCTGACGTCGTACGCCTCGAGGACTAAGGCGTTCCGACGGCCGCGCTGGATGGGGTTCAGGACCTCTCAGCGCTCGCCAATCAGGTCGCTCCAGCTCAGGAATGGCGATTTCTTCACTGGAGCAGGAGACGGAACATCAGTGCGAAGACGGATGATCGGTTGACGTTCATCAACGTCTCCAGAATTCCAGGATGCCCTGGACTTGCCGTCCTGACGAAGGACCATCACTCTCTTTTATCAAAGTGCAAGCTCGCTCGGCGCCCCGATTTTGTCAGTCATTGAAGACACGTCGGTAGGTGACGGCGGCCACCAAAGCAGGTCACCCCTGGATGAACGATCGCAACCGGCGAGACTCATCGGCCTGCTGGCGTTGCAGTTCCTCAGCAGAGCGCTGGGAATCTTCCCGCTGCTGAGCCTCAAAGACATCGGCTTCGGTCACAGAGCAACCGAATTCAGCAGCCAGCGCCACAAATGATTCGAGGTCGAGTGGCTGACGTAGTCGGTCGGCCAGCGCGGGATCCTGCTGACGCAAGGCCATCAGACGGTCGAGATCCTGAAGCGACACAAACAGAAGCGGCGAACGCCTTGTTCTAGGTCAACCCTTCACGGCATCACCGCTCGCGCTTGGAAGAATGAAGCGCTGAAGCAGAACAAACAGCACGAGCACCGGGAGGATCGAGACCACAGATCCAGCCGCCACGATTCGCCAATCAAGACCGAAGCTGCTGGAGAGCTGCTGCAAACCAAGGGGCAGCGTGTAGAGGCTTGGGTCATCAAGAATCACGAGAGGCCAGAGAAAATCACTCCAGGTTCCGATGAAGACGAACATCGCCAAAGTGATCAGGTCGGCACGAGCGGCAGGGATCATCACGTTCCACCATTCACCCAGTCGGCTGCAGCCATCAATCCGCGCCGCCTCCTCAAGTTCGACGGGAACACCGAGGAAGCTCTGGCGAAGAAGGTAGAGACCAAACGCGGTCGCCGCCTGAGGAATCACCAGAGCCACCAGTGTGTTGCGCAACCCCAGTTGAACCATCAGTAGATAGAGCGGGATCATCACCACCTGGAACGGGATCAGGATCGTGGCAACCACCAGCCCCAGAACCAGGCCGCGGCCCGCGAACCGCATCCTGGCCAGTGGATAGGCCGCCATCGAGCAGAACAGAAGATTCGCGAGCACAGCCAAAGCACTCACCACGGTGCTGTTCAACAGATAGGTGGTGAGCGGGTTGTCCTGAAATAAGCGTACGTAGGCCTGAAGACTGGGCTCCGAAGGCAGCAGGGCAGGAGGGCTACTGAAGATGTCTTCAGCCGGTCCCTTCAAAGAGGTACTGACCAGCCAAAGCAGCGGCACCAACACCAGCAAGGCAAGCAGCAGCAGCACAAGTAGCTGCAGAACCGAGACGAGGACGCGACGGCTCATGCCGGGTCAGAGGCTTGGGCGCGTTTCAACCGACACCACATCCTTCTGGGGATGCAAAGGCCGTCTCTCCATACCAGCGACCAGTCGATTCAATGCATTAATGAACGCCTGCCCGGCGGCAACAACAACGTCGGTGTCGGCGGAATGACCTGAAAACAGGGAACCATCCCGTCTCAGTCGGATGGTGACCTCGCCCATGGCATCGATGCCTTCCGTGACAGATTTGACCGAGAACTCAACCAGCTCATTGGGGACCCCGGCAAGGTCATTGAGAGCGCGACAGACCGCATCAACCGGTCCGGTACCGACAGCGGAGCCGGTTCGTTCACCATCCTCTTCATCAGCCAGTGTCACCGTGGCCGTTGGTCGCAGACTGCTGCCGCAACTGACCTGAACCAGTTTCAGCACGAAGCGAGCATCCGGTTGCTGGACCTGTTCGCTCACAATCGCCTCAAGATCGCGATCAGTGATTTCTCGCTTGCGATCCGCCAGGTCCTTGAACCGGGCAAAGGCCTCATCGAGATCCTCACGGGTCAGGTCGTAACCCAATTCTTCGAGACGCGCCCGGACAGCACTGCGGCCACTGAGTTTGCCCAGGGAGATCCGGTTGTCACTTAGGCCGACGGTGCGGGCATCGATGATCTCGTACGTGAGTGGGTTTTTCAGGACCCCGTCCTGGTGAATCCCTGATTCGTGGGCAAAGGCATTCGCACCGACGATTGCCTTGTTGGGCTGGACCACCATGCCGGTGAGGTTGGACACCAGACGGGAGGTCTTGGTGATTTCTTCCGTACGCACTCCTGTCAGAGGAGTCGGACTATCAACGTCTCTTCCGAAGTAGGGGTTGTAGTAACGACGACGCACATGCATTGCCATCACCAGCTCCTCCAAGGAAGCATTGCCGGCACGTTCTCCAATGCCGTTGATCGTGCACTCGAGTTGACGGGCACCGTTCTTGACCGCCTCCAGAAAATTCGCCACGGCCAGCCCCAGATCATTGTGGCCATGAACGGAGATCACAGCCTCTCCGATGTTCGGGACGTGATCATTGATTCCCTTGATCAAAGCCCCGAATTCCGTCGGCGTTGTGTAGCCGACCGTGTCGGGAATGTTGATGGTGGTGGCCCCGGCGGCAACAGCGGCCTCGATCACCTCGTAAAGAAACTCAGGGTCACTGCGACCCGCGTCTTCACAGGAGAATTCAACGTCCTCAACAAGCGACCGGGCATAGCTCACCATCTCCGGCACGATTGCCAGCACGTCACTGCGGGTCTTGCGCAGCTTGTGCTCGAGATGGATGTCGCTGGTGGCGATGAACGTGTGAATGCGTCGGCATGGAGCCGGTGCCACGGCATCCGCACAGGCCTTGATGTCGGCTTTGGAAGCGCGGGCGAGACCACAGATGATGGGGCCTTGCTCGCCCCCTACCTGCTGGGCGATCCGCTGGACTGCCGAGAAATCTCCGGGACTGGCAAACGGGAAGCCAGCTTCGATCACATCCACCCCAAGCCGTGCAAGCTGCTGGGCGATGGCCAGCTTCTCCTCGAGGTTGAGGCTGGCTCCAGGAGACTGCTCTCCATCCCGGAGGGTGGTGTCAAAAATCAGTACGCGACCAGGATCCTTGGCCATGGCGACTCTCCAGGAGCAGGCGTTAGTCGGAATGACTATGAGTTAAGTAACTTTAGGTGAGACTGTCCGCCCGTTCTAAATTCGGTGACCTTTCTGGTGGTTCCGTGACCAAAGGCGCTCTCGCCCTGGTTCTTCACGCCCACCTGCCGTACGTCCGTTCCACTCAGCCGGGATCGCTTGAGGAGGATTGGTTCTTCCAGGCCCTGATCGAGTGCTACCTCCCCCTTCTGGCTGTCCTGGAGCAGGCCGTCCAGGCCCCTGGAGTGCAGCCCAGAATCACCATCGGGCTGTCTCCAACGCTGCTCTCGCTCCTCAGTGATGGGGAACTGAAGCAACGCTTTCCGCAATGGCTGGACGACAGGCTCAAGCTGTTGCCACGTGCTGACGAGGCCCTGAAGACGGCTGCTCAGCATCTTGAAAGCACGATCAAGCACCACCGACAGGGCTGGCTGGACTGCGACGGGGACCTCATCGGACGTTTTGCGCGTCTTCAGAAGCAAGGCGTTGCAGACCTGCTGACCTGCGGCGCAACCCATGGATATCTGCCCCTGCTCCGCCAGAACCCTGAAGCGATCCGTGGTCAGCTGCGTACAGCGGTGCGCGAACACCAGCGACTGATCGGAGAGCGTCCCCTGGGGATCTGGCTGCCTGAGTGCGCTTACTACGAAGGCCTCGATCTCTGGATGCGCGACGCCGGGCTGCGCTACGCCGTTCTCGACGGCCATGGCCTGCTGCATGGCAAACCACGGCCCCGCTTCGGTGTCTACGCCCCGATCTGCAGCCGCAATGGCGTTGCCTTTTTTGGCCGGGACAGTGAAGCCACTTTGCCGGTCTGGTCAGCCAAAGATGGCTATCCCGGTGATCCCCACTACCGGGAGTTCCATCGCGACCTGGGCTGGGATCTTCCCCTCGAGGCCCTTGCTCCTCTGGGCTTGCAACAGCCCCGTCCCCTCGGCCTCAAGCTGCACAGAGTGACCGATCATCAGCTGCCGCTGGACCAAAAACAGCCCTACCAACCAGCAATTGCCGAACAACGCGTTGGCCAGCACGCGCGCCACTACCTGCAAGGACGACGACGGCAGTTGGATGGATTGGCCAACTCGATGGAACTCAGCCCTCTGTTGGTCGCCCCATTCGATGCTGAACTGTTCGGGCACTGGTGGTTTGAAGGTCCCCGATTCCTCTCAGAGCTCTTCCATCAGGGACCTGCGGAGGGCGTGCAGTTCACCCGTCTGCGAGATGTGCTGAGCGCAGCGGGGCAGCTGCAGTTGTGCGATCCCTGTCCATCGAGTTGGGGACAGGGTGGCTATCACAACTACTGGCTGAATGACACCAACGCCTGGGTTGTGGCCGAGTGGGGGCGAGCCGGTGATGCCATGGTGCGACGCTGCAGCCGCGGAGTGGCACGAGAAGCTGATCTGCTCCTGCTGCAACAGGCCGCGAGGGAACTGCTGCTGGCCCAGTCATCGGACTGGAGCTTCATCCTGAGGGCCGGGACCACCACCGGCTTGGCGAAGGAACGGATTGAACGACACCTGGAACGTTTCTGGCAGTTGATGAGCGCAATGGACGGGGTGGAACCACTCCCGGATGGCTGGTTCGAAGCCGTTCACTCCGAAGATCGCCTGTTCCCTCTGATTCAGCCACTGGATTGGGCGAACGTGGGGCTCTGAGTTGCGGGAGCTCCCAGCACCAAACCGCGACGGAGCTCCCATGGAGCCATTGCAAACAGTCGCAGCATCACGCCCATGAGTCGTGGCAGCGGCAGGGTGTTGGTGAGGAAGCCAAACCACTCCTCCCGTGGAAGGGCGAAGAAAGTGGCGAAGTGGGTGCGCAACAGGGCTTCGTTGAATCCCATCAACCGCCCCAAGCCGAACTGATACAGCTGGTGGCGCAGCACCAACTCGATCGGCCAAAGCGCCTGCCATCCCCGTTGCGCCAAGGCCGCTGAGCCCAGGGCTGGATTGACAAGCGCTTGAGCAATCGCCTCGGCCATATCAGGCCCCCGGCGCAACAGCGCCCCAACCATGTAGCCCGACGCAGGATGCACCATGCTCGCCGCACCGCCAAAGGCCAGCACCGGCTGGCTGCGGTCGGGCAACGGCAGATTCATCGGGAAGAGACAGAACTCCTCGTGGATCACCTCAGTGATCAGCACACCGCGCTGATCAAGGCGTTGCTGGAACCGTTGCTTGAGCACGTCATAGGGAACGCCCGGTGCCAAGGCGAGCGAGGTTTCTTCCACGAAAAACACCCCATCACCCAGATCCATCGCATAAAGGAAGGTGGGCGGTTCACGGCGCTGCGCCTCGCTGAGGTGGTCGCTTCGGTAGTCCATCAACACAAACCGGCCCGCATCAATCGGGGGTGGGGAGAAGCGCCCCACCACGCCGTAAGCCGCCTGCCCCGCCACCGGCCCCTGATCCGGGCGGCGAATGTGAGGCGTACGCGAGCCGGAGGCATCAATCACCAAGCGTGCCTGCAACGTGGCTCCCGATGCACAGCTCACGCTTGTGGTTGCACCGTTCACCTCCAGCCGCTGAACGGTGTCTTGATGCCACACCACGCCGTCGGCGCGCTCCAGCCAATACCGCTGCAACGCGGCCCGATCGAACAATCCATAGTCGATGCCATGGCCATAGCTCTGATCCTGAGCCGTTGTGCCGCCTGCGCCGAAATAACTGACGGTGTCGCTCCAGCGGTGCTCGAGCAGCTGCTCGAGCCCCACCATTTTCAATTCATCGGCCCAGATGCCGTAGGTGTTCGGCCAGGGAGCATCAAGCGGATCGGGAGCGATGCCCGCAACAGCCACGCCTCGTTGATTCAGTTCAGACGCGATGCAGAGGGCGGCAGGACCGCCCCCCAGCACCAGCACATCAACGTTTGGCGGCAAGGTCAGCTGTCCTGATCAGGTGCAGCCTCACCGGCAGCGCTGTCGTCATCTTCACTGTCGTCGTCGGCTTCCGGCGGCACCAGCACCACCTTGAGCAGCCGGTCACCCTTGTCCAGCTTCTGCAGACGCACACCCGTGGCAGCCCGCGACTGCTGGGGAATGGCATCGGCGCTGGTGCGCACAATCACCCCCTTCTCGCTGACCAGGAGCAATTCCTCGCCGGCACCGAGGACGCTCAGGCCCACCAGCTCATCGGCCTCGGTGCGGAACTTCATCGCCCGCAGGCCCATACCGGCACGCTTCTGCAAACGGAATTGCGTCACCGGCACACGCTTACCCAAACCGGAGGCCGAGGCCACAAGCACCCAGGGCCCCTCACTGGCTGAGTCCTCTTCATCCTCTGCGCTGGCAGCAACCTGATCGGCGAGTTCCACTGGCAATACATCCATGCTCACCAGGGCATCGCCATCCCGCAGATTCATCGAACGCACACCACGGGCTGTGCGTCCCAGGGGCCGTAACTCCTCATCACTGAGACGGAAGTGGATGGTCATCCCGGCTTTGGAGCCGATCAAGACGCTGTCGCCGGGAACGGCCAAGCGCACCCAGGTGAGGGCGTCGCCCTCTTCCAGGTTGATGGCGATCAGGCCATTGGAACGGATATTGCTGAAGGCCGAAAGCCGGGTGCGTTTGATGAAACCGCCGGTGGTGAGCATCAGCAGGTCGGTGTCGTCGCTGAACTCCGACACAGGGATCAACGATGTAATCGCCTCTTCCCGGGGAATCGGCAACAGCTGCACCACCGGCGTGCCCTTCGCAGTCCGACTGCACTGGGGCACCCGGTAGGCGGGCAAGGCATAGGACACGCCTCGATCACTGAACAACACCAAGGTGTCGTGGTCGTTGCAGCTGATGAACAGCTTCACGGCATCCTCCCCCTGGCTCCGGGTGCCGGCCTTGCCACGCGTCCCGCGGCTGGTGGCTTCGAACTCACTGACGGGCATCCGCTTGAGATAACCGGTCTCGGTCAGGAGCACCACAGACCGCTCATTGGCGATCAGGTCGATGTCGGAGAGTCCACCGCCGAGGTCAAGGATCTCCGTGCGACGAGGGATGGGGTAGCGATCCTGTAGCTGACCAAGCTCAGCCTGGATGATCCCGAACACCCGCTCGCGGCGGCCAAGGATGTCCTTGTAGTCGGCGATCTTGGTGACCAGATCCTCGTGTTCGAGACGGATCTTGTCTGCTTCAAGGGCGGTGAGCCGACGCAGCTGCATCTGCAAAATCGCGTCTGCCTGGATATCCGAAAGTCCATGGCGTTCCTGCAGCTGTTGGCGTGCAGTCGCCGTATCGGGAGCAGCCCGGATCAAGGCAATGATCGGGTCCAGCTGATCGAGGGCCAGCAGCAGGCCCAGCAGAATGTGGTCGCGTTCCTCCGCCTTGCGCAGCAGGTAGCGGGTGCGTCGCTCGATCGTCTCGACCCGGAAGTCGAGGAACACCTCGAGCATCTTGCGCAGGGTGAGCAGGATCGGCTCGCCGTTCACCAGCGCGAGCATGTATGCACTGAAGTTGCTCTGAAGCGGAGTGAGTTTGAACAGATTGTTCAACACCACCTGTGGGTAGGCATCCCGTCGGAGCTCAACGACGATCCGCATGCCATCACGATCGCTTTCGTCGCGGATGTCGGAGATCCCTTCAAGCTTCTTGTCGTTGACCAGTTCGGCGATCCGCTCGATCAGCGCCGCTTTGTTGGTCTGATATGGCAGCTCCGTGATAATGACCGCATCACGGTCCGGGCGACCGGGGACCTCCAGCGTTTCAATACCAGCCACCCCACGCATCGTCACGGAGCCCCGACCGCCGAGGTATGTGTCGCGGATGCCATCGCGACCCAGGATTTGACCGCCGGTGGGGAAATCGGGGCCAGGAATCAACCGAATCAGTTCTTGATCGCTGATCTCGGGATCGGCGATCAACGCCAGCAACCCGTCAATCAGCTCATTGAGGTTATGGGGCGGAATGTTGGTGGCCATCCCCACCGCGATTCCTGCCGAACCATTCAGCAGCAGCTGAGGGATCCGGGCGGGAAGCACCGTGGGCTCCTGCTGGGAACCATCGAAGTTGTCGGCGAAATCAACCGTCTCAGCCTCGATGTCCTCCAGCAGGCTGTCGGTGGTCAGTGCCCGCAATCGCGATTCGGTGTACCGCATGGCTGCCGGTGGATCGTTGTCCACGGAGCCGAAATTGCCATGCCCATCGATGAGGGGCATCGACATGGAGAAGTCCTGTGCCATGCGCACCAGGGCGTCGTACACAGCGGTGTCGCCGTGGGGGTGATATTTGCCGAGCACTTCGCCCACCACACGGGCGCATTTGCGATAGGGCCTGTCGCTGGTGAGGCCCAGCTCATACATCGCGTAAAGGATCCGGCGATGCACGGGCTTGAGACCATCGCGGGCATCGGGCAGCGCCCGACCCACGATCACACTCATCGCATACTCCAAATAGGAGCGCGACATCTCGTTGCGTAGGTCCGTCTGAATAATCCGATCGTCGGAACCGCCAGGACCGCCGCCGACAGGCCCCACAGAATCCGTCATACGAGGGTTGAACCGCCGTCCTTCATTCTATCTCGATAGGGCGTCGTAACTGGAAAGCTCCGATAAAATTCCTGTTAGCTCTAAACGCCTTCATGGGGTCGATCGAGGAGACACAACAGCCTGACCCGACACCCACTCCCACGCCGGAGGCAACCCCTCAGCCAACTCCAGCACCGACTCCATCGCCCACTCCTGCCGCAACCCTCGATCCAGCTTTCTCCACAAGCGTTGAAATCCCTGCGCAGGAGACCTCCGAAGGTGGTGAATGGGATCTGCTGAAGGACAAACTTCGCCAGTGGTTCAACGGCCAGGATCTCGGGGATCTCTGGGGGAAATGGGGCACTCCGATCAAGCTTGGCTTCGGCTTGATCGTTTTGGTCGTCCTGCTGAAGATCTACGGCGGCATTGTCAGCACGATCGACAATCTGCCCCTGGTCTCCGGACTGCTCGAACTGACAGGCCTGATCTGGCTGATCAACTTTCTGCTGCGCAACATGATTCGCAGCACCGACCGCAAGAAAGTGATCGGTGATCTGCGATCCCGCTGGTCGAGCATTACTGGCCGCTGAGCCCTACTGACTGGCTGCTGGTTGGTAGTTTGTCCCGATCTGAACCAATCCTGCGGTGGACATTCAGCTCGGACGCTCCAAGGTCGTTCGCCGCGCCTACGGAATTGATGAAATCGCCCTCGTACCCGGGGGCCGCACGGTCGATCCTGAAGTGACCGACACCAGCTGGACGCTCGGTGGCATCGAACGTTCGATTCCGATCATCGCCAGTGCCATGGACGGTGTGGTCGACGTGGATATGGCAGTACGCCTTTCGCAGCTGGGCGCCCTTGGGGTTTTGAATCTGGAAGGGGTTCAGACGCGTTATGAAGACCCCAACCCTGTGCTCGATCGGATCGCGGCGGTCGGCAAGGACGCCTTTGTGCCCTTGATGCAGGAGCTGTACAGCCAACCCGTTCAGGAACAGCTGATCCGTCAGCGCATTGGAGACATCAAGCGGAAGGGTGGGATCGCTGCGGTCAGCGGAACCCCTGTTGCTGCTCTTAAATACAGAAACACCATTGCTGAGGCAGGTGCGGACCTGTTCTTTGTCCAGGCAACGGTTGTCTCCACCGAACACATCGGTCCTGAGGGACGGGAAAAACTCGACCTGGAATCGCTCTGTCGCGACATGGGTGTGCCGGTCGTCATCGGAAACTGCGTCACCTACGACGTCGCCATGCAGCTGATGCGCGCCGGTGCGGCGGGCGTTCTTGTGGGAATCGGGCCTGGAGCCGCCTGCACCTCGCGAGGAGTGTTAGGCGTGGGGATCCCCCAGGCCACAGCAGTGGCGGATTGTTCCGCTGCTCGGCATGACTATCTGCAAGAGTCAGGCCGATACGTGCCCATCGTTGCCGATGGAGGCATCGTTACGGGTGGGGATATCTGCAAGTGCATTGCCTGTGGTGCCGATGCGGTGATGATCGGTTCACCCATTGCCCGCGCAGAGGAAGCCCCGGGACGCGGGTTCCACTGGGGCATGGCAACGCCAAGTCCGGTTCTCCCCAGAGGAACGAGGATCAACGTGGGCAGCACCGGCAGCCTGGAACGAATTCTGCGAGGTCCAGCACTCCTTGATGACGGAACACACAATTTGCTTGGTGCTCTGAAAACGTCGATGGGCACCTTGGGCGCAAAAACTCTCAAGGAGATGCAGCAGGTTGAAGTGGTGGTGGCACCTTCACTGCTGACCGAGGGCAAGGTGTACCAGAAAGCTCAACAACTAGGGATGGGTAAGTAAGCCAGAGCTAGTGTGAGTTGTGTGCGAGCTGACGCTCTCACACTCCTCACACCCCCTGGCCCGGCGCGTTCGGGCTTTCATTCTTCTCAAGTCACCATCACAGTTCTCTGCGGGCAACGTCACACCGGGGATACGGCTCGGTACTGTTGCTAAGTTCTGGGCACTTTCTTCAGGTCATATGTCCAGCGCCGCAGCTGTTACCGACGCCTCCTTCGAACAGGACGTGCTGCAGAGCGACGTACCGGTGCTGGTCGACTTCTGGGCTCCCTGGTGTGGTCCGTGCCGCATGGTCGCTCCGATTGTCGAGGAAATCGCAAAGGAATTCGACGGCCAGATCAAGGTTTTCAAACTCAACACCGACGAGAACCCCAACGTCGCCAGCCAGTACGGCATTCGCAGTATTCCGACTCTGATGGTGTTCAAAGGCGGCCAGAAAGTTGACACCGTCGTCGGCGCGGTTCCCAAGGCAACCCTGAGCGGCACCATTTCGAAATACCTCTGAACTCATCAGGGTTGAGTCATCCCGCGTTGAGGATCGGACTGATCGATTACGGAATGGGCAACCTCCATTCCGTCAGACGATCTTTGGAGCGCCTTGGAGGTGACGTGCTCGATGTCCGTTCCGAAGCTGACCTGGCATCTCCGAATGCGTTGATTCTTCCTGGTGTTGGAGCCTTTGACCCTGCAATGGAGAATCTCGAGTCCACAGGGCTCATTCCCCATCTGAAGTCATGGGCTCTGGATAGACGCCCACTCCTTGGCATCTGTCTGGGGCTCCAGCTGTTGTTCGAGAGCAGCGAAGAAGGATCTCGTCAGGGACTGGCTCTGCTGCCTGGACGCGTCGAACGACTTCCTGATGATCCACGCGAACGCATTCCACACATGGGCTGGGCCCCTCTCAACCCCGTCATGGATTGCCCGCTGCTACGGCAGGGTGACCCAACGGCATGGGTGTATTTCGTGCATTCCTATGCAGCTGTTCCCAGCTCAAACGAGAACGTCCTGGCTGCCACCGCTCCTTTCGCGGACAGTCCCGTCACGGCCATGGTTTGGCGGGACCGCGTGGGTGCCTGTCAATTCCACCCTGAAAAATCCGCCGACTGCGGCTCTCTGATGCTCAAGCGCTGGCTGAGCTGGCTTGAGTCGATTCAGTCAGTGGGAAACACTCAAGAACAGGGCTGAGATGCAGGGGCAGCTCCGGCTGACGGGTGGCCGCAAACTGCTCAGTCCCCGCGGTTCGGAGACACGGCCAACCACCTCGAGAGTTCGGGAGGCTGTGATGAACATCCTTTCCCCACGGTTGCCTGGCTGCCGCTGGCTTGATCTATGCAGCGGCAGCGGAGTGATGGGCTGCGAAGCACTCCAGCGCGGTGCTGGGATGGTGCTAGCCGTGGAATCCAACCCCAAAACAGCTCGGATCTGCGAGCAGAACCTGGGTTTGACACAGCAGGACTGTCCAGGCGAATCCAGCGTCAAAGTGGTTCGCAGTGACGTGATCAGCTGGCTAAGCCGTGGCTGGACAGAGCCTGGATTCGACCTGGTTTATCTCGATCCTCCCTACATGAAAGAGCTCTATCAGCCCATTCTCGACAAGCTGATTTCAGGGAAATGGCTGAACCTCGGCAGTCTCGTGATTTGTGAACATTCCGGAAACAATCAGCCAGTGCCAGGGGATGGCTGGGTGCTCGTCGATCAACGACGCTACGGAACAACAGGACTGTTGATGATCAGCCCCCGAGAGCACTGTCTCCCCGACGGTACTGATTCCAGGCCGCGACAAACAGACCCATCAGAGTGACTGGAATCAGCCCGAGAACGATGCCACACAGCAGTGGTTCGATCATTGATCACACAAGGGCGCAGGATTGACCACAATTCTTTCATGCACTTCCATCGCCGTGTCGGAGCCGACATCAACTGCTGCAAATCAGGACGTTGACGCCCAAAGCGACGGTGGCTCTGGTCTGATCAGTGCCTTGGTCGTGCTCGCCGCAGCAGCATGCGTGGTGCTGCTGCTTTGGGTTCTGGGCAACGCCCGACAGGATCCCTACCTCAAGGCCACCCTCGACCTTCAAGGATCTGCGGACCATGGCGGCCAGCTGTTCCGAATCAACTGCGCTGGCTGTCATGGGTTGGCCGGCCAGGGATTGCTTGGTCCCAACCTGATTGGAATCAGTCAGCGAAGTTCAGATCCACGTGTGGTTCACCAGATCGTGAGTGGTGAAACACCGCCAATGCCGAGCTTTCAGATGGAACCCTCATCGATGGCCGACTTACTTGCCTATCTGCGCACACTGCGTTGAGATCGTCATCACCCCATTCCCCACGGGTGGTCGTTCTGGTGGAGCCAGCAGGGGAGCTCAACGTTGGGAGCGTGGCCAGGCTCTGCGCCAACTTCGGCGTGCAGTCCCTGCGTCTTGTCAATCCTCAGTGTGATCATCAGAGCGAAGACGCCCAGCGCATGGCTGTTCATGGCCGCCTGATGCTGGAGCGCGCCACAGTCCATGATTCCTTGCTCAGTGCGCTAGCGGACTGCCGCAGGGCCGTAGCCACCTGCGGTCGGATCGACCACGGAGACATCCCCCTGCTGACTCCTGATCAGGCCCTGTCCTGGTTGCTCAGCAGCGGTGATGGTCCAGCCCGAGAGGGCGAGCCGGTCGCCGTCGTGTTCGGGCGTGAAGACCGGGGACTGAGCAACAGCGAGCTCCGTCTTTGCCAGAGAGTGCTCAGCCTGCACAGCGATGCGACATACCCGTCTCTGAATCTGTCCCACGCCGTTGCAGTGGTGCTCCATGAGATGAATCGCCTGCAGCAGCATTCCCTCAACGACCAAGCCGTGGGGCCGGATCCTGCACCAGCATCAGCGATGAGCGGCTTTCTCAATGATGCCGAAAGCCTTCTGCTGGAGGTGGGATATCTCCTGCCTCACACCGCCTCGGCACGCATGGCGAAAGTGAATGACCTTCTGCAGCGCGCAACAACAGGGCCTGACGAGGTGGCTCTGCTGCGCGGCATGGTGCGTCAGCTGCGATGGGCCGTTCGGGCCAGGCGCCCCTAACCTCTGCCGGAGACGACACAGCTTCAGGGTTGACGAACAGCAGACCATCCAAGCGAGCCGCAGGATGGGGCCGTCCCATACGCTTGGTTCTGCGTCTGATCCTGATGGGTATCGGGTTGGGAGTGCTTACAGGCTCAACTCTGAAAGTGCTGGCGCCGCAGGTCCGCAATCAGCAGATCTCCCTTCCCGATTGGATCACATCGCAGGACTGGTTGTCGGGATTGCAGCCTGCCCCAGTCGATTCCGCCACCTCAACCAAGCCCTCGACTGGCAGCCGTGATGGTGCTGCGGCAAAGCCACTTGGACGATTCGAACCGAAACAGGAGATCGCAGCCCTGTCCGAAAAGTGGAAACAGCTGGCCGCCCAGCAGAAGGACCTCAAGACAAGCGCCTTCATGCTGATCCTGGACGACGGTCGCTTTGCTCAACTGGAGGCTGAGCGGCCCATGCCTGCGGCAAGTTCGATCAAGACCCCAATTCTGCTTGCCTCCCTGGAATTGATTGACAACGGCGATCTGCACTGGAACGAGCCGCTCATCCTCACCAAGGAGCTGATTGGTGGAGGGGCCGGTTGGATGGCCTCAAAGCCTGTCGGGAGCCGCTTTCCAACGTATGAAGTGGCAACGGAAATGATCCGTGTCAGCGACAACTCCGCCACGAATCTGTTGATCGAACGGGTGGGTGGTCAAGCAGCTGTCAACGCCCGTTTCCAAGCCCTCGGACTCCCTGCAACAGAGGTCAACAACTGGCTGCCAGACCTGGATGGAACCAACACCACCAGCGCCCGAGACCTCAGCCGCTCGATCGCTCTGGTCGACAGCGGCGAAACCCTCAGCCCAAGGAGCCGTGATCTCTTCCGCGAAGTGATGTCGACGTCGGTCACCGACACGCTCCTGCCCACTGGACTTCTGCAGGGGATCGGTGGCGCCCAGGGGGCACCGAATGAAAGCCTGGCCCGCAAGGGCTATCGCGTATACAACAAAACAGGAGACATCGGAATTGCCTACGCCGATGCCGGACTGATCGAACTGCCGGATGGACGACGTGCCGTTGCAGGGTTTCTTGTCCAGGGACCCTTCAATGATCCACGGTCGACGGACATGATCCGCGCGTTGGCGAAAGCGATGGCACCACATCTCAAGCCGCAGCCAGCCCCGCCACGACCAGCCGCCCCTGCTTCTAATCCCAAACCATGAGACTGCCCGCTCTGCTCACGACAGCCCTGATCTGCCTTCCCGGAGGATTCACAGAATCAGCACGAGCGAACACTGATGTTGTGCTGCGTCAGCAGCAGGTGAGACCACTGCCAGGGGCGTTGGACACGGTGCTGATGGTGAACGACAACAATCCCGAATTGATCAGGGAGGACGGCATCCTTCTCTCCACCTTTCCGAATGCAGATGGGTGGGGGCTGGATGTTGAACTGGAAGGTCGATTCGACCTGTTCAGCCATCACGTCTACGCAGGAGACGACGACAGCCTGGAATCGACGTTATGGCTCGCGGTTCTGGCAGCCCCTCTGGGTGAAGGCCCCGTCGAACTGAAGCTGCTTGAGGGCAGCACATCCCTGTCCCAGGCCACTCGACCGGGGCAAACCGCTGCACCCTTTCTGCCCCTGCCCACCTTCCTGCGGGAAACCAGTGAAGTGATCGCCGCCGGACCGGGCAGCCGGGTCGCTGGCGACCTGCTGAAGCGACGTCGCGCCTCGGAACTGTCCACCAGCAGCTGGCAGCTTCAGCCAGGGGCACCGACAACGCTGCTGGTGCTTCCCATCCCTGTAGCGGGACTGGACCCACTGCTCAACGGACGCAATCTGCAGCTGCGCCTGCACAGCTCAGGCCCTGTCGCCTTGGCAACGCTGGCCGCCAAGGGCCCAATGAATGCTCCACCACCGCCGGAACGTTGGAAACAGCTGCTGGACAGCGGCCGGTTGAGCTCCAAGGAGCACAGCCCGACAGCGCGCGGAGCCAAAGGGAAAATGATTTATTCCAGAGTCAGCGGGATCCAGATCGGCAGTGGCTGGCGCAGCAGGATCACCGATCCTGAGAGTCCTGTGCTTCAAGTTCCCAGGGGGCCGTTGTCATGGCCGATCAGCAGCCTTGAGCGGGGATCCATGGGCACCGAACAGGTTCAGACGGCCGAGCTGAAGGCGCTTTACCCCAACACCGCCTGGGCAGCCCACGGGAACTACGGCGTTGATTACGACCTCACCCTTCCCTTGAAGAACCGCCAGACAAGGCCGGCAACGGTTGAGATCGCCCTGGAATCTCCAATGAAGACGGATCGTCCGATTGGGGGACTGAACTTTCGCGAAAGCCTCACAGGCCCTGTGATGTTCCGTGGCCCCATCGAAGTTTCAGGCCTGAACGATGCTGACGGTCAGCCCCTCGGGCGCCAGACCATTCACCTTGTTTTACGTCAGGGACAACGGGGCCCTGCCCTCGGCCAACTCACCCTGAAGCCGGGCGAACAACGGGACGTGCGCATCCGTCTCATTTATCCAGCGGATGCCACACCACCCCAGGTGCTTACCGTCCGGCCTGTGAAACAATCCAGTTCTTCTTGAGTCCAGGTCTCGTGAGTGCACCCCGGAAGCGCAGGGTCTTCCCCTTCACGGCCGTGATCGGTCAGGAAGAGATGAAGCTGGCGCTTCTCCTGAATGTGATCGATCCGCGCATCGGCGGCGTGATGATCATGGGCGATCGGGGTACCGGTAAGTCCACCACCATCCGGGCTCTGGCTGACTTGCTGCCGGACATCGACGTCGTAGCTGGCGATCCTTACAACAGCTCTCCCAGCGATCCGGATCTGCAGAGCAGCGAAATCCGTCAACAGCTTGAAGAGGGGCAAAACCTGACAACGGAACCGCGCCAGGTCCCGATGGTGGATCTCCCGCTCGGGGCCACGGAGGATCGACTGTGCGGAACGATCGATATCGAGAAGGCGCTCAGTGAGGGCGTGCGTGCCTTTGAACCCGGATTGCTGGCCAAAGCCAATCGCGGATTGCTGTACGTCGACGAGGTGAACCTTCTCGACGATCATCTGGTTGACGTTCTGCTTGATTCAGCGGCCTCCGGCTGGAACACGGTTGAACGCGAGGGCGTTTCGGTGCGTCACCCCGCCCGGTTTGTGCTGATCGGCTCCGGCAACCCGGAAGAGGGAGAGCTGCGTCCCCAGCTGCTCGATCGATTCGGCATGAGCGTCGAAGTCCGCACCGTTCGCGATCCCGAACTGCGCGTTCAGGTGGTGGACCAGCGCACCGCTTTTGATCGCGATCCCGACGGATTCAGCACGGCAGTGGAAGGAAATCAGAAAGCTCTCCAGGATCGTGTGGTGGAGGCCCAGCAACGGCTCGATGCGGTGAGCATCGATGAGGATCTGCGCCTGCGGATCGCAGCGGTCTGCGGCGAGCTGAATGTTGATGGCTTACGAGGCGACATCGTGACCAATCGTGCCGCCAGAGCCCTGGCTGCATTTGAAGGTCGCGTGGAGGTGAGTGAAGAGGATGTGGCACGGGTCGCCTCCTGTTGCCTACGCCATCGATTGCGGAAGGATCCCCTGGAACAGGTGGATTCCGGCGAACGGGTCGTGAAAGTGTTCTGCAAGGTGTTCGAACGCAGCGAAAGCACTGATCGCGCCGACTTTGAACTGGCTATCGCCGCCTGATCGATCCAGATTGGATCCATGCGAATCCTTGGCATCGACCCGGGCCTCGCCCGGGTGGGCTACGGGGTCATCGACACGGGCAACGGAACCCAGCAGATGCTGGATTGCGGCATTATCCGCACCGATCCAGGTCGATCCGATGGCGATCGCATGGTGGAGATTGCGGCGGATCTTCGACAACTCATCCGCATCTGGCGACCTGAGCTGGCAGCCGTTGAGAAATTCTTCTTTTACCGCTCCAGCAACACGATCAACGTGGTGCAGGCCAGGGGAGTGGTGATGATGACCCTGGCTCGGTTCAAGGTGCCGGTGGTGGAGTTTCCACCAATGCAGATCAAGCTGGCCGTGGCTGGCTTTGGCCACGCGGAAAAGGATGAAGTGCTGGATGCGGTGATGCGGGAACTCAACCTGTCTGAACCACCACGACCGGATGATGCCGCCGATGCACTGGCTGTCGCGCTCACTGGTTGGTATCAGCGATGAGCAACAGCCCAGATCACGGTTGGTTTGAGGCCGTAGCCGACACCTATCAAAGCTGCCGCCCTGGCTATCCCAAGGCCCTTTTTCGTTGGCTGGCAGATCAAGCTCCAGGCCGTCAGTGCTGCTGGGACGCGGCCTGCGGCAGCGGGCAGGCCAGCGTCGGCCTGGCCGCTGAATTTCAGCGGGTGGAAGGAACCGACCTCAGCCCAGCACAGATCGCGGCCGCGCCTGCCCATGAACGCATTCACTACCGGGTGGCGACAGCTGAACAGAGTGGTCTTGAAGCCGCGAGCCTCGATGCCGTGGTGGTGGCTGCCGCAATCCACTGGATCGATGTGCCGCTCTTCAACCAGGAAGTGAAACGGGTGCTGAAGCCCGGCGGTTTACTGGCTTGGCTGGGCTACGACCCGCTGCAGGGAGCGCCCGAACCACTGCAGCTCTGGCTGGATGCGCTGTATCACGAGCGTTTGCAGGGGTTATGGCCGCCCGAACGCATCCATGTGGATCACCGTTATGCCGATCTGCCCTTTCCAGTGAGAAGCCAAATCGTTCCTGAAACCCTGCGCATTGAACTGAATTGGACAGCGAATCAACTGCTGGGTTTCATCAGTACGTGGTCGGCCCTGCGCAGCAATGACCATCAAGGCCTGGACCTAATGGCCACTCTGCGGCAGGAGCTCAAAACGCTCTGGCCGCCTGATCAGAAGCAGTTATCGCTGCATCTGCCTTTGATGGGGCGCTGGGGCCTGCTGCAGTGAGCGCAGACGCTCGTAGCAAACAAGACCTGAGGCGCCACTACCGCGCTCTCCGCCAGCAGCGCAATGACGAGACCATTCGCTCTTGGGTTCTGGAGTTGCTGCTGCCATCAAGCGGCAAAGGACGCTTCCGCCCTGAGGCTGGCCGCCTTGGGCTCTACTGGCCGCTGCCAGGCGAACCGGATCTGATGCCGCTCCTGCCGACACTGCGGGGATGGAAACTGGCGTTGCCCTGCAGTGAAGGACAGGGGGGCCTGAGCTATCGCGCCTGGGATGGCAGGCCACTGGAAGGGCGCGACGGTTGCGGCATTCCCGCACCTGTCGACCAGCCCCCACTGGAGCCTCCTCAACTTCAGCTGTTGCTCGTTCCTGCCCTCGCTGTGGATCAGAGGGGTATGCGGCTGGGCTATGGCGGGGGGGATTACGACCGCCTGCGTGCCAAGCCGCAATGGGCTGATCTGCCGGCCTGGGTGGTGTTGCCCCAAGCCTGCCTCAGCCATGCGCTGCTGCCGAGAGAGCCATGGGATCTGCCATTCAGCGGCTGGATCACGGAAGAGGGGCCTGGCCCGAACGGCCAATGATCCGCATCATGAGCCTCCAGACCTTCGACTGATGCGACTCCTCTTAGCTGCGGTTCTTCTCACGCTCGCTGCCGGAACACCGGTCCGAGCCCATCAGATCGAAAGCGCACTCGAGTATCTCGATGGTGATCTTGAGCTGAGTACCCGTTTTTCCAATGGAGAACCCGCTGCTGGTGCCGTGGTTCGTCTTCTGCAGGCTGACGGAACTCCTGGGGAGGAGCTCGGTAGAACCGATGCATCCGGACAGATCAGGCTCGATCTCAACGGCGTGAAAGACGGTCGCTATGACCTGCAAGTGGATGGCGGCCCTGGCCATCGCGATTACCTCGAGGTTCCAGTCCAGGCCGGCCGGGTGAAGTTGGACGAGGTTGTGCAAAGCCCCATCGTGCTGGTTCTTGTCGGGCTGCTGGTTAACGTGCAGCGCCGAAGGAATCGACACCAGGCATGACCCCCGGCACCGGCAGCGAGGCCCTCGATCGCATGGTGGAGCGTCTCGGCGGAACGGCGGATCCGAAACGTCGCTACGAGTACGTCCTCTGGCTCGCCAAGAAACTCGATCCGCTGCCGCCGGATCAACAGACCGACGACATCAAGGTGCGGGGCTGCGTTTCCCAGGTGTTTGTTCGGGGTGATTTGAACAACGGCGTGATGCGTTGGAAAGGTGATTCCGACGCCTTGATCACGAAGGGCCTGCTGGCTCTTTTGATCCAGGGACTCGATGGATTGACACCAGATCAGGTGCAAGCCATCGATCCCGCCTTCATCGCAGCGACAGGTCTTCAGGCCAGCCTTACGCCCTCGCGTGCCAATGGCTTCCTGAACATCCTGAAAATGATGCAGAACCAGGCCAAAGCGCTCGAGGGTGAAGCCCCTATCGATTAATAGAGTCGGACGGTTGTTGTTGTCCGTTTACGGAAGTGCAGGGATGGGGTCGAGGATCGGCGTAGGACTGCTTGGCTTGGGCACGGTGGGCGGTGGAGTGGCGTCGATCCTGCTGTCCCCCGATGAGCGACATCCTTTGGTCGCAGATCTGGACCTGGTTCGGGTGGCGGTGAGGGATCTCGACCGTCCAAGACCGGTCGACCTATCAGCGGATCAGCTCACCAAGGATCCTGAGGCCGTCGTGAACGATCCCAGCGTGGATGTGGTCGTGGAGGTGATCGGAGGGATCGAGCCGGCGCGCAGCCTGATCCTGAAGGCCATTAGCAATGGTAAATCCGTTGTCACGGCCAACAAAGCCGTGATCGCACGTCATGGCCGCGAAATTGCCGATGCTGCAGCAGCTGCCGGCGTGTACGTGCTGATCGAAGCCGCCGTCGGTGGTGGCATCCCGATCATCGAACCGCTGAAACAGTCCCTGGGAGGGAACCGGATCAACAGAGTCAGCGGCATCATCAACGGCACCACCAACTACATCCTCACGCGCATGGCCACCGAGGGGGTGGCCTATGACGACGTGATTGCCGAGGCTCAGCGTCTCGGGTATGCCGAAGCCGATCCGGCCGCCGATGTCGACGGTCTCGATGCCGCCGACAAGATCGCAATCCTTGCCGCCCTGGCATTCGGAGGCGCCATCGATCGCAGTGGGGTTCCCACCGAAGGCATCAGTAGCTTGCAGGGTCGCGACGTGGAGTACGCCTCACAGCTTGGCTATGGCGTCAAGCTGCTGGCGGTGGCTGAGCGGATGACCGATCAGGGTGCGACTGACGTGCTGCCACTGTCGCTTCGGGTCCAGCCCACGCTGGTACCAACGGACCATCCCCTGGCTGGAGTGAATGGTGTGAACAACGCCATCCTGGTGGAGGGAGATCCCATTGGACGCGTGATGTTCTACGGCCCGGGTGCCGGTGCCGGTCCAACCGCCTCCGCTGTGGTGGCGGACATCCTCAACATTGCCGGTGTTCGCCATGCGAGTGAGGCTGCCGGTCGGCTGGACCCGCTTCTGGCCGCCGACAGCTGGCGACAATGCAAGCTCGTCGATCCCGGCGACGTGCGTCAGAAGCACTATGTCCGTTTCCACACAAGCGACACCCCCGGCGTCATCGGACGGATCGGCAGTTGCTTCGGAGATCGCGATGTTTCGATTCAGTCCATCGTCCAGTTCAGAGCAAACGAAGCTGGCGCGGAAATCGTGGTGATCACCCACGACGTGACCCAAAAACAAATGGACGATGCCCTGAAGGAAATCCAATCCATGCCTGAAATTTCGGGCATGGCAGCCCATCTGGGCTGTCTCTGAACAGGGGATGCGACCCAATCAACACATCCGGGGACTGGCACAACCCCCCTCAGATGCTTCAGAGTGTCAAGATCTTCTACAACTTCAGATCGGAAATTCCGTTCTGTGCTCTGAACGTTCATGCCGAACGCCATCACATCCGAAGTCAGTCAAGGCTGCAGTCTTTCGGATCATCCGCACACCATGACTGTGAACCAGGGGGACCGCGTCAACCTGCTGAGTGATGACAAAAAGCGCGACGACAACGACACATACCAGGTGATTGGTGTTGATGAGCAGCACGATCGCTGCTGGGTACGCCGCTGGCCGCTCGATCCGAAAGCTGGTTCACCGGTGTTTGAAATCTCCTTCAACCAGATCTCCGCAATCGGCTGTTAAATAGCTGGCGAGCAGATCTGACGACTGGCGTGCTGCATCGGACCGGGATCCGCCTCCTGACGGTCATTGGCCTCTGCATCAGCCAGGCAGCCTGCACGGCTCCCCGCGGGGACATCCGCTTAACGGTTGCATCAGCTGGCCGCATCAGTTCGCTCGATCCAGCCCAGGCGAACGGCGGCAGCACCATCCAGCTGCTCAGTGCTCTGGGGGATCCCCTCTACGTCCTGGACACCAAGGGGGAACTGGAGCCTCGCCTGGCATCTGCACTCCCCGAGATCAGTCCTGATGGGCGCACCGTCACGATTCCGCTGCGCCAGGACGTTCTCTTCCACGACGGCACGCGTTTCGATGCAGAGGCGATGGCCTTCAGCCTGCGCCGCTTCCTGAGCATTGGAACCCTCAGTTACGTCGTCGGCGACAGGATCGCCTCGATTGATGTAGCGGATCCCTACACACTTCGCCTCAACCTCAACCGCCGCTCCACCTCGCTGGAAGGACTGCTCACCTCGCTCAACCTGACGCCGATTTCACCCACGGCCTACGGCAAACATGAGGACCGCTTCCTGCATGACCGATTCGTCGGCACCGGTCCTTACCGCCTCACCAGTTTCAGCGAACACCAGCAACGCCTTGAACCCTTTGATCGCTATTGGGGAACGCCTCCGAAGAACAACGGACTCGATCTGATCACACTGAGCAATTCCACAGCCCTCTACGGAGCCCTGCGCAGTGGCGAAGTGGATGTGCTTCTCTCTGCCTCGATTGATGAGGACCAGCGTCATGCCCTTCATCAGCTTGCCGAAACCGGGGCTTTGCACGAGGGGATCGGCCCTGCCACAGGCATCGGCTACATCACGCTGCTCAGCAACGCCGAGCCGTTGAAGGACCAACGCCTGCGCCGCGCCCTGGCCCTCAGCCTCAATCGGGAGGAAATCAGCAAGCGCGTGAGTTACGGACTGAGAACTCCGCTGAGGTCTCTCGTTCCACCGGGCTTACCCGGTGGCGGTCAGCCCAGCTGGCCCAGCCATGATCCGCAGGCCGCAAGACGGCTTCTGAACGAGGCGGGATACTGCCAGGGCAAGTTTCTCACCATCCCGCTGACCTTCCGCTCCAACGTTCCTGCCGACAAACTGCTGGCGCTGACGTGGCAGGCCCAGGTCCAGCGAGACCTGCCGGACTGTCTTGTGCTCAACCTTGATGGGGTGGAGTCGACAACCATCTACCGCCAGCTGGACAAGGGGGCTTACAAGTCGGTCATCCTTGACTGGAGTGGCCAGTATCCCGACCCAGAGGCCTATCTCACACCGCTGCTGAGCTGCATCGCTTCAGAGGGAGACATCTGTCTCGATGGTGAAGCTGCAATCAGTGGCAGTTTCTGGTCGACGCCGGGGCTTGAGAAGTCATTGCAGGCCAGTGATGCCTTGCGAGGACCGGCACGCCTCGCCCCCCTGCAGAGGGTGGAGGAGCTGACAGCCACAGGGGCTGCTTACATTCCCGTTTGGCTGGAAGCTCCGAGGGCATGGGGCCAAACCGACTTGAGCACGCCTGAATTTGATGGCAGCGGACGGGTTCTGCTGCATCAACTCAGGAGAGACAGCTGATGGGACGCGCTCGCGAGCTTCTCCGCTATAGCGCCACTCGGCTCGGCCTCGCTCCTGTGATGCTCTGGCTGATCGCCACGTTGGTATTTCTGCTGCTGAGGGTGGCACCGGGGGATCCGGTGGATGCCGTTCTTGGCAGCCGAGCTCCGGCAGCGGCCAAGGCTGCGATGCGCGCGCGACTCGGCCTCGACCAGTCCTTGCTGGATCAATACCTCAGCTACCTGCAAGGTCTGCTGCAGGGGGATCTGGGGCAGGCGTTGATCAACCAGGAGCCCGTGAGAACAATCATCGGGCGCACGTTGCCTGCCAGCCTGGAACTCAGCGTGATCGCCTTGATCGCCGCTGCAGTGATCGGTCTGAGCATTGGCTTCAGTGGGATCGCCCGACCGGAAGGGAAGCTGGATCTCTCAGGGCGCCTTTACGGACTGGGAACTTACGCCCTGCCACCGTTCTGGGTTGCCATGCTGGTGCAGCTGCTGTTCGCGGTCAGCCTTGGATGGTTCCCGGTGGGAGGCCGATTCCCGCCCAGCCTTTTACCGCCGGAGGGCAGCGGGTTTTATCTCTTCGACAGCATCCGATGCGCCGACTGGGCGGCTCTGCGTGGGGCCATTCGCCACATTGTTTTGCCGGCTGGAACGCTTGCCCTGCTGCTGAGTGGAACCTTCACCACCGCCCTGCGATTGAATCTGCGACGAACCCTTCGGAGTGACTACGTCGAGGCCGCCCGCAGCCGTGGCCTGAGCGAACAACAGGTGGTGCTGCGCCATGGTCTTCCCAATGCCCTGCTGCCTGTGCTCACCATCGCCGGCATCACCGTCGCATCCTTGATTGGGGGCGCCCTGCTGATCGAAGTGACCTTTTCCTGGCCGGGCATCGCCCTGCGCCTCCAGGAAGCGATTAACCAGCGTGACTATCCCGTTGTTCAGGGGATTGTGGTGGTGATCGCAGCACTGGTGGTGCTGGTCAGCGTTGCTGTGGATCTGCTGGTGGCCGCCCTCGATCCAAGAATCCGCTACTGACTTCGCTCAACCAGACCCCTGGCATCTCGGCGGTTCAGGCGGTGCCATCGGATCGAGCCTGTCTGCAGATGCTCCGATGCCCCCATGGGTTCAGACATCTCCACCTGCCTCAGGAAGGTGATCAGTTCATTCATCATCAGCTGCTGAACCACAAGGGGCTGAACACCCACCAGTTCCTCACTCAGCTTGAACAGGTCATTGGCGTTGGCTGCTCCGGGTTGCCCCTCCACGCGAATCGGAGAGAAGTGACTGGCTCCCTCAACGATCACGGCGCGGCTGGCTGGGTGGGATCCGAGTGCGTCCAGAAGCTCCAGCTGCTCACTCAGCGGCGGCGTGATGAGATCAAGCGTGCCGCCTATCAACAGCAGCGGCTGGCCGATTGAAACCGCAGGAGTCGACGGCCAAATCAGGCTTCCAAAGCTGTTGAGCCCCACGACAGCCTGTACAGATGGAATCGGTGGCGGCGGCTTCAAGACGCCCGCTGCCGCCAACTCACACTGCAACAGCACCGAGAGATTGGTGAGCGGTAAATCCTCCAGCGCGTCGCTGCAGCGGTCGGACAGCCCATCGACAGGGGAGATGCCAGTGGCCAGAAGCGCCGTCAGTGCCCCAAGGGAATGACCGATCAGGACCACCCGTTCACCGGGGATCGTCAGCGCACCGGAGCGCTGAGAGCGGATCACCACGTCCATGTCCTGCAGCCGCTGGCGAAGCGCCTTGGCACCCAGGAACGGCTGGCGTCCTTCCAAAAGCGCTTGAACAGCAGCTGCATCGCTGCCTGGATGCTCAAGGACTGCCACCGGCCAGCCTTGCTCCGCCAGGGCTCTGGCCAGCCAGTGGAAATGCTCCGGGTCCCCTCCAAGGCCAGGCATCAGCAGCACCCAGACTCCCTCGGAGGATTCAGGGCTGTTCGGCGGCATCCAGAGCTGAACCCTGAGTCCCCCCGGTCGATGCGCAGCGGGCAGCTGCAACGTGTTCATCGAGATCGCAGTCGTGGGCGATCCAGACGGCAGTTGCATCTGCTGATCCAGCGGTCGCCTTACCGACAGGGAGCTCGCCAGATTCGAGGTCAGTCGCTGATGGCGCTCCATCTGCCGGCGCCAACGGGATGCTGCCAACACCAGAGCATCGAGATCGAGCCTCAGCCGTTCGCTGGGCAGGGCTTCCAGCAGATCGAGGGTCGAAACACTCTTCCGGCGGCGCAGCAACGATTCGAGTGTGGCCAGCACCTCTTCACTGCTGACCAGGCGACTGCCCTCCACACGAATCAACTCACGCAAGGCATCGAGCAACGGACCTGCGGCCCAACTGCGCAGGATCTGCTGACCAAGGCTGCGCCGGGTGAGAACAGGCGCCTCCAGAAGGCGCATCAGGCCAGCCCTGCTGTCCTCATCCAGCAGCAACAGCCAGGTCTTCAACTCAGAACGGCTTTTCCCTTCGGAACGAACCCAGGCGCCAAGGTCACTCACCTTGACAGGAAGCACCACGTCATCAATCTCGACTTCCAGGCGATCAGCTGCCCTGGAAGGCCACAGTCCTGCGTTGAAGAACAGCAGACTGCTCAACAATCCCATTGCCAGTTGTCGTCCTGCTGAGCGTCCGCGCAAGAATCCCTGAACCTCTGCGGTGGTGGAACCAGTTTCCTCCAGGTCTGCGGAATGTGACACGGCTCCGGTTATTGGCCTCGATTGGTGCCGGTGGAGTGGTGTTCATGACCCCGATGGTGTTCCACGCCATCGACTTCTCTGCAAGTCAGGTCGGCAGTGGCCTGGCGCTGTCCGCCCTTGTCGGAACCGTGGTGCGGTTCCTGAGCGGAGCACTTCTCGATCGTGGCTTGTCCTGTTCCTGGCCGGTGAGAATCACCACCATCCTGGCCGTGCTTGCTGACATCACCCTCTTCCGGGCGAACAGTTACAGCGGATTTGTCATTGGTGAAATTCTTCTGGGCTCGGCGGCTGGGCTTTATTGGCCTGCGATTGAACTGGCCGTGCCCCTCAGCTGCGGATCGGTTCCGTCCGGACGCGGATATGCGCTTGTCAGGAGCGCTGATGCCCTCGGTTTCGGCATCGGTGCCCTGTTTGGCTCTCTGTGCGCCTGGCTGGGGATGCTGCGACTGATCTACGGAGTCGAGGCGATCTGCATGATCGCTGTCTTGCTGTTGATCAGCCTGTACCCCTTGCTGGATGAGCGCAGAACAGCTTCTGAGCAGCGACTCCAGGATGACTCCGAGGAGCGCCTCAACCTCACCTGGCTGATACCACTCCTGCCGGTTCTGGCCATCAGCATCGTCGCAACGGGCATCCTGTCGCTCGAGCAGAGCGCCCTACCGATCGATCTTGTCCGTGGCGGTCTTGAGCGACCCGGATTGAGTGAAACGTCCAGTGGCGGGCTGATCGCGCTACAACTCACCTTGTTGGTGATCCTGCAGTGGCCGGTCGGTCGCTGGCTGGCAGATCGGAGCGTGGGATTCGGCCTGGGCCTCAGTTTGTCCAGCTTCAGCGTGGCCTGTCTGTTGCTGGGGCTATCAGCACTGACCTCAACAGGAACCACGTTGGTGGTGCTGGCCTTGCTGCCGATGGCTCTTGCTCAGGCCGCTTTCTTGCCGACAGCGACGGAAGCGGTGATTGAGGAAACCCCTCCCCAGCATCGTGGGCTTGCGATGGCGTTGTTCTCCCAGTGCTTCGCCATTAGCGCCATCGTTGCCCCTCTGATCGGCGGCACGCTTCTGGACAGACAGGGCCATGGCCTGCTGCTCTGGATCGGCATGGCAGCGGCTTGCTTAGCCATGCTCCCAACGGCATACCAACTCAGACCTCGTTTCGACAGCTCAGGGAGTCAGAAACATCTTGTCGATGCTGTAGCAGGGAATCCAGGCCCGCTTGGGAGTTAAGGCCTTGCCCTGACGGTCAAACAGGCTGTACAGGCAAAACTTGTCCTTCTGCTCGAGGGCCGGCCCTTCCACAACCGTGTCGATCGCTTCGATCGACAGCCGATCAGCAGCCCTGTAGCTGGGTTTTTTAGCGAACACCGTGCCTGGGCGAACCGTAAACATCACGGCCTGGGCGCCAGGACAAACAACCAGCCCTGTCGCAACGGTGCTGACGACACACAACAGGATCTGATTCCAGCGATTCATGCTTCACCGACCCAATGCTGGCTGACCATAACTGTGGCGATCCACCAGGAAGAACGGGCGATGTGATTTGCTTCCATGGAACGCGACAAGCACCGGATTAATGGCAGCACGACTCGTCATTCACGCCGGTACGCACAAAACAGCCTCCACATATATCCAGGATAGGCTTTTTCAGAATCGCCTCAAACTCAACGAGCAAGGATTTATTTATAGCCACCCATACGGCTCAAAAACCTTCAAGGTGCTCGCCAGCGACATCTGCAAAGGCGACTGGAGCTCACTCAAAAAACATCTCAACTCCCATAAAAACAAAGGCAAACACCTACTGATCAGCGCCGAACAATTTGCAGTTCCTCTTAATGACCCGAAGACTCTCAGAACCCTTCAGAAACTTGCCCTGAGGAAAGGATTCAAACTCGAGATCGTTATCTTTATTCGCACACAGCTTGACTACATCAACTCACGCTACACCTACTCACTCAGACGCTTTTATCACAGTGCGAGCTTTGAAGAATTCCTAGCCGCCGCAATCGACGGACGCCTTCCAGGGGAGAGCCCTGCACGCGGAAACATTCAGAAACGAAAATACTTATTCGACTTCTGGAGCTATTTTCAGCCGCTTCTCGAAGCGAGAAGACAAGGATTGAAGCTTCAGTTCATTCCCTTCAGGGCAAACAATCAGGATCCCTTTGATCAGTTTCTTGAGGAACTCGGGCTCCCTGCCAACGAATCCTGGACGCAAGGGAGTCATCGCTCCCAGAACAGAAGCCCAGGCATTCGCGGCGTCTGGCTGTCACACCTGCTCAGCCGAAAGCTCCAGGAACAGGGCATCAGTCACCGCCGCATTGAAGGATCCTCCAAGATCATTCTCAAAGAGGAAGCCTGGAGAGGTTGGAACGATCCCTACTTCTGGGGATTCAACAGTCGATTGGCCCGCTCGACTCACGCACACTTCCAGGCCCACAATCAACGTTTCGCCAAGGAAGTCTGGGGGTGCCGCTGGGAAAAGATCTTCCCTAAGGAAACACAGTACCTGGAACGAAAGCGGTGCCGCTATCGCCCCTTATCCCTAGATGAAGAACTCAGGATGCATGCCATTGCCGATCATCTCGTTCGCATGATTGAGCATCGCTGCCACCCTCAGCCCTGGCATGTAATAAGCGACTCAGTCGAGAAACTGCTCTCAAAACTTCAGCCAACCCTTGTTGCTTGAGATCAATCTACGACGATGCATAACAGAAAATCAAAAACTCCCGCGCACACATTCAAATCTCTCTTAAACGTTAAACAAAAACTCCATCACATCCCCTTCTGCAACAAGATAATCCTTGCCTTCACTACGAAGCCAACCCTTGTTTCTGGCCTCTGAAAGAGATCCAGCGTTCAGAAGTTTTTCCCACCCGATGGTTTGGGCACGAATAAAGCCACGTTCGAAATCGGTGTGGATCACGCCAGCTGCCTGTGGTGCCGTCATGCCGGCCTTGAAGGTCCAGGCACGGGTCTCCTTCTCGCCGGTGGTGAAATACGTGCGCAGGCCCAGCAAGCGATACGTCGCCTGAATCAGGCTCTGCAGGCCGCCTTCGCTGACGCCGAGACCTTCGAGGTAATCGGTGCGCTCGTCCTCCCCTAACTCGATCAGCTCCGCTTCAACCTGCGCCGAGATCCGCACCGTCTCAGCCGCTTCCTTGGCCGCCAGTTCGATCACCTCCTCGCAGTAGCCATTGCCCGCTGCCAGCTCCTCTTCGCTGACGTTGGTGGCGTAAATGATCGGTTTGGCCGTCAGCAAGCCGAGGGGTCGAAGCATCGCGTCCTCTTCCTCACTGATCTCGACGCTGCGCGCCGCACCGCCTTGCTCAAGAACCTCCTGAATCCTTTCAAGGGCAGCATCTTCAACCTGCGCCTCCTTGCTGGTGCGTATCTGTTTCTTCAGCCGATCGCGTCGCTTTTCGATCTGGGCCAGATCAGCCAGGCCCAGTTCGAGATTGATCACCTCGGCATCACGGGTCGGGCCGATGGACCCTGAGACATGGATCACATCGTCATCGTCGAAACAACGGATCACATGGACGATGGCGTCGACCTCACGGATGTTGGCCAAGAACTTGTTCCCCAGACCCTCCCCCTGGCTCGCACCCTTCACAAGGCCTGCGATGTCGACGAACTCCATCCGCGTGGGAATCGTGTTCTGACTCTTGCTGAGCTTGGTGAGCTGATCGAGGCGATCATCAGGCACCGCAACCGTCCCAACGTTCGGTTCGATCGTGCAGAAGGGAAAATTGGCTGCCTGCGCCTGAGCATTGGCTACAAGCGCGTTGAACAGGGTGGACTTGCCGACATTGGGCAGTCCGACAATTCCAGCTTTGAGCATGGGCCGGAATCTACCGGCAGGACGCAACAATGTTGTGAACTTTTATGGCCCAATGGTGCGGATCGAGCAACGACCCACGTCCCCGCCCATGGAGGAGCCCTTGCTGGGGTTGCAGCAGACAAACGCCAAACGCAGCCAACGACGCACAGGACTGATCGTTCTGGTTGTGGCCGTTCTCGCCGGTGGGGGCCTGTTCTGGCGGTTCGGACCCGCTCGCAACAGTTCTCGCGATCTGAGCCCATTCACCGTGGAGGCAACCCGCGGGTCGCTCTCAGGGGTGGTGACGGCCAGCGGAGAACTAAAAGCCATCCGGCGCGTGAATGTGAGTCCCCGCAATCGCGGATTGCTGGATCAGCTGCTGGTGAACGAGGGAGATGAGGTGGCAGCGAATCAGGTTCTTGCGGTCATGGATCGGGGAGACATTCTCGACCGGCTCGACGAGCGACGGGCCCTGCTGCGCCAGGCGCAAGCCAATTTCCGTGCCAAGCAGGACGATTTCAAACGCCGTGAGTCCTTGTTTCGCGACGGGGTTCTGAGCGCTGATGACTTCAATACCGTTCGCAGCGACATGATTGCCGCTGAAGCTCAGGTGATCGCCGCCCGCGAGCGGATTGAGCAACTCGAGGAGGAGAACCGTCAGCTGCTGATCCGGGCCCCATTCCCTGGAACGATCACCGCGCGCTACGCCGATCCAGGGGCCTTTGTGACTCCGACCACCACGGCATCCACGAATGCCGGAGCCACCAGCTCCTCGGTGGTAGAGCTGTCCCAGGGACTCGAAGCCGTGGCTCGGGTTCCTGAAAGTGACATCGGTCGCATCGTGATCGGCCAGGACGCTGACGTTCGCGTTGACGCCTTTCCAGATGAACGCTTCAAAGCCCGCGTGTCGGAAATTGCTCCGCGGGCGCAGAAGCAGGACAACGTCACGTCCTTTGAAGTTGATCTGGAACTGATCGATCCGCCCGCAAAGCTGCTGATCGGCATGACGGCCGACGTCGATTTCAAGACCGGTCGAAGCCCTGCACGCACCCTGGTGCCGACCGTGGCCATCGTCACTGAGAACGGCACCCCCGGCGTGTTGTTGGTCGGAGACGACCAGCAGCCACGTTTCCGGAATGTGGACCTGGGCAGCAGCAGCGGTGATCAGACCGCCATTCTGAAAGGCTTACAACCTGGCACTCGCGTGTTTATCGACCTGCCTCCCTGGGCAAAGCAAAAACGCGACTGAGCCCCACAGCCAAGACCTGACCATGCCCGAGGCGTCTCCCAAGCCCCTGCTGCTGCTCGTTGATGGGCACTCACTGGCCTTCCGCAGTTTCTACGCCTTCAGCAAGGGTGGGGAGGGGGGGCTCGCCACCAAGGACGGACGGCCCACCAGCGTCACCTACGGCTTCCTGAAGTCACTGCTGGACACGGGCAAGAGCCTCAACCCCCAAGGGGTTTGCATCGCCTTCGACACTGCGGAACCAACCTTCCGCCACGTCGCTGATGCAAATTACAAAGCGCACCGGGATGTGGCCCCGGAGGTGTTCTTCCAGGATCTCGACCAACTGCAGCTGATCCTGCGAGAGCAGCTGCAGTTACCCCTCTGCATGGCCCCGGGCTATGAGGCGGATGACGTGCTGGGGACCCTGGCGCAGCGTGGTGCGGCGGAAGGCTGGAGCGTGCGGATCCTCTCCGGGGATCGGGACCTGTTCCAGCTGGTGGACGACAAACGCGACATTGCTGTCCTCTACATGGGTGGTGGCCCTTACGCCAAAAACAGCGGGCCGACCCTGATCGATGAGAAGGGAGTACTGGGCAAACTTGGCGTGATGCCTGAAAAGGTTGTTGATCTCAAGGCCCTCACCGGAGACAGCTCCGACAACATCCCGGGGGTACGGGGCGTGGGGCCCAAGACCGCGATCAATCTGCTGAAGGAAAACGGCGATCTGGATGCGGTTTACGTAGCGCTTACAGAAGTGGAGTCCGAGGGTCCGAAAGCCAGTCGCGGTGCGATCAAAGGCGCCCTGAAGGGCAAGCTTCGCAACGATTACGACAATGCCTATCTGTCCAGAAAGCTGGCGGAAATCCTGGTGGACATTCCCCTGCCGGAGGATCCACGCCTGAGCCTGACCGCCGTGGACGCCGGTGCCCTCAGCACGAGCCTGCAGGACCTGGAACTGAACAGCCTGTTGCGACAGGTGGAGGGATTCGTTGCCGCTTTCTCAGCAGGTGGATACGCCACGAACAGCAAACCCCCTGCGACACAGGACAACCTTTATGTGGCCACCGCCACAACTGAAGAAACGTCCGAGGCCAGCGCAGCACCGGCGTTGCAACCGCAACTGATCACAACAGCGGCGGCCCTTGCTGATCTGGTGCAGCAGCTGATGGCCTGCACCGAGGCCAGCTCACCTGTGGCCCTCGACACGGAAACAACAGACCTGAACCCCTTCAAGGCAGAGCTGGTGGGAATCGGCGTGTGTTGGGGAGAGGCACTCGACGCGCTGGCCTACATCCCGATTGGTCATCACCCTGCAGACGACCTCACTTCAGAGCAGTCCCCGCAGTTGCCATTGGAGAGCGTTCTCACCGCCATCGCTCCCTGGCTGGCCAGCAGGGAGCATCCCAAAGCTCTGCAGAACGCCAAATACGACCGCCTGATCCTGTTGCGGCATGGCCTGGCTCTTGAAGGGGTGGTGATGGACACGCTGTTGGCGGACTACCTGCGTGATGCCGCGGCGAAACACGGTTTGGACGTGATGGCGGAACGGGAGTTCGGCTTTTCACCAACGGCTTACGGCGATCTCGTTGGCAAAAAGCAGACCTTCGCGGACGTACCCATCGGTCCAGCCAGCCTTTATTGCGGGATGGACGTGCATGTGACCCGTCGACTGGCCCTGCTGCTGCGTCAACAACTGGAAGCGATGGGCGCTCCCCTAATCCAGTTGCTTGAGCAGGTGGAGCAACCCTTGGAGCCGGTACTGGCCCTGATGGAATCCACCGGCATCCGCATTGATGTGCCTTATTTGAAGGAACTTTCTGAGGAAATGGGCACAACCCTGCAGCGGCTGGAATCGGACGCAAAAGAAGCCGCAGGGGTTGATTTCAACCTGGCTTCGCCGAAGCAACTCGGTGAACTGCTGTTCGACACCCTGGGGCTGGACCGGAAAAAGTCGCGACGCACCAAAACGGGTTACAGCACGGATGCCACGGTGCTCGAGAAACTGGGCAACGACCACCCTGTGGTGCCCCTGGTGCTGGAGCACCGGGTGCTCAGCAAGCTCAAGAGCACCTACATCGATGCCTTGCCTCAGCTGGTGGAAGCGGAAACCGGGCGAGTGCATACCGATTTCAATCAGGCGGTGACGGCAACGGGACGGCTGAGCAGCAGCAACCCCAACCTGCAGAACATTCCCGTGCGCACCGAGTACAGCCGGCGGATTCGCAAGGCATTCCTTCCGCAGCAGGGCTGGACCCTGCTCAGTGCGGACTACTCCCAGATCGAGCTGCGCATCCTCACCCACCTCTCCGGTGAAGAGGTTCTGCAGGAGGCGTATCGCAGTGACGACGACGTGCACGCACTGACGGCTCGACTGTTGCTGGACAAAGACGACGTGAGCTCCGATGAACGTCGCCTCGGCAAGACCATCAACTTCGGCGTGATCTATGGCATGGGGGCCCAGCGCTTTGCACGGGAGACCGGCGTCAGCCAGATGGAGGCCAAGGAATTCCTGGCCAAGTACAAGCAGCGCTACCCCAAGGTGTTCGCCTTCCTGGAACTGCAGGAACGGCTCGCCCTCAGCCGCGGTTACGTGGAGACGATCCTTGGGCGCCGGCGCCCGTTCCACTTCGACCGCAACGGCCTCGGCCGACTGCTGGGCAAGGACCCTCTGGAGATCGACCTGGATGTGGCCCGCCGCGGCGGCATGGAGGCGCAGCAACTCAGGGCCGCCGCCAATGCTCCGATTCAGGGATCGAGTGCCGACATCATCAAAGTGGCGATGGTGCAGCTGCAAGCAGCCCTACACAACCAAGGGCTTCCAGCTCAGCTGCTGCTCCAGGTGCACGATGAACTGGTGCTGGAAGTCGCACCAGACGCATTGGAGACCACCCGAAAGTTGGTGGTGCAGACCATGGAGAACGCCGTGAAACTCAGCGTTCCCCTGGTGGCCGAAACAGGCATCGGCGCAAACTGGATGGAAGCCAAATAGCAGTTTAAAGAATTAAAGTTTTAATTATAATGTTTATAATTTTTGGGTGACTAGATCTTGACAACCAAACCCTTTGGCTTGGATATAGTAAAAACCATCAAACAGACTCCAACTCCTCTAACCCTGCGATCTGCTTTGCAGAAAAATCATCTTCAAAGAAATTGAAAACGGACTTAGGCATTGAGGCAAGACATTCTGGTTTGATCGACTGGATTTGATCCACGTCAAACTTACTAGCCGCAACCTTATTCATCTTTGCTGTCTGATCAGGCGTCAGACCCTTGATTGCCTTTGGCCTGAAAGACTCGAACAATTCATCATCCATCTTTTTGAAAATAGCCGGCTTGAAGCCAGACAATTGATCCGGATTAATCTCTCCAATCAGATCATCGGGAAGAGCATTGATTTTCTTAGGAGTAAACGCAGAGAAGGCATCAGGATTAATCGCCGAGAATGTTTCAGGATCCATGCCCGCCAGAAGGTCTGCTTTGATTTTCTTTAATTGACTGGACTGAAACCCAGCAAAAGCATCTGGTGAAAGACTTTCAAACTGATCTAAGTTGATCGATTTCATTACCTTGGCAGACAGTTCTGAAAACTGCTCTGCATCAAATGCACCCAAAGCTTCTGATGACAGCGCAGAAAAAGCCTTGGCTTTGAAACCAGCAATCGCATCAGCTGGTAGCTCAGCGAACATGTCAGCAGTCATCTCCTGAACCAGATCCATTGGAAGGCTCTTAAGCTAATCAGCCTGAAAACCAGCAAAAGCGTCTGGCGAAAGAGCCATGAATTGATCAACATCGATCGATTTCATGACATTATTTGCGAGCTGAGAGAATTGTTCTGAACTGATTGATTTGCACAGTTTTGACGACAACTCCCCGAACTGCTCAGGATCAAATTCAGCAAAAACGTCTGTGGGTAAAGAAGAGAAGGCCTTAGCTTTAAAACCTGCAATGGCACCTTCAGGCAACTCTGCAAACATCTCAGGAGTGAATTGCCCGGCCAACTTCGCAGGCAAACTTTTCAGCTGATCGGCCTGGAAGCCTGCGAATGCACTTGGATCCAATGCAGTGAATTGATTCGGGTCAAAATCCTTGATCAAATCCGGTGACAGCTCTGCAAACTGCTCAGGACTGAAATCACCGATCATGTCAGGAGTGAAATCAGCAAATTGCTCCGGATTAAGATCACCGATCTGACTCGGCAAATAACTTGAAAGATCAGCAGGCAGACCTGAAGTATCAAAGTCATCTGGAATGCTCGGAATACAACTATCCGGCCTCGGAATACCACTATACGGGCTTGAGCCACCAGGAAGGCTCGGAATATCAATATCCGGAATGGTCGTATCAGGAATATCCGGAATGGTCGTATCAGGAATGCCGGACGTATCAGGGGCTGAGTCGGAGAGATCTGCAGGGTCGTAAAACTGGACCGACGACCCACTCGCAAGGCTTTCCAACAAAGCTTAAGCGCTAAAGACCATGATTGTAAAACTATTTCATTTCAACATAGCAGCCGCATTCAGCAATGCATTTAACGAACTTGCTGCCCACAAAAACAATCAGCAAGAAAGTCGCCGCTTGTTAGCACTAAGCCTCAAAAACAGCCAAAAGATTAATAAAATGCAAACTAAAAATGTGTGCTGCGTTGCCGCCAATGCAATTGCCTCCACACAATCCGCAACAACCAACGAAACCCCCTCAAGAATCCACTGCCTCTCAAACAACCTCCACAACGCTGCTTGATCATGCTGAGCTGGCTTGCAGGGACAGGGCTGCTGATCTTGATCTCATGCACGCCGTAACCTCAGCCTGTTCTGCCGATCGACCGTGCCCTTGCGCTTCACCAACAGCCTGACCAGCCGTACGGAAGCGTTTGAACCCCTCGAGGCCGGCAAAGCAACGATTTACTGCTGCGGTGTCACGGTCTATGACCTTTGCCACCTGGGCCATGCCCGCAGCTACATCAACTGGGACGTGCTGCGCAGGTATTTGATCTGGCGCGGCTACGACGTCACCTACGTCCAGAACTACACCGACATCGACGACAAGATCCTCAACCGCGCCAACGAGGAAGGCAGCTCGATGCAGGCAGTAAGTGAACGCAACATTGAAGCCTTTGAAATCGATATGGGCCGGCTGAATATCCTTCCGGCCGATCGCATGCCGCGGGCCACCTGCTGCATTGATGGCATCAAGACGTTGATCAGCGAACTGGAAGCCAAAGGGGCCGCCTACAGCTCCGATGGCGACGTTTATTTCGACATCTCCAAAGCCAACAACTACGGCAAACTCAGCGGTCGCGATCCCAATGAGCAACAACAGGGCGCGAGCGGACGCACTGCTGATGGGGAGGGGAGCCGGAAACGCCACCCCTTTGACTTCGCGCTCTGGAAAGGAGTCAAAGAAAACGAACCCAGCTGGGAGTCACCCTGGGGGCCAGGGCGTCCGGGCTGGCACATCGAATGCTCCGCCATGGTGCGTCAGGAACTCGGCCTCACGATCGACATCCATCTCGGCGGTGGTGATTTGGTGTTCCCACATCACGAAAACGAGATCGCCCAATCGGAAACGGCCAATGGCACGACCCTGGCGAAGTTGTGGATGCACAACGGCATGGTCAATGTCGGCGGCACCAAGATGTCGAAATCCCTCGGCAACTTCACCACGATCCGGGCACTGCTCGATAGCGGCGTCTCGCCAATGACGCTGCGCCTGTTCGTGCTGCAGGCCCACTACCGCAAACCTCTTGATTTCACCGCTGAAGCACTCGATGCCGCAGCAACCGGCTGGAAAGGACTCAATGGAGCTTTAGGGCTCGGCGATCGCCATGGCAATGCCTTGGGCTGGGGATCATCGCCAGTTCTCGAACAAGGGGCGATCCGAGGCCAGGACAGCCCCGATGGGGATGGTCTTCTGGCGATGCATCAGCGCTTCATCGCCGCCATGGATGACGACCTCAACACCTCAGGAGCCCTGGCTGTTCTGTTCGATTTGGCCAAACCGCTGCGTGCCATCGCCAATCGTTTGGACCGCGGTGACAGCAGTGACTTACCGACTGAAGAACTGAAAGGGCTGTTGGCGCGTTGGCAGCTTCTTCGCGAATTGGCCGCCGCCCTGGGACTGCGCTGGGAACAAGATCCAGACCAAGCCAACGCCGAAGATGATGCCGAGATTGAGGCTGCCGTTGAAGCGCGCCGGGCAGCCAAGGCGTCGAAAAACTATGCCGAAGCGGATCGGATCCGCGATGAGCTCAGCCAGCGCGGCATTGAACTGATCGATCGTCCCGGCGGGGTCAGCGAGTGGATCCGAAGCTGATCAGGCGCTAGGCCCTTTTTTCATCAACAACGGATGCTCAGTGTTGAAATCCGATGAGGGATAAACTGTGGTGGAAGGGAAAGCAAAATCAGCATCAGCCAGTCGAACAATCTCGGCGATTCGCAGAAAAACATCCTGTTGAGCATCAAGCCATTCCGCCCAAACAGTTGTTTTAGTAAAGGCGTAGATCATCATGTTGATGGACGAATCTCCCCACTGATTGAAATTCACCAGAATCGTCTGGTCCTGATCAATTGCAGGATGCTCGCGCAGCATTTTCTTCACTTCATGGACGACATGCTCAATCCGACCAATGTCTTCATAGCGCAGGCTAATTTCTTCTTTAATACGGCGGTTATACATACGTCCTGGATTCTCGATGGGCGTGGTCGCAAAAAGAGAATTGGGAATAAAAAGAGGTCGCCGGTCGAATGTACGAATTTGCGTGTGATACCAGCCAATACGCTGCACCGTTCCCTCGAAGGTTGAAACATTGATCCAATCCCCCTCTGCAAAAGGACGATTAAAAAACAACATCAAGCCCGACAAGAAATTCTGAGAAATTTGCTGCGTTCCGAAGCCGATTCCAATACCAGCGCCGCCCAGAACTGCTCCAACGGCTGTTGGAGAAATACCAAAGGCGATCATAATGGCAGCGAATGTAATCAAAAAAACCAGAATTGTATAAACACGATCCAGGAGAGAAACCATCATATCTTTTTCACGTTGATCCTGAATTTCACGATTCAACCAACGATTGAACACATTGGAATGCAGGAATTTCAAACCAGCAATCGTGGCAGCTCTACCAAAAACAAGCAGAACAATCGAAGTTGTTAATTGAGCAACATTTCTATCACTTAAGATGGCAATATTTTCAGCCAGCAGGCCGAACAACCAACCTGCGTAAAGCGCGACGCCAAATCCGATCACGAGAGGACGGCGTACCGAGCGGATGACGCTGGCCCAAGAGGGTTTCTGAACCGCCTCCATCACCCTCAGCAACAGCCAGAAGGCGACCAGCACCAACGTGCCGATCAGCAAGCCCTCTGGTGTTTGAAAAAACTGGGCGTCCTTCAACAGATCAGAGCGGTTGAAAGCAGACATCCGTGATCAGGGTCCGGGCCTGAGGTCTTCCTAGGACGGACGAGACCTCAGGACAATCGTTGGCGCAGAGCCTGTTCTGATTGCTCTCGATCGTCGAAATGCACCTTTTCTGTGCCGAGGATCTGGTAGTCCTCATGCCCTTTGCCGGCGACCAGCACGAGATCCTGGGGGGATGCTTCTGCGATCGCAGCTGCAATCGCCACAGCCCGATTCGCCTCAACCATGTGATCGGTGCCCGCAGGCAAACCGGTCTGAACATCATTGAGAATCCGCTGAAGATCCTCTGTCCTGGGGTTGTCGGACGTGATCACCACGCGATCGGCAAGCCGTGCGGCAATCGCCGCCATCTGAGGTCGTTTGCCACGATCCCGATCCCCACCACAGCCAAAGACACAGACCAAACGACCATTGGTGAAGGGTCTCGAGGCAGCCAGGGCATTTTCAAGACCATCGGGAGTGTGGGCGTAATCGACCAACACCGTAGGCAGTGCCGCGGTATCCGCCCCGGGCACCAACACCCTCTCCATCCGGCCTGGAACACCACCGAAACAGCCAATCGCCTCAAGCAATGGACCCAGCGGCAGACCTTGCTGCAGCAAAGCCCCCAAGGCCTGAAGCAAATTCATCAGATTGAACCGTCCCAGGAGAGGGGAGCGGAACTGTCCATCTCCGCTGGGGCTGAGGAGGCGTCCCTCCACGCCATGGCCGGTCATCTCCAAATCCACCATGGTGAGCTCCGCCGAGGGATCGTTCAGCGAACTACGCCAACAACGACCCGACAAGCGCTGCGCCAGTTGAACGCCCCAGGGGTCATCGATGTTGACCACGGATCCCGCATCCTGCGTTTCGAGCAGCGGAGGGACAAAAAGACTGGCCTTCGCCTCGAAGTAGTCCTCCATCGAGGCGTGATAGTCGAGATGGTCCTGGGTGAGGTTGGTGAACACCGCACCGGAAAAACGACATCCGGCCACGCGGTGTTGGGCCAACGCATGGGAACTCACCTCCATCGCCGCCAGCTTGCAGCCGGCAGCCACAGCCTCCGCCAACTGCGCCTGCAAACGGTCCGCAAACGCTGTGGTGTGCTGGGCCGTGACACTGTGCCCCGGCCAACGATTGACCAACGTGCCGAACAAACCCGTGGGTTGTCCCGCCACCCCAGCCAGATGCTCAATCAGATGCGTTGTAGTGGTCTTGCCGTTGGTCCCGGTGACTCCGATCAGGGCCATCTGATGACTGGGCTGGGTCCAGAAGGCTGCTGAAACCTCACCAATCAACTGCGCCACCGGCTCGGAGACCACTATCACCGGATCGCCATCGCCGGGAGGGGCAGCCTGCGCAGCAGCGGGGCCGATCAGAGCGGCAGCCGCTCCTGCATCGAGGGCCTGGCGCCAAAAACGCCCTCCATCCACCCGTTCACCTGGCAGGCCGAGAAAAAGACTTCCCGTCCGGACGCTCCTGGAATCGCTGGTGATATCCGTCAGCGTTGGGTTGATCAAACCTGTGGGAATGGTCAGACCGACCTCCTGCAGCACGGTGTGCAGCGCCTGGCTCATCCGGCGTTCCTCGCGTCAGGGTCGTCGGCTTGTTTTAAGTCGCTCCTGCGCCCTTGGACAGGGCACGATGCAACCAGTTGAACAGGCCCTCACCACACAAGCGTGGGGAGACCCGTGGCAGGTCCTTGCCAGCGCAGCTGAGCACCGGCACCTCGAGGTCGTAACGCGCTCTCAGCTCGCCAGGGGTCTGCTCAGCATCGATATCGATCACCGTGAGTTGCAGGCCCAAAGCCCTGAGATTGAGCTGCCGCAGGCGGGTCTCCAGCCCCTCACACAGACAACAGCCTCTGCGGCTGTAAAGCGTCAGTTCGCCACCTGGCTGATCAGCCATGGCTTAATCGGGGACCGGATCGCATCCACATGGGGTGAGAGGGTTGCAACGCAGCAATCGCTTGACCGTGAGCCAGCTGCCGCGCCAAGGACCATGCCTCTGAATCGCTTCAAGCCCATAGGCACTGCAGGTTGGAATAAACCGACAACGTGGACCTATCAATGGCGAAATAAAGCGGCGATAAAAGCCAATCAAGGCCAGCAGCAACTGGGCCAAACCACCGTTGACGACTCCGGCAGCCCTGGCGAGAAGGCTTACAGATACAGTGGTTGATTCGTGCATGGAGAGATGCGGGGAACCTTCTCTGGTTCCAGCATGCCTGCCATCTGGCACGAATGGTCCCAACAACTTCCTTTCTATGTCTCGATACCGCGGCCCTCGCCTGAGGATCACGCGGCGCTTGGGAGACCTCCCTGGTCTCACCCGGAAGGCCGCAAAGCGGTCCTATCCCCCCGGTCAGCACGGCCAAGCCCGTCGCAAGCGCTCGGAATATGCGATCCGACTCGAAGAGAAACAGAAACTGCGTTTCAACTACGGAATTTCTGAGCGGCAGCTCGTGCGCTACGTGAAGAAAGCCCGTGCACAGGATGGTTCCACTGGAACGAACCTGCTCAAGCTTCTTGAGAACAGACTCGACAACGTCTGCTTCCGAATGGGTTTTGGCCCCACTGTCCCAGGTGCCCGCCAGCTGGTGAACCACGGTCATGTGACCGTGAACGGCCGCGTCACCGACATTGCCAGCTATCAGTGCAAGGTTGGCGATGTCATTGCCATCCGGGAACGCAAAGGCAGCAAAAGGCTGGCCGAAGGCAACCTGGAATTCCCTGGACTCGCCAACATCCCACCGCACCTGGATCTGGACAAAACCAAACTGTCCGCCAAGGTCACCGGTCGTTGCGAACGGGAATGGGTCGCCCTTGAAATCAACGAACTGCTGGTGGTGGAGTACTACTCCCGCAAGGTCTGATCACAAAGTTCAGTTCGTTCTTCGATGCGCAGTCCTGATTTCAGGGCTGCGTTTTTTTTGGGCTTCCGTCAGCGAACGCGCTGGAGATGTTCAATTCTCGGTGTAGAGACCACTACGGGCGAGCAATTCTTCCGCCGGGCTGAAGTGGGGCGGCTCAAGTTCGAGTGATGGGTTGTAGCGGTAGTTGTCGTGCAGAAAGCGCGATTGCAGAACGGCCTCTTCAACACCGCCGATGGCAGTGACCGCGCGACCCCGAATGGTCTGCTGCGTCTGCAGATCATTGGCATGGAGTGATTCCTGCAGCTCATCCCGCAAAACCGAAAGATGGGCTGCGCTCTTCACAACTCCATAGATCCGCTGCACACGATCGCGCGCGATCAGATCAACCCCGAGGGTGTGGGCCCGTTCGAGCTCCGAATCGAGGCTGGGCCAGTAACGCGAGGTGTAGTAAGCACCGGAATCCTTGTGATACCAATCCTCACTGCGGGCGATCGACGATGACACGGTGTTGTGAAGCTTCCAGAGGAACAAACGCAGGGTTTCGCCATCACTCACCTGTTCGAGTTTGTCCTGAAGCGACACCTCAAGGGTGCTGCTGGCCTGGTCGGAACCCAGGAAGAGATATTCGATCGGGTACATCGACACCTCGCGGTTGCGCACCACATAACGGTTGAGGTGGAAGCGGCAGTAAGGGCATGGATACATCGTGGCCAGGGCCACGAAAAAGCCTTTGAAAGCCTCAACCGAGCGCTGCTGTTGGTCTTCTGGCTGTGCCGCAATCAGCTCTGCACTGGTGTGCATGAAGCGCCAGGTGGCCGGGCCGATGTAATACGGAAAACTGACCCGCATCTGGCTGGCTTCCACATCGTGGCGGCCGACATGGAGATCGAGAAAGGCGACGTACTGACAGAGAAATCCATCCCCACGGCCGAACTCCTCCCGCTCCCGACGCTTCTGAACACCATTGAGGTAGTGACGGGTCAACTCCCAGGCTCGCCGCAGCTCCTTCTTGACCGTCAGAGGACGGGATTGAAAGGCCTCTTCCGTGGCATGGCCGTACATGCGGAATTCGCCCAATGCATGCCGTTGTGAGAACCAGGCATTCAGCTCGTCGTCATCGGCATCATCCCAATCGTGAATGTCGGCCTGCGTAAGCACTGAACTGGCCCGCAACAGCAGCGGCATGAAGTCGTCATACCAGTACGCGGTCGGCATGATCGACCCCGCATAGCGCTGGTCATCGGTGTCAACGATCACCCGCTGCCAGGTGTCGTAGTAAGGCCGCTGCGCTTTGGGCTTGTCGGGATCGAGCTCCGCGTTCACCTCCCGGTGATCATCGAGTTGACGCAGACGATTCAGCTCATGGCGCTGAAGATCCTCATGGGTGACCTTTTCGGGATCATGACCATGCAGTGCAGCGGTCAACAGCACCTCAAGCACCACCGCAACGATCTGATGGTGGTGGTCCAACTCCTGCAGTTCTTGTTCGAGGCGTCCCTCGGCTTCCAGCATCGCGTCCGTCTTGGGCATCGAATCCCAGTTGGCCATCCGCTCACGCAGATCTGCCTCCGCACCGTTGACGGAAGCCCTGAGGCTCTCGAAGGGTTCCTCTGCTCCGGGTTCGACAATGCCCAGAGAGAGGTAGAGATCCACCGCCGCATTCACGAAGTGCACGAAATCGGGGATGGTGTAGGGCAAGTCGTAGGCACGAAGGTGGGTTTCCGAGTTGGCCGAATAGCTCTCACGGAAACTGCGATAAGCCGCTCCCTGAATGAGACGAAACCAGCCGATCTGCATCTGCAGCGGCGACGTTCCTTGGTGGGAAGCCGAATCCTGTTTCGGTTGATCTGTGCTCCTGTTCGCATGGCGTCGCGCAGCGCTGCTGCTTGGCTCAGCCGAGCGGTGTCCGCCCCTGTAAGCACGGGGATGTGCCGTGAAATCGTCTGGCAGGAAAGCCAGCAATCTCTCCAGGTCGATCGATGCAGACCCATCGCGAGCCATTTCGATCGTGATGGCTTCAGCGGTGCCCTCTGTCACCTCAAACAACTGAATTAGGCGCTTGAGCGCTGAAAGCTCCACCCGGCCATCCTTGTCCTGATCAAGCAGCTGAAAGGCTTCTGCCGCCTTCACCCGGGCATCTCCAACCTGAAGTGCAAGAAGCTGTCGCCAGCCCTGCTGACCCACCTCATCCGCTCTGAGCCGGTGCGTTCTAAGGGCCGTCTCGACGTCCTCCACTGCCACGTCGGCCCCAGCTGCCCTGGATCGATCAACCAGAAGTTGCGACGTGATCGACACATCCGAAGGGAGGTCAAACACCTGCTCAAAGGAGCCCGTTGAAAGAAGGGACACTGTCGCTGCTTTGCTATCCCCTGACCGTAGAAACAACTCAGCCGTCTGCACGTATACAGCTGACTGAGCAGAGGTTCAACCCTGTTGAGCACCGAACATGTCGGCAGCCTCCATCGACTGAACCCCAAGACCTTCAGCAAGACGAACACCCGCCTGATGAAAAGCCCCGAGGGCGCGCCGCTGAAACTCCCGCTCGGCAGACCACTGTTCACCGGCTTGGGTGAACAGCAGCACCTGCATGTGCACACCGAGAGCTGTGGAACATTTGACGCCACGCAGCATGGGTTTTCTGATCAGACGATCACTCCAATAAGGATCAACTGAAAACCCTTCAATCACATCTGAAAGAACATCAAAAACCAATTCGAGATTGCTTTGACGGTGCGAAATCAGAAAGTTCACCAGGCTGCCTGAGCGCAGCTTGGTGTGATTACGCATCTGCAGGATCTGGGAATTGTCGATGATGTTCATCCGCTGGTCCAGGCATCTGAACTGGGTGCTGAACAGACCGACGTCCACCACTTCACCGACGATCCCATTCACTTCAATCCAGTCGCCGATGACGTAGCGATCCTCGAGCAGCATCACTAAACCGGCGAAGAAATCACGCAGGAAAGCCTGGAACACGAGGGCCAACGCACCGAGCAGAGCACCCCCGGCCAGGATCAGCGAGGTGGACCCCGACCGGACACCCGGGATATCGAGCAGCACCCAGATCCCCACAAGCGCCAGTCCGCCCACATCAATCAGCCGATGGGTGACGCGTTCCAAACTTCGATATCGCTGCTGACGCCGCTCCAGCTCCTGTTCCGACACGCCGATATCAACGGCCCACTGGCTGAGCAGAAACGTGGTGAGACTGCGCAGCAGAAAGGTGAGCAGCGTCACCAGAAGGAATTTCACAATGGCGAACAGGGGCTGCAGCAGAAGCTCGATCCCCAGCGACACCAGCCCCGGCAGAACCATCACGCCGATGCCGAACATCAGCACAACGATCGAGAAGATCAGCAAAAAAGCAATGATCGTGACCGTCTGTTCGGCATAGAGGCGAATCTCAACGCGCCGGCCCCGGCGGGCACGCCTCTGGCGTTGCTCCCGCTCCAGCCGGGTGGTGCGCTGACGCAGACGGTTCCAGAGCAGAACCGTTCCAGCCAAAAGGCCGGAGAGCAGCAACTCAACAACCAGGATGAGGCGGGCGCGTCTCGCCATCTGCGGTGGCGAATACACCTGACGGGCATGGTTGACCCGTTTCTCCAGGCGCTCACGCCACATCTGCGCCAATGCCAGCCTTTTGGCTCCGTTGATCTCGGCATCGGCTCGCGTGACAGTGAGCAATGGAAATGGGTTTTCGCGACCCGGCAAGCGAGCCGCGATCTCATAGGGACCACTTCCCTCCCTGCGCACCAGGAGCTTGATCGGATCGCCGCTGCGACTCAGTCCATATCTCTGCCCAGCCGAGCAAACGGCAGCATCGAGATCCAGCAACTGATCCGAAACCCACTCGCTGACGCGTTCGCTGAAGCTGCAGATCTGATTGGGGTCGTAGAGAGCTCGCAGGTTGCCTTCGATCACCTGGGCCCGAACAGACGCTCCCATCACCTCGGACGACTACTCATCAATGGGGCTGGCAACCGTGATCGCCGGCACACCGAGAACCTTGACTTTGGCGAGCTTGTATTTCCCCTCAAGGGTGAAGTCGCTGCCCTGGTCCAGCAGTCCCTGAGGTGAACCGGGACTCAACGGTCGAGAACCTGGTACGAAATCGAGCCAACCGATGGCTCCAGCGGGGAGCGAGCCTCCGCTCAATCCTGCGATCAGCAGAGCGATCAGGAGCGATGGAACCAGCAGGGCGCGCAACCGTCGCGTCAGGGCTGACAACGCTCCAACCACCAATGAATGCTCATCCTGCTTGCATCCAGATCAAACGTCAGCCATCAGATCCAGGGCAGTTGCCTGCGCAACCAGGGAAGACTCAAACCGATGACATTGGAATAACACCCCTCCAGGGATTCAATACAAAGGCCGCCACGCCCCTCCAAGGCAAACCCACCAGCGCAGCTCAGGGGTTCTCCTGTGGCGACATAGGCCTGAATTTCAGCGTTGCTCAGTGCTGCAAAGCGGATTTTGGTGCCCACACAGGCGAGTCGCACCTCCGGCATGGAGTCCTGGGCAGCAGGTCCACGCAACAGCGCATGCCCACTGAGCAGAACACCAGTGCCCGAGGCCATGCGGCGCCAGCGCGTGATCGCCTCCTGCGCATCGAAGGGTTTGCCGAAGACCTCTCCTTCAAACACAAAAACGGAGTCGCAGCCCAGCACCGCCCTGATCTCAGCATCCTGCTCAGCGTCCAGGAGCGCCTTCACTGCATCGGCCTTGGCCTGGGCAAGCCTCTGCACCAACTGCTCCGGATCAGGATGCTGAATCAACGTCTCATCGACTCCGCTGACCCGCACCCGATGGGGAATCGCCGCCTGCTCGAGCAGGCGGCGGCGAGCTGGCGATGCGGAAGCGAGCAACAACACGGCAGACAACTCCCAGGGAATGGTCCGTAGGCTGCCAGGGGCGACAGGGCTGTTATCACCGATCCCTTGTTCACAAGCGACCTGCTCAGTCAACGCAGCCGTGACAGGGCGACCCGCTCGATGCGCTGCCTGCCCTTTTCCGATCATCTGTATCGCGATCTTCAGGCACAAGGGCTCGACGCCAATACCCTCTGGAACAACAGGGAGAGATATGGGCGTGGCAAACGCTGGCACCACAGCTCTGAAGCTCTCGAGGATGATCTGCGCTGGTTGATCACCGTGGGCGTGCTGCGGCGGGAAGTGGATGGACAGGGTCTGACCAGCCGCTTTCGGCTAACGCCTCTTGGACGGGCCCTGATGGATCGCGACCCTGATCTGCTGCTCAAGCCGGTCCGTTCTGGCGAACAGCTCCGGCAGGCGTTGCGGCGTCGCTGGCCCTTGTGACCATCCGATCCCGCCCACCGCTGATGGTGCTGGGCACCTCCAGCGGTGCCGGCAAATCGCTGATGAACGCAGCCCTCTGCCGTGTCCTGAAACGTCGGGGCGAGCAACCGCTGCCGTTCAAAGGACAGAACATGAGCAACAACGCCTGGGTCGATCTCGACGGTGGAGAGATGGCTTACTCCCAAGCCATGCAGGCCTGGGCCGCCAAGCTCGATCCCTGCTGTGCCATGAACCCTGTATTGCTCAAACCTCGGGGCGACAGCACCAGTGAGGTGATTCATCTCGGGAAAAGCGTTGGCACAGCACGCGCCGAGCACTACTACCGCGATTGGTTCCGGCCCGGCTGGCGGGCGATCCGCAGCGGACTCGAAACGCTGAGCCACAACTGGCCAGACGGACGGTTGGTTCTCGAAGGTGCCGGCAGCCCAGTGGAAGTGAACCTCCAGAGACGCGATCTCACCAATCTGCGTCTGGCCCAGTTTCTGCGGGCCCGCTGCCTACTCGTCGCAGATATCGAACGAGGGGGAGTGTTCGCCCAGGTTGTTGGCACCTTGGCCTTGCTCCGACCCATCGAACGGCCGTTGATCCGAGGAATTTTGATCAACCGCTTCCGCGGACGCCGCGACTTGTTCGACGACGGCCGCGCCTGGCTGGAGCGTGAAACAGGGATCCCAGTTGTCGGCGTGATGCCCTGGCTCAACGAACTGTTCCCTCCCGAGGATTCCCTCGATCTGCTGGAACGCCGCCCCTCCAGGGGCCCAGCGGACCTTGAGATCGCAGTCCTACGACTCCCCTCCCTGAGCAATTTCTCCGACCTTGATCCGCTGGAAGCTGAGGCCAGCGTTCGGCTGCGCTGGATCTCTCCAGGAGATCGCCTGGGCCAACCCGATGCCGTGATCCTGCCTGGCAGCAAACAGACCCTGAACGACCTAACGCTCCTGCGAGAAAGAGGTTTGGCCGATCAGCTGAAGGAGTACGCCCACTCAGGCGGGAATCTTCTCGGTCTTTGTGGAGGCCTGCAGATGCTGGGGCAGCAGCTTGAGGATCCTGAGCAACTGGAGGGGGGACCCAGCAGCAGTGAAGGTCTCGGGCTGCTGCCGATCAAGACCCGATTCAGCCGAGACAAAACCTTGCGACAACGCGATCTCATCAGTCGATGGCCCGCTCCAACCGAAGTGCGGGGATTTGAACTGCACCACGGCCGTACCACCGCAGAAGCCGATCTGATGTCGCTGATGGAGGAGCCCAACCTGGGTTGGTGGAAGCGAGGAATCAATGGAGGAGTCATCGCCGGAAGCTATCTCCACGGCCTGCTGGACAACGGTCCCTGGCGCCGCCACTGGCTCAATCACCTGCGCAGCGGGAAGGGGATCTCCAAGCTCTCCATCGAGCGCCCGCATCACGCCTCGCATCGCGATCAGTTGCTCGATCGTCTCGCCGATGCCTTCGAGCAGCATGTGGACATTGCTCCATTGCTGGGGTCATGAAACGCATCACCGTTCGTTGGCCTGATGGACACACCAGCTCGGAAGTGATCGGCAGCGACTGGTTGCTGAGTGCGGCCCGAGCCGGATGTCCCATCCCAACCGGCTGCATGGGAGGTAGTTGCGGAGCCTGTGAGATCGAAGTGAACGGCCGTGTGATCCGTGCCTGCATCAGTACGGTTCCTGCTTCAAAATCAGGGCGCCTCGTTGTGGATCAGGCCTGCGATCCGTACTGGTGACACCGTGACAGCCCGACAAAAAAGCCTGGTCTCCATTGAGATACGTCAGGGCCTGATGGCGCTGGCGACCGGTGCATTAAGCGGTGTATTCACCGCAGTGATGCTGGGTCTGATCAGCGGCATCGGAGAACAACTCTGGGGGGAAAAAACAGAACAAGGCCTCACCACATCCATTCCTTTGCTGTGGTCCTTGCTGGTCTGCGGCGGCGTTGGCGTCATCCTGGCAATCGTGGAAGGCGGAGACGAACGCAACCTTCTCCCGGAACTCCCGGAAACGATGGAGGATCTACGGGATCCAGACCATGCACCGCAACGCCATGAGTGGCGCTCGATCTTGGCGGCCGCCCTCGCGCAGATCGGTGGTGCGCCTGTCGGACCGGAAGCTTTACTGACCCGGCTGATCACCATTGCAAGCCAGACGATCTGGCGCGGTCGCGACAGGGCGCTTTCCGATGCAGCCGTTGCCGGAAGCCTGGGAATGTTTGAGGCGCCTTTGCTGGGTGGTGTTGTGATCAATCAGCATCGAGTCAACCTTCACAGCCGCTGGATTCCCGGCAGCCTCGGCGGCATTGCCGGATTCGCCGTCTTCGGCGGAATCCTGGAGGTAACCGGAGGAAGCATGGCGAGGGTCCCTTACATCTGGCCCACCACATTTCGCGAAGATCTGGGCAGCGTCAGCGTGGGCCTGCTGGCTGGCCTGGTTGGCAGCGCTCTTGGCATTGCATTGCGTCAGTGGCGCGGCGCACTGCAACGTCGCCAACTGCTGAAGCACTGGCGTTGGTGGCCTGTTATCACCGGCCTGCTTCTGGGCATGTTGCTGCACTGGTTCCCGATGGTGGGCTTTGCCGGGGAACACCAGGTGATCCCCATCCTGGATGGGGCCAACAAGGACACCGTCATTCTTCTCCTGAGCGTTGGTCTGCTGAAGCTCCTGATGCTGGGCCTCTGTCTTGAGACGGGATGGCGCGGTGGGATCTTCTTCCCTGGTTTCGTGTTGGCCTGTGCCTTTGGTGGAGGGCTGCATGAGCTGTTGCCGCAACTGGGGAGCATCGGCAGTTGGTGCGCCGGAGTCACCAGTGGCTTCTTCATGCTGATGCTCGGCCGCCCCTTGGTGGTGTTGGTGCTGTCCATTTGCCTGATGCAAGGCCATGGCTCCGCCAGTGCCCTGATCGGTGTTGGCGTCGCTGTTCTGATCAGTCGACGCTTTGGTGGCGGGAATGATGTCCCTCCACCTCCCCCTGAAACACCCGACTCGCCCGAATGTCCTGAGCCTCAATCGTGATCAGATCTTCCCGGGTAAGACGGTCGCCCATGCGATTGAACAAACGATTCGCCTGACGCAGCCGGGCACGGTCGAGTGCATTTCGGATCGAACGGGCATTGGCGAAAAACGGAAGCTGACGGCGACGAGAGATGTATTCGCTGAATGCCTCAATGGCCTCGGCACTGAGGCAGTAGTGCTGATCCTCAAGCAGTAAAGCGGCGATCTGCATGAGTTCCTCATCGCTGTAATCAGGGAACTCGAGATGATGAGCGACCCGGGATGAAAGGCCTGGATTGGAACGATAAAAATCTTCCATGCGATCTCCGTAGCCAGCAAAAATCACCACAAAATCCTTTCGCTGGCGTTCCATCTCCTGCAACAGAATCTCGATCGCCTCGGCCCCGTAATCGCGTTCATTTCCCGGTTTGTAGAGGTAGTAAGCCTCATCGATGAACAGCACGCCGCCCATGGCACGCTTGATCATCTCCTTGGTTTTTGGCGCGGTGTGTCCGACGTACTGACCGACAAGATCGTCGCGAGTCACCGTGACCACATGGCCCTTACGGAGATAGCCCAAGCGGTGCAGAATCTGCGACATCCGTTCCGCCACGGTGGTTTTACCGGTTCCTGGACGCCCCGTGAATGACATATGCAAGCTGGGAGCCGTGCTGGGCAATTGCAACTGCTGCCGGGCCTGATCCACCAGCAGGAGAGCGGCGATCTCGCGAATGCGCGTTTTGACTGGCTTCAGTCCAATCAGCTCACGATCCAGCTGCTCAAGAACAGCGGCTACACCCGAATCGGCATAGGCCGAAGCGAGATCAACCGAGGAGTCCATCAATCTCGTGAGCGAAGCGCCGGTCTCCCTCACTGAGGGCGGCGGCCTCGCCGTCCTGCTCCGGCCGCAGGGTGATGTTTACGTACGTACGCCCAAAGCTGATATCTGGGAAACGCTGGGTCGCTTCACTGTGCTCACCGAGTCGATCGAGAAAATCCCGTGTGGCGCTGTAGCTTTCAAACTCGAACCGTCGCTCCAGACAAACCGGTCGCTTGCGTTCCTGCCACTGATCCATAACCCGACAAGCACTTAAGGAAAGCTAGGAGAGCAAAGAACCGTTCTAACCCCCCAAGCTGGGGGCATGTCAGCCAGCGAGCTTGCTGTCGGAAGCCTGGCTGAGACCAATGCTAAAAAAGCTTCACTGTGGGGTCTGAGCCTGGTGTCGCCATTGGCTGAACTGACATATCCACGAACTGACAATGCAATGATCCGTGGCTAAAAAAACCTCGATCGATGTTGGTTGAGAACACCCATGAAGTTCACTGCAAAACTCAAAGGTTTTCAGAGCTACACCGACCTCGAAGCGAAGCTCACCAACAAATCAGGCAAAAAAGTAATCGGAATAGTCTCGGAAGAAGACGAGTTTGACGGAAAATTTGTTTTTAAATTCAGCAAAAAAGACCTGCCAGGCAAGAAAAAAAATAAAAAGAGCAATCTCAAACTAACCATCGAAAGCCTTAACACGGCCAACGAGACCAATCTCACCTCTGCGAATGTAGACTTCACATTCGACCCGATCAAGCAATCGGACAGGTTCAAGATCTCCAGAAGCAAGAATAAATCATCCAAATCCTTCTCAGTCTTAGGGGAAAGTATTGCTCAGCCAACCGATCCCGATACCACTCCCCCTGCTTTCACATCTGCCAGCAAGGTCGATTCCGTCAAGGAAGGGACCCCTCAAGAAACAGTTATTTATACCGCTGAAGCAACAGACGCATCCACACCAATCACATATTCCCTATCAGGAAACGATGCCGCAGACTTTAAAATAGATCCCCAGACAGGCATCATCACAACAAAAACAGACCTGAATCACTCAGAAAAGAATAATTACGACTTTAATGTTGTCGCCACAGACAGCGAAGGAAATTCAGCAACACTGAATCTCAGCCTAGGCATTCTTCCCGGAGGCATTTCCGTTTCCAAAGTAGCCGGAAAAGATTTACTACCAGACAATCCACTGACAGAGTTCAGCGACACGATCAACTGCCCAATCGGCAGCCTTGAACTCAACAGTATCATCCAAGACGGAAGCACAAAAGACAAAGATATCGCCACTATTGATAGCGACAGCAGAGCAAACCTTGAGGATATTATACCTCGAACTTTATTTACCAATATTGAAGAATTTCAGATCAAAGCAGATTCAGACGAAAGCATAGAAATTTCCCTCAAGTCCATTGTCAAAGGGAGCTCTCTGAAAGTCGAAGAAGGCAGCACTTTTAAAGCGGCTACGAAGTTTACTGATTGGCATCAATCAGCTATCACAGATTTTGATTTTTCAGGAATCACAAGCATCTTCGGAATCAGACTTCTGAATGCTGACTCAGGAACACCGGAGAGCAAATCAACTCTTCGTCTCGTCGGATCCGCTGGCCCAGACACCATCGAGGGACTCGCTGGTGATGCAGAGATCTTCGGCAATCTTGGCGCTGACATACTGACGGGCTCAACTGGAGGCAAATCAACAATCACTGGAGGAGCTGGATTGGACATCATTAACTTCCCAAAAACCAACATCCAGAACACAATCAATCTCACGCGTCAGACCACATCAGACAGCCTTGACACCGTGACCGGATTCATAGGTGCGAACAATGCCACAAAGGCCAACGGCAGCTTCGATGTGATTCAAGTGAACGATGGCAGTTTTCCAAATTACGAAGCTGGGGCTGCCATCCAACAGAAGACTGTGACCGAAGCTGGGGCTGCATCAAGCCTCAAGAACACAGTCATCGTGGACACAGAAGCCAGAATCAAAGCGCAAATTTTCCCGAACGAACTCACAGGCCTGCTTGCATTCGCCACTGACACAAGAACACTGCACTTTGCACCAACAGGCAACTTCCCTGCCAACACCCAAGATCTACTTCAACTCGACACAGACGTCTTCTCTGCCAGCGATCAGATCGCAGTCGTCAGCGGGGAAGCTGCATGAATCTGAGATAAGCAGCTCGGACGATTTCAAAGAAGAGCGACCCTTTGGCAGCCCATCAGGCGACCAGCCCAGGATTTCGCATAGGAATGGTTGGCCGCCTGTTCACTTGGATCATTCGTGTCGAGGGAATGTGGCATCGTGCCGGCAATGGCTCCATTGGTCACGCAGAACATTGATTTCTGGAAACTCACGCAGATCTGCACATGAACGTCCACCTGCCCTCGGGCATGGTCGTCGTACCAACGGGTGAGTTCGTCCGGCAGATGCCGATACATGTCCTGCATGCAGAGACTGGGCGGGATGCCTGCTCCCATGCTGGGGATTGGGTCTGCGTAAAGAGCTCCGTACTTGAAATCACTGATGTCCGGTGAGATCTGACGAGCCTGGGCGTTGTACGACACCGTGCCGAGGAATGGCATGCCACGGAAAAACACGGCCTCCACATACGGCACGGCGACATCAACAAGAAAGGTGAGCCCAGCTTCCGGAGGAAGCACCCAGATCTCTTCCCCAGCAATCACAACCTTGTAAGTGATTGGACTGCCGGCTGCTGCAACAAGACCATCGCGGATGTGATGCACAACATCCTTGACGCAGGCCACCTCGCCGATGCGATAGCGCCGAGCCAGATCAACAAATAAATCGCTCATCACACGCCAGAACAGGCCCAGGCAATAGATCGTGGTGAGCGAGCGAATCGATTCCGGAGCGAAGCCCGGATACAAACGGTTGGTGATTCCAATCAACGGGTCCCGCGCCGACTTGCGACTGATGATTCGCTGACAGGCATCCTGAAACTCAGAACTGTCGAGATAGGCATCCAAACCACCAGTGCCATGCCAGAACATGGCTTTCTGGCAGTACTCGGCGTATTCGAAATTGATGCGGTCTCCAAGCAGATGATCCCAAAGACGCTTTGGCGTGATTCCCTCATGAAAGAAGCGCATCACGGGGAACGGGTTGAGCAGCTGCTTCTGCCCCTGATCCACCAGATTTTTGCTGTAGGCGTCGAGAACGATCCCATAGCTTTCCAGCACATTCACCACCTGAAGCAGGTGGTCCGGCGTGTCCTTGAGCAACGGGGTGTCACTAAGAAGACGCCGGATCAGTTCCTCCTGATCCGGCAGAACTGGGGGTTGAAGCGGACGCGTGGTGGTTGCAGTCATGACAGTGCCTCACTCAACTGGCTCAGACCCGTGGTGGCTGATTCGCTGAGTCCGGACAGCAGTTCCGGCACCAAGCCAAGCGCCAGAACTCCAAGGGTGAGAGCAATGGCAGGCAACTGCTCCCGCAATGGAACGATCTGAAGAATACGGGGATTCACCACTTCGCCGGCGGCGATGGCCAAGCGTCCGAAGAAGGCACGATTCACCAGGAGGAGGAAATAAACCGCTGTGAGTCCAGACCCCACCATCGAGAGCAACGTGGCCACGGGGAACGGCTGCAGACTGCCGCGGAAAATCAGGAACTCGGAGATGAAGCCGGCCATCCCTGGGATACCGGCACTGGCCATCACACCGATGATCATCAAAGACCCCGTCAGAGGGAGGCCACGCTGGGGATTGAGCAGTCCACGCAGCACATTCAGATCTCTTGTGCCGGTGCGGGCATACACCACACCGACAACCAGAAAAAGAACACCCGAGATCAGGCCATGGCTGACCATTTGAAACAGAGCCCCCATCAGCCCGAGAGGAGTGGCCGCCGCGGCAGCCAGCAGCACATAGCCCATATGGCCCACCGAGCTGTAGGCCACCATCCGTTTCATGTCTGTCTGGGCAATGGCTGCAAGGGACCCATACAAAACAGAAATCGCTGCCCAGCCAGCCAGCCAGGGTGAGGCGACATGCCATGCCTCAGGGAAAAGACCAAGGCAGAAACGCAGCAAGCCGTAGGTGCCTAGCTTGAGCAGCACACCAGCCAGCAGAACGGACACCGGCGTTGAGGCTTCTGTGTGGGCATCGGGCAACCAGGTATGGAAGGGAAACAGCGGAATCTTGATGCCGAAACCAATCAGCAGAGCCCCCATCAGAATCAGCTGACTGACCATGCCGAGCTCACCGCTCAACACCGGCCGCAGGCTGAAATCCATCGTTCCAGTCACGAAGGCCAGGCCAAGGAACGCGGCGAGGATCAAAACCCCCGAAACCGCAGTCACGATCAAAAACTTGGTAGCCGCATAGGCTCTGTTGCTGCCACCCCAGACAGCAATCAGCAGCCATAGGGGAATCAGTTCCAGCTCATAGAACAGGAAAAACAGCAACAGGTTCTGCGCCAGGAATGCGCCATTCACCGCGCCGCTGATCACCAGAAGGAGGGCGTAATAGATCCGGGGACGGTTTTCGATGGAACGGGAAGCAATCGCCGCAACCAGACAAAGAACCCCATTCATCAGAACGAGCGGCAGGGACAATCCATCCACCGCCAGGGCGTAATCCAGTCCGATGGAATGAACCCAACGCGCCTGTTCCACCAGTTGCAGCCCTGAATCGGCTGGATCAAAACGAAACAGCAACGCAAAACTGGCCAGGCACTGAATCGCCAGAATCACGATTGACCCGATCCGCAATCGGCCGTGGTTCAACTCACCGGGCCAGAGGATCAGCGCCAGGGCACCGGAGAAAGGAATCAGAAGCAGTAAGGAAAGCAGCATCGGATCGGTCAGGTGAGGAACCAACTCACTGACGTGAGGAAAAGAACGATGGCCACAAGAACCGTGAGCACATAGGACTGGCTCTGACCGCTGACACTGAGCTTGAGGCTGTCGGCACTGGCGAGGGAGAAGCGGGCCACACCGTGCAGCACGCCATCGACAACGTTGCGGTCAAACCAGGACGCCAACCGCGAAAACCCTGCCACCACATTGACAATGGTGATTCTGTAGAAGCTCTCGGTGTAGAAGTCGTAGGCCAGGAGATCCTGAACGGCGCGCAACAGAGGATTGAGCGAACGGGACCAGGCTTTGCTGAGCGGAGCCAGGCCACCAGCCACGAGACCGATCAGACCGCTGCCCACAACCAATGCTGCAGCCCAGAGGGGAAAGGCCAGGAGTCCTTCGAGTGATTCCAGGCGCACAAGCAGAACAGGAGTGAGCACCACCACCACGCTGAGAGCGACCATTGGCAACGCCATCTGCCAGTTCACTTCAGCTGCACGCCTCGACTTGATCAGCGAATCACCCAGGAACACGTGCCGAAAGACGCGCACCAGATTGAGGGCCGTGAGGGCATTGGTGATCAGAAACACCGCCATGAACGGTATGGAGCGCACGCTGAGCAGCTCGATGCCCTGGGCCATGGCAAGGAAGCCGCCCAGGGGAAGAAAGCCCACAAGACCAGCTGCACCTACCAGATAGGACGTTGTCGTGGCTGGCATGCGGCTGGCGAGACCGCCCAGCTCGGTGATGTCCTGGCAGTTGGTGGAGGCGATGACCCCACCCACGCTCATCGAGAGAAGCGCCTTGGAAACGGCATGGGTGTAGAGCAGCAGTAAGGCCAGGACTGGGATCTGCAGAGCAATCGCGATGAACACCAGTCCCAGATGGGCCGTCGTCGAATACGACAGGGTGCGTTTGATGTCGACCTGCGCGATCGCCACCAGAGACCCGCCGATGGCACTGATGGTTCCGATCACCAAAAGCACCACGAGGGTGACTGGCGAGTACTGAAGAATCGGCATCACCTTGAGCAGCACGATGGCTCCACAGGTGACCACGACGGAATTGCGCAGGATCGAGGCGGGATTGGGACCCTCCATAGCCTCATCGAGCCAGAGGTGCATCGGGAACTGGGCACACTTGCCTGTCGGCCCCGCAATCAGGCCAAGACCCAGCAAGGTGGCTGCCAAAGGAGTGAGGGTGTCGCGGGCCGCCCAGGCATAGAGATCGGTGAATCCCATCACGCCTGAAAAGCTGCAGAGAGCCACGACACCCATCAGCAGCAAGACATCACCAACGCGCTTGGTGAGGAACGCATCTCGAGCAGCGGTGACAACCAGTGGCTGCGCATACCAAAAACCCACTAATAAATAGGTCGAGAGGGTGAGCATCTCGAGCAGGAAGTAGCTCTGAAACAACGAATCACTGAGCACCACCCCTGACATCGCTCCCTCAAAGAAGCCGAGCAGTGCAAAAAATCGCGCCAGAGCCCATTCCTTATCCATATATCCCAGCGAATACACCTGGGAAAAGAGACTCAGGCCTGTGATCAGCTCCAGGGCCACCAGGTTGTTGAGGGTGAGACTGAAGCTGATGTCCAGCTCAAGATCGGCAACGGTGAGCCATGGGAAGGCAAGATCGACCGGACCGCTCTGAAACACCTCCTGCAGGATCAGGCTGCCGTGGACGAAGGCGAGCAGGCTCAGAAGAATATTCAGGTACGCCGCAGTCCGATGGGCTTGCCGGCGGAACCAACCGGAGGCCCACGGGAGTGAAACAACCATTCCGGCGAATCCGTAGATCGGGATCAGCCAGGCGGTCTGAAGCGGGAATGAAAGCTCCGAGGTCAAAACGGCAAGCGGGATCGGAATCGGGCTGGTCGCTGACTGGGCGGCGAATCTAAGCGCCAGTCACGGGAATGGGGGATCTTTGTGAAGGTCCGTCAGGAACGGCGTTGAAAATCAGCTGCGCCGCAGAGCGCCGCTGCCGCTGAGGGCGGGTTCCACCTCTTTATGGGGACGGGCAATGATGTGGGCCGCAACCAGGCCATCACCGACCCGCTCACAGGCGTCGGCACCAGCGCGCACGGCGGCATTCACAGCGCCGGTCTCCCCTCGAACCATCACCGTGACGTAACCGCCACCGACGTACTCACGGCAAACCAGAGTGACCTCCGCTGCCTTGGTCATGGCATCGGCAGCCTCGATGGCAGGAACCATGCCACGGGTTTCAATCATGCCGAGAGCCACGCCGGGCACCCCTGAGGAGGGCATCGCTGCTGGAGGGGAGATTGCAGAGCCACCTCCTGAACCTGTTGTACCCGCGCTGCTGCGTCGCGTTGTCGCTGTGGACCGCCGCGTGGTTGCCGCAGGAGCCGCTTTTGCGGGGGTGGACGCTGCTGCAGACGTGCTGGCCACAGGCTTCACATCCACGGTCTTGTTCGCCGCAGCGGAACTGCGGGTCGTACGACGACGGGGAGAGGGGGAAGGAGTGGCCATGGGAGTGAAGGTGTGGAAACGGAACGGAAACGGCGGAGGGAGATGGGTGATCCCTATCCGTCCGGATTCCAGAAGTCGATGATTCCACCGATGGTCAGATCGGTGAGAACGGTGTTGTCCGGGCAGGCATGCCGGGCCGCCGAACCGCTGGCGGTGAACACCCAGTTGCCCTCGCGGGCACCAACGGGGTCAACGGCCACCAGCTTCTTGCCCTTGTTGTTGCGGAGGACGCGCAGATGCATGTGATCCAGCCCTGCAACTCTGTAGGAGCAGATCAACGTGCCCATCACCTGCATGATCTCCATCAGCTGGACTTGCCTCCTGCAGGTGTGCTGCTGGGGGTCGGGGACGGAGCCGGAGCCGACGTCTTGGGAGGATCGGGTTCCCAATGATCAATGATCCCAACGATCGTGAGATCGCTTGGATACGACTTGCTGCCGGCGGCTTCACGGGCTGCTGAACTGCTGACGCAGATCACCCAGTCGCCGGGTTTCGCACCGACGGCATCCACAGCCACCTTTTTGGTGCTGCCATCGAGCACCACCTGCAGATGCTTGTGCTCGAAATCAGGGATCCGGTTGGTGGAGACGAGCGGCTTGATGACCTTGACGATGAGCATGATCAGTGAGCCTCCGGAAGTTGCGGATCGAGGGTGGAACCGACGACCTCGGCCGGAGCCGTCTGGTTACGGTCGCGAATGGTGAGACAAGTGTGGAGCAACCCCTCATCGACGAGAGAGGAGTAGCGATCGGCGATGGCCTGATTCACCCGTTGGCAATCAGCAATGGCCCGTTCACGGGCACCCGGCACCCGACCCGAGTAGTCGAAACGCACAACGACCGGAATCGGCAGATCTCGAGAAACATTGAGGCCCCGAAAGATTTTCACGCCGACATCCAGATCAGGAGCGCCTTCTTCAACCGTGTCGAGGTGGGCGAAGTAAGTGAGGTTGCGCAGATGCACTTCCTTGAAGCCGATGCCAACGCCGATGAACCGCTCGGCATGGCCGGCGTCGGGATAGGGGCCGCCGTGCAATTCCTGGACGTAGTCGATCTGGGAGAAGTTGTTGGCGAGCAAACGGCTCAGAAACGCGACCATTCCTTCATCCATCGGAGCTGGGGCGGAGCTTTCAACAGCTTCAGCGATTTGGGCCATGGCCTGATCCGCTGTCATGGATGCCGTGGCTGCATGCAATTCCCTGGCGCAAAGCCAACGGTCAAGCATCATCTCGCTGTCACGGCTCGGGGGATGGACACGGATCGCATCGGTGTCGGTGTCGAGGCCGATCAAGAGCAGATCAACGGAAGCACCGCAACAGAAGCTGTTCTCAACCGCCTCACGAAAGTCCAGAAGTCGTTGGTGACCGGCTGCCGCCGCAAGTTCGTCGTTGCTGCCATGGGCTGCGCAGCCCTGGTGAGAAGGGTCTAGGGAACTGAAGTGGTAAGTCACCACCTTCAGATAGCGGGTGGGTTCGGTGGAGGGATTCGGATTGCCTTCGCGATAGCGGCGATGCTCTGTTTTGACCCAGCGATTCACCGTGTTCTCCACATCGAACATGGCCCCGGCATGGGATCGCCGTCGCACAGCACTGAAGGGAATGCGCAAGGCATACGCCACTGTGTGAGCCAGGCGGCCGTCTGCACAGGGAGTGAGATCCAGGAGATGGATGCCGCAGTCGAGCAGGAACTGTTCGAAGCCTCTTGAGGCGGCACTGCCGGACGATGCCTCCAGAGGGTCGTCCTGAAAGAAGCGGTCACTGAACAGACGATGGCTTTCGAACACGCACCAGGCGAACAGGGCGCGCATGTCGAGAGGACGCACCCAGGCTCGCTGCAGGATGTGATCCGGAAGGTCGAATCCGAGTTCCGCACGGCACAGCCGTTGGGCCTGGGGGATGAAATCAGTTTCATGCTGCAACGCTGAAACCTGCTTAAGCAAGGGAACGATCCGATCGAAACGGCCCTTGATCTCCTGTTCATAAGCCTGGAGACGGCCGTTGGCCGCTGCATCCGTCAACGGATGGCGCCGATGGGTAATCGGCAGCGACGTGCGACTGAGATTGAAGGGCACCGCCCGGGTGACTGCTTTCTCTCGCCGCACCCAAGCCGGCTGTGATGGAGCGGGGCGCTGAGCGTCCTTGCTGGAGCGAATCCGACCACCAGCGACAGAACCGTGATCCAGCTGCGCTGCTTTGCCTGACGTTGTCAAGGCACGGCGCCGTTCCAAAGCAGCTTGGCGTGTAGACGACTCGGTGTCCTGAGTCGTCTGCGCGTGATCGTCGCTGTTGGCCAACTGCTGGAGCTGGCGACGGGTTGGTGCCGAGGGGGCCTGAGGTCGCCCGCCACGGAGAGGCTTGGAGCGAACCATCAGTGAATCAGCCCCGTGCGCCGCCTGAGACGGTGATCAGGGAGCCCTTCTCGGTGTTGCCGCTGGAACCGGTGACAGGGCTAACCGGCCATTCATTCGCCTCGTTGCGCTTGCGCTCAAAAGGAGACATGGCACTCATCGGACCGGGACGGCTGGGGTTACGACGGCGAGCCGATGCACCCTCAGTACCGGTGACATGCTCCCCGCGATCCCAGTCGTCACCAGTGACTTTGGTGGATGAGCCCTCACCGGTGACACGGGAGGTCGGCTTGTCAGTGGGCTCACTGACCACAGCGACGGTGGGTTGGAACTGACGTTGTTGCTGACGGTTTTGGAACTCGCGGTTATCGAAGCGGAACTGCTCGGTACCGGTCACCTTGCCACCAGCCATGTCAAAAGGGCCGGTGATGCGATTCCCCTGCTCGTAAGACGTTCCGGTTACACCGGAGCGTGCATCACGCTGCTGCTGAGCAGCGCGGGCGGGAGAAACCACACTGAAACGGGTCCAGGGAGCTCCTTCGGGAGATTCACCATGGGTGGCTGTTCCGGCAGGCGCGTCGGCTCCGCAGGCAGCGGCCAGCTGATCAGCACCGACGTAAGGAGTACCGGTGACCGCTTCACAGGCGCCGCGCTCATCGCCCGTCATCACACCGCCGACGCCGGGTTGAATCCCAGTCATGGCAGCTGAAGGAGTTCCGGGACGCACTGGGGTGCGATCACGTATGGCTCGAACAGCGGGGGTTCCGCAGTTTTGACCGGCTTGCTCAAGGCCTGCATAGGGGGTTCCGGTCACGGCCTGACAGCTGCCGGGCTCATCACCGGTGACGTTCTCAGAGCGGCCGGTGCGGGTCCCGCTCACCACCTGGTTGCGGTTGGTGACACTGAAACCAACTTTGGCGGCTTCGGGCTCGGGCTTGCCGCCGCAGAAGCCATTCACCTGCTCGGCACTGATGTACTGATCACCAGTCACGCGGTGGCAGGAGCCGAATTCGTTACCGGTGACCTGGCTGGAACGGCCCACCAGAGTGCCGGTGACACCCGTACCTGAGAGGGTTCCAGACAGGCCAACCTTGGCTGCAGGACGTCCTTCGGGAAGAGGGTCTGAACCGAGATACTGATCACCGGTGAGACTGCGGTTGGCTCCGGCTTCATCGCCGGTGACACTGGCGGAACGTCCCACCATCACGCCGCTGACGGGACGCCCCTGTTCCGTGAGGCTGTGACCAACCTTGCGAGGAGAGCTGACACCGTTACCGCAGTAAGCAGCCGACTGATTCGCCGAGATGTACTCCGTGCCTGTCACGCTTTTACAGGTTCCGGGCTCATCGCCGGTGACCTTTTCAGAACGACCGACTTCGTTGCCGGTGACCCGGTTGCCATGGCTGGTGGCCGTAACGCGAACCTTGGCTGGAGTGGTTGGCTCGGGAGCTGACTGACAGAAGGTCTGGAAGACTTCAGCTCCGAGATATTCGGTTCCGGTAATCGAGCGGCAGGTACTTGCCTCGTTACCGGTGGTCTTGACGGAACGGTTGGCCTGCGTGCCTGTGACCGTCTGTCCTGTGCTTGTGGTGCTTTGGCCCACTTTCCAGTGAGCATCAGCTGCTGCAGCCTGCTTGGCACCATTTCGGTTGGGACCGGTTGGTCGCGTCACGCCTGCACCCTGCTTGTTGCGGGCACCGGCCTTGGCGCGCAGCTCGCGCACCTGTTGGGCCAGCTCGCGACTGGTGAGATCAGGGTTGGCCTGACGGGCAACGGCCGCAGCACTCGTGGGTTGCTTGCCTGCTGTCTTGCCATGTTTCGACATGGCATCGCGGCGGGCCAGGACCAGCGCGCGACTGGGATTCTCAATGGCACGGCGCTTCGGAGTCGCCGAACGACGGTCGTGTCTGGGGCTCAGACGGGGAGCGGACGTTGGAGACGTCGCGACAACAGGCGCCTCGGAGACAGCCGGAGCTGCAACAGCGGCCGGCTTGGTCTGGCGAGCAACGTCTGCACGATTGCGATCTTTGCTCGTATCAGCCTTCTTGCCGCGTCGTGAGAGGGCATCGCGGCGAGCCAGGACAAGTTCCCGACTGGGATGTCGCTGAGGTTTCACCTGCGCGCGAGGCGCTGCAGTGGGAGTGAAACGCGCTGTTGGAGCAACCGCAGACACACGTGAAACGGCCACAGCCGGCGCTTGAGCAACAGGCTCAGGAGCATTGGCCAGTGTCCGGGTCGGACGTGCATCCGAAGCAGTCCGCACTCGGCTGTCACTGGAACTGGCGGCGACAGACGCCTTTTTTCCGGCTGTTGTCAGCGCTTTACGGCGCTCAAGTGCGAGTTCGCGACTGGAGAGTGTGGACATGTCCGCCCGAAGGAGTGGTCGTTGAGTGGAGGGGGCAACCCCCCGAAAATGCTGGAGCCCTGAAAACGTCAGGGCTCGGAACCGTGCAGAGAGCGATCAGCGCCCTTCGAAAACCACGAAGCAGGCACCCTGACTTTGGGTGTAAGCGTCGTAACCAACGATGCGGACGTGGTGATCGGGGTAAGCGCGATGGCAGGCCTCGAGCTCACTGACGACCAGATTGAGATCCTTCTCACCAAAGAAGGGAAGCTTCCAATAGGACCAGTAGGAAGCCATGGAATTGCTGGGGTGGACATGCTCGATGAGCGGGCTCCAGCCCTGGGCAATGATGTAGGCGATCTGGTCGTAGATCTCTTCCTGGGTCATCGGCGGGAGAAAGCCGAAGGTCTCCAGGGTGGCGACTGTTTGATAGTCACCCACGGTGCTCTGGAAAGGCATGGGGATCCTGGGTTGAAGAAATGGGTTTGGCCGGTTGCATCAACCGGCCGAAGAAACAATCAGTTCTGAACGTCGAGCTTGTCGACGGTGTCGAATTCGAACTTGATTTCCTTCCAGGTCTCGAGAGCAATTGCCAGCTCGGGGCTGTGCTTTGCGGCCTCGGTGAGGATGTCGCGGCTCTCTTTCTCGAGATGGCGACCGGCATTGCGTGCCTTGACGCAGGCCTCGAGGGCCACGCGGTTGGCAGCAGCACCTGCAGCGGAACCCCAGGGGTGACCGTGGGTACCACCACCGAACTGGAGGACGGAATCGTCACCAAAGATCGTGACCAGGGCAGGCATGTGCCACACGTGAATACCGCCGGAGGCAACAGCGAACACACCAGGCATGGAACCCCAGTCCTGATCGAAGAAGTTGCCGCGGCTGCGATCTTCGGGCACGAAGGATTCGCGCAGCTGGTCGATGTAGCCGAGGGTGGTCTGACGATCACCTTCCAGCTTTCCGACCACGGTGCCGGTATGGAGCTGGTCACCACCGGAGAGACGCAGACACTTGGCGAGAACGCGGAAGTGAATGCCGTGCTTGGGATGACGGTCGATCACAGCGTGCATGGCACGGTGGATGTGCAGCAGCATGCCGTTCTTGCGGCACCACCTCGACAGACCGGTGTTGGCAGTGAAGCCACCGGTGATGAAGTCGTGCATGACGATCGGCATGCCGAGTTCCTTGGCGAACTCAGCGCGCTCGTACATCTCCTCAGGCGTATTCGCGGTCACGTTGAGGTAGTGACCCTTCTTCTCGCCTGTCTCCTGCTCGGACAGCTTGATCGCTTCAGCGACAAACTCAAAGCGGTTCTGCCAGCGCTGGAAGGGCTGGGAGTTGATGTTCTCGTCGTCCTTGGTGAAGTCGAGACCGCCACGCAGGCACTCATAGACAACACGGCCGTAGTTCTTACCGCTCAGGCCGAGCTTCGGCTTGATGGTGCAACCCAGCAGAGGACGGCCGTACTTGTTCATCCGGTCGCGTTCGACCTGGATGCCGTTTGGTGGGCCGTAGCAGGTTTTGATGAAGGCCAGCGGGAAGCGCAGGTCTTCAAGGCGGAGGTGGCGCAGGGCCTTGAAGCCGAACACGTTGCCGACCAGGGAGGTCAGAACGTTGGTGATTGAACCCTCTTCGAACAGGTCGAGGGGGTAGGCGATGAAGGCGTAGAACGACTCCTTATCACCGGGAACGTCTTCGATCCGGTAGCAACGACCCTTGTAAAAGTCGAGGTCGGTGAGGAGCTCGGACCACACAGTGGACCAGGTGCCTGTGGAGGATTCGGCGGCCACAGCAGCGGCAACCTCTTCCTTGGGAACACCTTCCTGGCCGGTGCACTTGAAGCAGGCCAGCAGGTCGGTGTCGAGGGGAACGTAATCAGGAGTCCAGTAGGTATCCCTGTACTCCTTGACCCCAGCGTCGTACTTCTTGCTCATGGGAAATTCCGTTAGGTCGGTAAGGGGGGGGGGGGTGAGACGTTCGTGTGCCTTATTCAGAGGCTCAACGGAAGATCTCAGTCCTTCTGACCGAGGAAGTTGCCGTTACCCAGAGCAGGCTCCACCTCGCGGTGAGGGCGGGCAATGATGTGAGCTGCAACGAGGCCGTCACCAACGCGCTCGCACGCGTCAGCGCCAGCGCGCACAGCTGCGTTGACCGCGCCGGTCTCGCCGCGAACCAAAACTGTGACGTAGCCGCCGCCGACAAACTCACGACCAATCAGGCGCACTTCTGCAGCCTTGGTCATGGCATCAGCTGCCTCGATGGCGGGGACCAGGCCGCGTGTCTCGATCATGCCGAGAGCGATACCCATGGTTTCGTTAGCCATTGCCTACCGGAAGAAAAGGTGGAATGTTCGCCGCAGAGACTGCTCTGCTGATGCTCCTCCCGTCAAGCGATTCGCCAACAAGCCGCAATCACTGTCCATAGTGAACATCATCAGCAGCGCTTATCACCCTGTCCCCGACTGTTCTGAACTGCTGTGGGAAATCCTGTGCTGGCCTGCAGACAGAAGGTTGCCGAGTCGCCTCGGGCTGCATAGTTTCATGCCTTGAAGCGGTCCCGAAGCCTTGCTGAGGGGTGGAATGTTCAACCCATACCGTTTCACCTAACCCGCGATCGTCAGATCTCTACCCGTAAACCAACTGCAAGCCATCACAATGGTGGCCGTTTTTGCGGTTCCCTTTGAAGCCCAAGCTGATTATTGCGACCAGTAATTCCACAAAGATTGCTGAAATCGAAGCCATGCTTGCGCCGCTCGATCTCACCGTTGATCGTCAACCAGACGATCTGGACGTTGAAGAAACAGGAACGACATACCGCGAGAATGCCGAACTGAAAGCAGCTGCAGCGGCACAGCGAACAGGTCATTGGTCCCTGGCCGACGATTCCGGACTTGAAGTTGATGCGTTGTCTGGAGCTCCCGGATTGTTCTCTGCTCGCTTTGCCAAAACAAACGCTCTGAAGCTGGAGAAATTGCTTTGTGCTGTTGGTCAAACCCCTTACCGAAGCGCCTGCTTTCGCAGCACCATGGTGATCAGCGATCCCTCAGGCAGCTGCGTCGCCGCCGCTGAGGGCATCTGCTGGGGGGAGTTGCTAACTGCTCCCGCCTATCCAGGGGGGTGCTACGAGTCCTTGCTGTGGGTGCGTGAAGCCCGATGCACCTATGGCGAGCTCAATCACGCTCAGCTAATCCGACTGGGCAGTCGTGGCAAAGCCGCCCGAGCCCTCGCGCCGCAGTTACGTCAACTGCTTCACCTCAACTAAGCGCAGCGATCTGAGTAATCAGCGCAGTCGCGCGTTGCTGTTCACATGGTCGATGGCGCGCATCGCCGCCGCCGCCGCTTCTTCAACATCACCTTCTCGCCCAGCCAGGGTGAGACGTCCGAAGGCACCAACGGCTTTCACATCCACAAGGGTGATGTTGGATGCTTTTTCAGCTTCGTTGGCTGCGATGAGCACATATCCAGCCGGCTCTGTCTCAAGAATGAACATGCTCATCCCGGCCTCAATCATCGAACCTCGTCGGTTCTGACGGTTGATCAACACGGCATGGTCCGGGGTGATCGCCCGGATGACTTCAGTCCAGCTCACATCCGCTGGAGAACGCTGATCGATCGTGCTCCCGATCGCTTCCAGCACCACATCTCCGGAATGGAGAACCGTGCTTTGGTCGCGGTGGTACAGGGCCATCGAACCGAATGCCCGCTCCACCACCATCTGGCCGAGGCGGACGTTGCTTGCTTTCAGGGCAATGTCGGTCACGCGGTGAACCGCCATGCCCGGTGAAACCTCCATCCAGAGGCATGCGTCTCCTGGAATGGGCAGAAATCCCTGGCTGACCGACCCCATGTAGGCCGCCAATTGCGGCTGCAACGAGTCGATGAACACGTGGGTGCGCAGTTCGATCGACTGCACCTGGCTGTTCTGACGCAGCAGCCGGGGCGACTCGGAGTCCGTGGTCACAACACAGCTCGCCCCCCCATGCTGGGAGGTCACCTCAGTCCCGGTGACGAGTGAGCTTCCGCCACGCCGCCGCTCCCGGGCCTCGAAGCTGGCGAAACGGGTCATGCGCGGGAGTGTACCGGACGCGTATGGCCTTTTTGATCGCCCACTAGGCCAGTCGTTGCCACTCTTGCGTCCTGAAAAGGAGCCGATACCGTCCGCGAAACGCATCAGCTCACCATGGCTTTACCGGATCAGTCCCAGACTCCTGTTCCGATGAATGCCGATCAGGCTCTCGGCATGGTGAGTTTTGGACTGATGCAGCGCCTGGCACAGGATGGCCAGGTTGATCTTCCCTGGCTGGAAACAACCAGCAGTGACGCGGAGAAGCTTCGTCAACTGCGTCAGCGACTGGAGCTCACAGCCCTGGCGATCGAGACAGGAGCGCCGCTCACAACATCGGAAGTGAGCTTCCTGATGGGCGCCAAACCTGGCGGCGAGCGGGTGGAACGTGGGGGTCTTGTTGCTCGGAAAGTCAGCCGAAACGTTTGGCGGATCAGCCGACTGGATGCGAGTGATCAGAGCTTCCGCAATGATGGATTCCGACGTCGCCTCTGATTGTCACTTAGCGCCGGCTAACTGAACACGGATGCTCGATCCAGGTTGTGGAGCCCCTTCAACTCCGCGAAATCATCCCCTGTTTTCATGTCATATAAATAAGTTCGATTACCAGAGGTTTCCCAACCCCAATTCCAATAGGTTTTACCATTATTGAGAATCCACAAGTCATCCTGCTTGATTTGAAAATCATCAATCACCAAATAACCTTTGGGAGCAATCACAAACAGATCCCTACCTCTACCACCCTCTGCAAGATTAAATCCCTTACCACCCTCAAGAATATCGTCACCTTTGCCACCAACTAAAATATCGTCGCCTCGATCGCCAAAGATCACATCATCCCCAGCACCACCATCCGCGTAGTCATCTCCTGCAAATCCAAAAATATCATCATCTCCAGTACCGCCAATCAAGTCGTCAGCCCGACCGCTGCCAATGACTTCTTTGGAAGAACCACCCTGCTGCACTGGCATTTCGACTCCTGAATCCGGTTGTTGGCTTCCACCAGGAAGGCCCCAGATCAGCTGCAAAGCCTCAACATCAGAAGTGGAAAAACTTGTGTTGTACCCCTCGGGACTTGGGTTGTAAGACATCACCGTATCGGACGAATCCCACCTTGGACTGAACGGCTTCTCCTTCGGATGAGACAGGCCAAGTGCGTGACCTGTCTCATGAATAATTGAATACAAATCACTATTGTTCTGTCGATTTTTACCGTCGGTGTCACGCCACAAAACATCCCACCAGGAACCAGCACGGCGCTGCTTCTCCTGATCTGCCACTTCACCGAGGGTATCGCGATCCCATCCACTCACTTTAACAACCGAATAAATATCGATATCAGACGACCTACTACTAGCAGCACGCTCGAAATCAATGGCTAAATTCGAATCAAGATCATCAAACATTGATTCAATGAAGGCAATCTCATCATCAGAATGCGCCAGGGTCGTAATCGAACGGCCATCAGCCAACATCTGGCCACCACTGACATCGTCAATGTAGTAAGTAAGAATATTGTCGTCATCCAAGCTGAGCGCTTTTTTGGTATGCCTCGAGAAATTTTTGCTGATTAAAAACTCAGGATTGACAGTCAAAATCAATGAGCACTTTTAAGCTCTTTTAGCCAATCAATAGTGATAACGTCCAGCAAAATCCGACAAATGAAGGGCTGTGCCTGCGGGTGAAACCCGAACTGATCCCAAAGAGTTTGGGCTGACTCTGGCGTCCGGGGCCCGTGATCTTGCAAGTTGAAGGGAGATCCTCTATCTGGAGCGGCCGATGGCCGGGCCCACCCTGCTGAAGGAGAGCGGACCGCGTGAAGTGTTCTGCGGTCTCACCTCAATCGTCTGGCTGCATCGGCGCATGCCGGATGCTTTTTTTCTGGTGGTTGGTTCACGCACCTGCGCCCATCTGATTCAAAGCGCCGCGGGCGTGATGATCTTTGCCGAGCCACGCTTCGGCACAGCCATCCTCGGCGAGCGGGACCTGGCAGGACTCGCGGATGCCCATGACGAGCTCGACCGGGTCTGCCGAGAACTTCTGCAGCGGCGCCCGGAAATCCGAACCTTGTTTCTGGTGGGCTCGTGTCCCAGCGAGGTGATCAAGCTGGATTTGGCCCGTGCTGCGGAACGTCTGAACGACGACATGCAGGGAAGAGTTCGGGTGGTGAACTATTCCGGCAGCGGCATCGAAACCACCTTCACCCAGGGTGAAGACGGTGCCCTGGCCGCCCTGGTTCCGTTGCTGCCAAGCAGCGACGAGCGCCAGCTGTTGCTGGTGGGCACCCTCGCCGACGCTGTTGAGGATCGGCTGATCCACCTCTTCAGCCGCCTCGGGATCTCCACCATTCGCAGCCTGCCACCGCGTCAATCGACGGAGCTTCCTCCCGTCGGCGCCGGCACAACGGTGTTGCTGACGCAACCCTTTCTGACGGAGACAGCCAGGTTGTTGAAGGACCGAGGCGCCAAGGTGCTCACCGCTCCATTTCCACTTGGTTCTGAGGGCAGTCGCCGTTGGATGGAGGCCGCGGCTCAGGACTTTGGGATTGCAGCTGAGCGTGTTGCCAGCGTCCTTGATCCCCTGGTCGAGCGGGCACGCAAGGCCCTGGCCCCGCACCGGGAGATCCTCCAGGGCAAACGGATTTTTCTGTTGCCCGAGTCCCAGCTGGAGCTGCCCCTGGCCCGATTCCTGCAACGGGAGTGCGGCATGGAACTGGTCGAGGTCGGCACGCCTTATCTGAATCGGGAGCAGATGGCCGAAGAACTGGCCCTCTTACCCGAGGGCACCCCAGTCATGGAAGGCCAGCACGTGGAGCAACAGCTGGATCGCGTCCGTGACAGCGCCCCCGATCTCGTGGTCTGCGGAATGGGTCTGGCCAATCCCTTGGAAGCGGAGGGAATCGCCACCAAATGGTCGATTGAGCTGGTGTTCAGTCCGATTCACGGCATCGACCAGGCCGGTGACCTTGCGGAGCTGTTTTCCAGGCCGCTTCGCCGTCGCGAACTGATTCACCCGGGCTTGCAACCGATGACCTCTGACCAGCCTGTACACGCCTGAATCATGCAACTGACACTCTGGACTTACGAAGGACCTCCCCATGTAGGGGCGATGAGAATCGCTGCATCGATGCAGGGCGTGCACTACGTGCTCCATGCACCGCAGGGGGACACCTACGCCGATCTCCTGTTCACGATGATCGAGCGGCGGGGGCAGCGACCGCCCGTCACTTACACCACGTTCCAGGCCCGCGATCTCGGTGGCGACACCGCCGAACTCGTGAAGCGGCATGTGCGCGAGGCCGTTGACCGTTTCCAACCTGATGCCCTGCTGGTGGGTGAAAGCTGCACGGCGGAGCTAATCCAGGACCAACCCGGCGCCCTTGCCCAGGGCATGGGCCTTGAGATGCCTGTCGTGACGTTGGAGCTACCCGCCTACAGCAAGAAGGAGAACTGGGGAGCCGCAGAAACCTTCTACCAGCTGGTTCGCAGTCTGCTGAAAGCACAGGTGCCAGAGCAGACCAGTCACGACCCACGGGCCTGGAAGCAGGAGGGACGTCGACCGCGGGTCAATCTCCTTGGCCCCTCATTGCTTGGTTTCCGCTGTCGCGACGATGTTCTCGAGGTGCAACGACTGCTCACCTTGCATGGAATTGATGTGGGGGTCGTTGCTCCCCTGGGAGCCGGCGTAAGCGATGTGCAGCGTTTGCCCCAGGCGGATCTGAATGTCTGCCTGTACCCCGAGGTCGCTGAATCGACCTGCAGCTGGCTGGAGCGCAACTTCGGCATCCCCTTCTCCCGTACCGTTCCGATCGGGATCGGTGCCACCCACGATTTCCTCTGTGAAGTGCACGGGCTGCTGGGCATGGATCCCCCCGACCGCCGCGAGGGGCATCAGCGATCCCGCCTGCCCTGGTACTCCGAGTCGGTGGATTCCACTTATCTCACAGGGAAAAGGGTGTTCATCTTTGGAGACGGCACCCATGCCCTGGCGGCGGCCAGGATCTGTAAAGAGGAACTGGGCTTCAAGGTTGTTGGCCTCGGGACCTACAGCCGCGAGATGGCCAGGCCAGTGCGGGCCGCGGCCAAGGCGATGGGGCTGGAGGCACTGATCTGCGATGACTACCTGGCCGTCGAGGCAGCCATGGCTGAAGCAGCTCCGGAGCTGGTGCTCGGCACGCAGATGGAACGCCACAGCGCCAAGCGACTGGGGATCCCATGCGCCGTGATCAGCACACCGATGCACGTGCAGGACGTTCCGGCACGGACTAGCCCGCAGATGGGCTGGGAAGGGGCAAATGTGATTTTCGACGACTGGGTACACCCATTGATGATGGGCCTGGAGGAACACCTGATCGGTATGTTCCGCCACGACTTTGAATTTGTGGACGGACACCAGAGCCATCTCGGACACGCTGGCGTTTCCGGTGCAGCGAGCGATTCAACAGAACCAAGTGATGTTCCAGATGTCGACGGGGACTCTCCGGTCTGGACCATCGATGGTGAAGCTGAACTCAAGAAGATCCCCTTCTTTGTCCGTGGCAAGGTCCGGCGAAATGCCGAGGCCTATGCCCGTGAAGTGGGCTGCCGGGAAATCAGTAGCGAGACGCTGTATGACGCCAAAGCCCACTACAAGGCTTGATCAGGCAAGGGATTGAAGCTGCTTTTGATTCCTCCGACAAAACTCTGCAAACAAAGAGTTCTTCAAAGCGGAATCACGGCATTTCGGAGAAACCACCTGATCATTCTCACTTCGGTTGAGATCAGCAGCTGGTCTCGATTTGCCGAGATGTTGTTGCTGGCTAAAACGAAGTCAATCGACTGATCAGGAGTTGTCTCTCTCTCGTCGTGAACTCATTGCCGGTGCGGGACTGGCCGGGCTGAGCAGCTTGGCTTTGCAACACACTGGCCAGGCATCCCAGTCGCCTCCGCCTGACCAGGTTGATGTCGTCGTCGTCGGCGCAGGTTTATCCGGCCTGGTCGCCGCACGCCAACTGCGGCAGCAGGGCTTGCGTGTTCACATCCTGGAAGCCAGAAACCGTACCGGCGGAAGGATGATCCGCCAGACAACCCGGACTGGAGCCGTGATTGATCTGGGCGGCCAATGGGGCGGCGAAACGCACCATCGATTTGAAACGTTGGTGAACGAGCTGGGAATCGAACGGTTCCCCAGCTACTACGACGGCCAGGGTGTGCTGGTTTGGGACGACAAGCGGGTGGTGGCCGACATGGCCAAGAAGCCCTCCAACAGTGTGCTGCTGTTTGAAGGAGATCAGATCCAACAACCAGCAGAGCAGATCGCCAAAGCGAAAGCGGCGATGCAGGCCTTTCGCGCCATCGCCCAATCAGTGGATCCAGCCCGACCCTGGACAGCACCCAACGCAACCGAACTGGACCACACAACCATCCGATCGTGGTGCGAGAAGAACAGCGCTTCGAGACTGAGCGACTTCGAACTGGAATGGCTCTCCGTTGTCGGAGGTTCCGGAGGCTTTGACCCCTGGGATGCCTCCATCCTTCATTTGGCCTGGACGCAGTCCGTTGCGCCTCAGGACGAAGCACCTGAATCCTGGTTGCTGAAAGGGGCGGCCGGTCAGGTCGCCGAGCGACTGACCGCCGAACTCAATCCCTTCATCAGCCTGAGTTCTCCGGTGCACGTGATCGAACAACAGGACAATGGCGTTGTCATCGGGTTTGAAAGCGGGCGGAGGATTTCAGCGAAGAGCGCCATCGTCGCCATTCCTCCTCCGCTGCGTCAGCGCATCACCTTCAGCCCCGATCTGCCGGCAGAAACTCGCTCGTTCCTGCAGCGCAGCCCGATGGGATCGATGATCAAGGTGTTTGCGATCTACAAGTCGGCCTTCTGGCGTGAGAAGGGACTCAACGGCTTCGGCGTTGGCAATCTGAAGACCCTGGAACTCACGGCTGACAGCTCCTTGCCGAGCGGCACGCCGGGAATCCTTGCCAGCTTTGTGACCGCTAGTGCAGCTGTTGCCTTCCAGCAGATGAGCGCCAAGCAACAACGCCAGGCCGTTCTCGATGATCTGAAGATGTACTGGGGTTCAGAGGCCGGGGAACCTGAGGAACTGATCGTGCAGAACTGGAACCAAGAAACCTGGTCCAGCGGTGCCTTCACCAGTTTCGTAACCCCCGGAACATGGACTACCTATGGCCAGGGTTGGCAACAATCCCATGGGCGGGTGCACTGGGCTGGAACCGAGGCCTCAAGCCGCTGGCCTGGCTACTTCGAGGGCGCCATCGAAGCTGGAATCCAGGCCTCGGCCAAGGCAATGGCCCAGAGCTGAGCTGGTCAGGTCAGGTCTGCGATCAGGTCAAAACAGCCGTCAGGTCAAAACAGCCGTCAGGTCAGGACAGCCGTGGCCTGACGCGCAGCCACCAGGCCCGCCTCAATCGCCCCTTCAAAATATCCAGGCCAACGGGTGGACTGTTCCGTGCCAGCCCAGAACACCCGGCCGTGGGGCTCCTGCCAGGTTGATCCGTAGGCCGTCCAGGCCCCTGGATTGCGGGTGATGCCATAACCCCCAGTGATCCAGGGGTCTTCTGTCCAGCGCTTGATCACAAGCTCGAGAGGTTGGGCGGCCTGCGGTCCCCAAAAGATCTCAAGATCCCGGAGAACAAGCTCGCGCTGCTCTCGATCACTCAATTGGCTGAAACGACCGATCTGCTGACCTGACACAAAACTGGCGAGAATCCCAGGCCGGCCGGACGGTGGGCAGGCATCGGCCGTTTGCTCGAGAACGGACAGATTGCCGGAAGCAGCACCACAAAAGCCCTGATCACGCCAAAAAGCGTTGGGATAAATCGCCAGAACTTTCCACTTCGATGGCATCGGTGTGCGCTGCATCAGCTGCACAAAACGCGGGGGTAGAGGCGGCTGGAACTGAATCTGCAAACGCGTGACGGGTGGGATCGCCACGACAGCTGACGTCGCCTTAATCGTTTGACCATCGCCGTAGGTGACGGTGACCCTCCCCTTTGTCTCGCGAATCGATGAAACGGGGGCGTTCAAGAGGACATCAGAACCAAGCTCAGCAGCCAGACGCTTGGCAACCTCGCCGGCACCGCTGTACAGCAGCCACTCTTCAGGGGTGTCCCTGGTGGTGAGACGGCCATCGTCCAGCACAGATGCAGCATCGACGCTTCATAGGGCTCAAACACTTGCGCCCCACCACCACGGCAAATCCAACCAAACATCCAGATCGCCAGCGGTGAGGCGCCCTGTTCGGACAGCCACTGGGACACGGGAAGTGCATCCAGGGCTGCGGCGTTCTGGGCTGTCCAGGGCTGTTCCGGTGGGATGGTTTCAGCAATCGCCAGCATCGTCTGCCAGAGCCTTAGAGCCGCCTGCTTCTCCGACTCCGGCAGGTCGATGTCGTCAGGGTTAGAGAAACCGATCGACCTCTTGAAGGAATGAAAAGATCAGTGGTCACGGATTGACCGTTCCAGTGGAAAACCCCTTTCCCGTCGTAATAGGAGGGATAACGCTTCATACCGAGCTCATCCGTCAACGCGGCAAAGCGGTGGTGCGTTTTGCCGCCCCACTGGCCGCCTAGATCGACCACGCCACCCCCAGGAACCGCCTGATTCACCATCCGACCACCAATCCGGGGTTTCGCTTCCAGAAGCAGCACGCTGCGTCCTTGCTGTTTGATCGCACGTGCTGCGATCAAACCCGACAGCCCGCCACCAATCACCACAACGTCAACGGAGGTACCTGAACGCACTGCCTTGGCTTGGGCGCTGCTCCCAACAAGGGCGGCACCAGCTGCAGCCGTAGTGGTTAGGAGCGACCGCCGGGACAAACGCATCGCAGATCTGGGGGAGAAGAACCCAGATCATGCAGTGAATCAATGAAATATGAGGAATTCGTTTGGATGCCTCCATAAGCCTTCAGCGGAGACTTCGCCACATCCAGCCGGACTGCATGCCAAAAAGATCGTTAAAAAACCTGAGTATCTTCACTTATTTTCAGTCTCTCAGCGCCAGAAAATAGCAACCTTGGATGCCGATTCCCGCGCAGATCTTTCGATTCTTGGTGGAACCCAGCCAGCGCACATGTGCTGCTGTTGAATGAAACCAACTCCTCTTGTGAAGGTCGCTGCATGACCACGACCCTGACGCGGCCATCGGACGGTGAAGGCAGTGTGCAGGTCCATCAGGACCCAGCGCTGAACATCCAGGAGGAAACCCTGGTGATCGCCGTCTACGGCAAAGGTGGGATCGGTAAATCCACCACGTCATCCAACCTGTCTGCTGCCTTTTCAAAACTGGGCAAGCGGGTCCTCCAGATCGGATGTGATCCCAAGCACGACAGCACCTTCACCCTCACCCACAAGATGGTGCCGACGGTGATCGACATTCTGGAAGAGGTCGACTTCCACAGCGAAGAGTTGCGACCGGAAGACTTCGTGTTCACCGGCTTCAACGGTGTGCAGTGTGTTGAAAGTGGTGGCCCACCAGCTGGAACAGGGTGTGGGGGCTATGTGACCGGGCAGACGGTGAAGCTGCTCAAGGAACACCACCTGCTGGAGGACACGGACGTGGTGATCTTCGATGTTCTCGGCGATGTGGTGTGCGGCGGCTTCGCAGCCCCCCTGCAACATGCGAACTACTGCCTGATCGTGACGGCCAACGACTTTGATTCAATCTTCGCGATGAATCGAATTGTTCAGGCGATTCAGGCCAAGGCCAAGAACTACAAAGTGCGTCTCGGTGGTGTCGTCGCCAACCGCTCAGCGGACACGGATCAGATCGACAAGTTCAATGCCCGCACCGGTTTGCGCACCATGGCCCACTTCAAGGATGTGGATGCCATCAGACGCTCACGCCTGAAGAAGTGCACCATCTTTGAAATGGACGATGACGATGAAGCAGTCCAAGCTGTCCGCGAGGAGTACCTGCGCCTCGCCCAGAACATGCTGGACAAGGTTGAGCCGCTGGAGGCCACATCTCTCAAGGACCGAGAGATCTTCGACCTGCTGGGCTTTGACTGATTAAAGGCCCACCAGCCGAAGCGAGAGGTCCCACACCCGTTGGGCCGTCTCAGGATCGGTGGCTTTCTCTGAGAGTTCCTGGCTGAATTGCAGACCATCCTTGGTCTGGCGATTGCCCCAGCTCCAGTGGACTCCGGACTCCGCGAAATCCGGATCAGCAACCACCTGGGCCACGCGCTCGCCAGCCAGGGCCTGAGAGACATAGCCACCTGTGATGTTCTTCTGGAACCAGGGGAAGATGGTTTGAAACGCCTTTGGCGTGTTGCGGAACAACGGCGTATCGGCAACGCAGCCCGGATAGAGAGAGGTGAATGAGATCCCCGTCTCCGTATGCAGACGCCTGTGCAGTTCCTGGGTGGTGATCATGTTGCACAGCTTGCTGTCTTTGTAAGCCTTGCCGGGCTTGAACCCCTTACCGCTGGCCATGCTGATCGGATCCTGAAAGCCCGCTTCAAATCCGGAGAGGTCTCCGAGGTCAGCCGGCGCAGGGATCGGGATCTTGCCGCCCAGCTCCTTGGAATTGGCCGTCACCGTGCCAAGGATCACGACACGTCTGGAGGGGTGGCTGGAAACCTTGATCCGATCCATGAGCAGCTGAATCAGCAGGAAATGACCGAGGTGATTGGTCGCCATCGAGATCTCGTAACCCTGCGGTGAGCGCTCCGGTTGCTTCAACTTCGGCTTGTATACAGCGGCATTGCAAAGCAGTGCATCCAACGAAGCTGGCAGCTCAGCAACGGCGTTGCGAACACTGTCCAGGTCACCAAGATCCATCAGCACATGGGTCAGCCGCTGCTTGGGAAGATCCAGTGCATCGGCGGCTGCGGCAGCACGCTGAGGGCTTCGGTTGGCTGTGATCACCGTCCACCCCTGGTTCACGAGGGCACGGGTGGCGTTGAGACCAACCCCCGACGTTGTACCCGTAATCAGAACAGTCCCGGTGGTCCCCATCTGGCCAGGCGATTGAAGGGAGTCAGTCTGCCGTTCAGCAGCACCGAGCTCCGATGGCGGTCACGAATCTCAGCGCCAGATAATCCGCACGCGATTCGGAGCGATCCACTGGTCCTGCTCTCCGAGAAGCCGCTTCTCACCACCGATGCTGAACAAGCGGTCAAACCGCTGTTGGAGCGATTGCAATTTGGCCGTCTCCACGGTCACAACAGCGTCGATTTCTCCGTGCCGGTCCAACCGCTCCTGGTAAGCACCCGACAAACGAACGATGCTCACGCACCCCAATAGCACCAGCCCCAACTTGACGGCCAGAGCCATCACACTGCAATGCAACTCCCGTTGATCCGTCTGCTTCTGGATCGATGCCGCCAGGGTGGCGGCATCGACGGCTGACGATGATGGTCGTGGCGCAGTTGACGCAGCCAACAGCTGAAGACAGAGTCCCGCTTCTAACGCAGCGGACCTGAGCTGCCAAGGCTTTGATTCACCGTTTGGCAGATCAGGCTTCGTACAAGCTGATCGACAGCCTGAGGGCCAGCACCGCAGCATGGGCAGCGACCACAAGAGCGATAAAAATCTCAGGCGAAGTGAGGGCGGTGTCCATGGAAACGCATGCTGGAAACGACCTCATTGTTCTTCACAGACACCGCGACACGCCATCATTCGCAAAGGCCTGTCACACCAGACCATGGATCCGGTTCTGATCAAAGCCGCAGCCATCCGGCAACTGGACCTCAGCCCGCTGGCCGCCAGCATGGAAGCACCCCTGAACGACCTGCTTGATCTGGGCCCAGTTCTGGAGCTGCGGTTTGACTGGCCCCGTGATCCAGAGGATCCACGAGAGCTGGCGGAATGTCCAGAGCCTCGTCTCTGGGCCCTGCGGGCAGATGCCCGGTTCCCTTGGCTGCCACTGCTGCTCGAGCGTGACAACGGCAGCCTGATTCGCCATGTGGCGATGGTGGTCCCCCACGATTTCAGCCGAACGGAAGGACTGCGTTTCGAGCCGCAGGCTTTGGAACTGTGGATCACCCACCGGTTGATGCATCTCGATGATCTCTGCCGCGCCCATGGCCGCTCAATGCGAGGCAATCTGTCCCAGATGGCTGCCGCCCTGGGCTACGAGTTGGACGACAGCTTCTGGTCGCTGCTGATCTGAACGTTCAGCCCAGCCAGAGGTGCAGGGCCCGTCGACTGCTGTCGATGGCCAGCACGATCGCCAGTCCTCTCAAGAGGCGCACCAGAAACGCTGAATCGAATTGATCAAGGCGACTTGACGTCCATCGGGCCGCCAGAGCAGCCACCCCGCCGAGGAGGAGTCCTGTCAAAGGCTCACCTGTCCCCTCATGCAGGAACTGAAGGGATGCTGCAGTGGCCGAACAAAACACTGCCAGCGTGCTGAGCCGAACAGCGGCATGAATGGGCACGCCCATTGGCCCATTCATCAAAGGGACCATCACCAAACCTCCGCCAAGACCCAACATCCCGGCGGTCCAGCCGGCGATGCAGCCCGCTCCTGCCAGAAACGGCGCCTTCTTCTCCAATTCCTCAGTTTCTTCGTCGCTTGTCACCTCCTGCTCCGGACGCACGCGCACGGCAAATGCAAGGACGACGTAAATCACCGTCTGCAGTGCGACGAGCAGCCAACCGGAAACCCCTCCTGCCAAACCGCCGAAGAGCAGAGCAGCCCCAAAGGCGGCCAGCCCAATCGCAAGGCCTGATCGCTGCGGAATCGTGCCGCTGCGCAAGTGCGTCAGGGCTCCGGAAAGGGCCGTCGGAACGATGGCGAAACTGCTGGTGGCCAGTGCCTGATGAGGTGGAAAGTCCAGCAAGAGAAGCAACGGCGCAAAAATCAGTCCGCCACCGATTCCCAAAAGACCTGCCAACCCGCCGGCGAACAGCCCCAGAGCAATCAACAAAGGGATGTCCCACCATGGCAGCTCGAGCACAGCGTCATCTCGATCAGGATCTCCAGCATGACGAGCGATGGGGCAACTGGACGATTCCTGCCAACGCTGTGCAGCGATGGGCACGAGCAGATGGCGATCGACACGCTGTTACTGGAGCGCAGCCACACCACTCCGATTCTCCGCTTCTATCGCTGGAGCGGCCCCTGGCTGTCGCTAGGACGGCACCAAAAACACTGGCCCCTTCACTGGAATGACTTAGCCAACGCCGGGCGTTTGTCTCTGGTGCGCCGGCCCAGTGGAGGCCGAGCAGTTCTGCATTCCGGTGGCCTCACCTATGCCTTGATTTGGCCGCAAGCACCACGACGACGGCATGAGGCCTACCGAGAAGCCTGCCAGTGGCTGATCGATGGCTTTCAACAGCTAGGGGTGCGTCTCCACTTCGGCGATCAAGCAGCCCTGAACGAGGGAATCAACTGTTTTGCCCGCTCCACAGCGGCCGATCTGGTCGACGACGGCGGGGTCAAACGCATCGGCAGTGCCCAGCGCTGGCTGCACGGGCGGCTTTTGCAACACGGTGAAATCTTGCTCGATCCTCCCGCACCGCTGTGGCAGGACGTCTTCGGAGAAGATGCCCCCGCCGCCGCTCCCGCTTCGATTCCCCGCGCTGGTCTGGATCGATATCTACAGGGATCGCTGCAGCGAAACTGGTCGACGCTGGCGTGGCAGGAACAGGGCCTGGACGCGCAGGAACGTCAAGCGCTTTCGCGGGCCAGATCAGACTCGGATGCCTGCATGGTCTCCACCACCTGAGGAAGCATGACCAGACCCAGTGGGTAAGCATTCTGCTTGCGAGCCTCCTCAAGAATCGGTGGTGGGAGGCGAACGCCCAGTTTCTGTAGAACGGCTTCCCCGACATCCATACGATCAATCGTCCCGGACGGAAGCCCAGCGGGGCTGAAAACCAACAAGCGCCCGTCAGGAGCCTGCTCCAGAGCCTTCACCGCTTGCCAAAGTGGGGCCTTATCGGCAATGGATGGCAACTGGTCCAGGGGTTTCAGGTGATCTTCAAGACTCTGCCGGTCCCATTGCTGAACTGGCAGATCGCGCAAAGGCTGATCATCAACCCATCCGATCCAGCGACCGGCTCGACAGATCAGGATCCAGTCCTGGCCACGCTGGCCCTCAGCATCCTGGAGCCGAATCTGGCTGAGCCGTCTCAGCGGTTGATCAGACTCAAGGACGCGAAAGCGACGGCTGGTTGCCTCGGACACGGAGACGTCCTGAAGCACCTTCTGCAACACCAGCATCTGGGTCTGACCTCGATTGGCCCCCAGCCCAAACCACCCCAACAGCATCAGCCAGAGACCACCGCCACTTTTGGCGACCAAAAACAGGTAAAGCCCGAGAACAATTGCTGTTAGGGCCAGAGCCCGACCCGACGCTGTGGCGACCTGCACGCCGCGACTTCGGCTACCTGTGAACTGCCAAACGAGTGATTTCAGGATCAGGCCCCCGTCCAAGGGGAGACCAGGCAACAGGTTGAACAACGCCAGAACCAGATTGAGGCCTCCCAGCTGGCTGCACAAATTGGCCAGCAGGGGATTGACCGATTGAATCGAAGGGGCTGACAGCAGAAGGAGTCCGGCCAAAACAAGGCTCACAAGGGGGCCAGCCGCCGCCACCCGCAGAGAGCCCATCGCGGTGCTGCATTCCTTCTCAACCCTGGCCACACCGCCCATCAAGAACAGGGTGATGCTGCGGACTTTCACTCCCTCATGAAGAGCCACAAGGGAATGCCCCAGTTCATGCAGGAGAACGGAGACGAACATCAACAGTGCGGTCAGCAGTCCGATCCCCCAGGTCACTCCAACGGCCAGCCCTGCGCCGACACCTGCCGACAACTGAGCCTGGAACATCACCGTGGTCAGCGCGAGAATCACAAACCAGCTGGGGTGAACCCTCAGGGGGATTCCGCGAATCTTGAGTAGCTCCCAGCCCTCTCCCACGTCAGTATCCGTTTGTTGTCGCCTGAGCGACGATTCCTACCCGATCCTAGGGAGGGCACACGTTGATCTCCTTGCGCGAAAACCGATCCAAGCCCGCCGTGAAAATCTGCGGCATCACGGATCCTGAGCAAGCCCTCTCGATCGCAGCTATCGGTGCTGATGCCATTGGCGTGATCGGTGTCGCCGGAACGCCGCGGTTTGTTGCAGAGCCACTGCGCCGAGAGATCTTTAAGGCTTTGGAGCAGAACGCAAACGACGTTCAACGGGTCTGGGTTGTGGCCGACATGGATGACGATTCGCTAGACGCTGCTCTCGAGGGCGAGGGAACTCCGACGGTGGTTCAGCTGCACGGAGGTGAGTTGCCAGAGCGGTGCATGGCTCTGAAACGACGGCATCCTCGGGTGAACTGGTGGAAAGCCCTGCGGCTGCGTTCGTCTCAGGATTTGCACAGCCTGGAGGGTTACGCGCAATCCGTTGATTCCCTGCTGCTGGATGCCTGGAGCCCTGATCAGCTGGGGGGGACTGGTCACCGTCTCTCCCTCGACGGTCTGAATACTGTTGAACTTCCCCTGCCCTGGTGGCTGGCAGGAGGAATCAGTGCTGAATGGATTCCGGACCTGCTGAATCGGGTCAACCCCGATGGCCTCGACGCCTCCAGCCGACTGGAAGACTTTCCGGGCAGAAAAAATCTTGAGAAGGTCAGAGATTTAATCGAAGCCGTAAAACAGAACAGTTGAAGTTGAGCCCCTAAACGAGAATCAAAACCAACTGTTCAGGCTGTGATCTAGCCATCAATCACGGGAAGGGATCAGGTGCTCAGCAAAGCTTCCTGTTGACGCACGAGCTCGAAGAATTCCTGCTTGAGGCTCGAATCGTGTCGAAAATCTCCGCGCACAACGGAGTTAACCATGCTGGTTTGAGGCTCTCTGACACCTCTCCATTTCATGCAGTAGTGCTGCGCTTTGATAATGATGCCAAGACCTTGGGGCTCGCAGAGTTTCTCAATTTCATCGGCCAGAATCATGACGGCCTCTTCCTGGATATGAGGCCTTGAGAACACCCAATCCGCCACACGGGTGAATTTAGAAAGACCAATCACACGGGAACCGGGTTTGATACCGATCCAGCAGTTACCCATGATCGGCACCAGATGGTGGGAACAGGCTGAGCGCACTGTGATCGGACCAACTGTGTAAATCTCATCCAGCCGCTTCACGTTGGGGAAGCTGGCCACCTTGGGTTGATGGTGATAGCGGCCCTTGAACACCTCGTGGAGGTACATGCGAGCAACTCGCTCAGCAGTCTCATGGGTGTTGTGATCATTGTCGATATCGATCACCAGGCTGCGCAACAGCTCCCGAACTCTGTCAGCCACCTCAACTTCGAGCTGAGCCAGCTCTCCTGGCTCGATCTGGGCAGAAATGTTGTCGTTCGCGAGGAAGGACACCCCCGCTTCCCTGAGGCGCTCTTGTATACGAACGGAAATTGCTGTGTTCAGGCTTGATGCATTTGCGTTTGCAGCGCTTTTTGCATGGCCGTTGCCGTTGCCATTGCCATTGCCGTTACGGGCAGCGCCATTGGAGACGAATGGGACGGTAGATGTCATTAGGAGTCTTCAGAAGGCGCCGATGGACGGCATCAGGGTGAGGTCTTCGATGACCTGATTGGTGGGCTGCTGGGCCAAGTGCACAAGGGCACTTGCTGCTTGATCGACCGTGAGCATGGCACGACGATCGAAATCACTTTGTACGGTTTCTTCGTCCCAGAGGGATGAATCCACAGCACCAAGGGTGAGGGTGCAGGCACGAACGCCGTGGGTCCGCTCCTCAGCAGCCAGGCAACGGGTGAAGCGCACCAACGCAGCTTTGGTGACGCTGTAGGCCCCCCACTGCGGAAATGCATTGTGTGCAGCGTGGCTGCTGACGTTGATCACCAGTCCGCCTTTCGAGCGCATGGATGGAACAACGGCTGAACACACCTGCATGACGCTGGTGAGGTTGAGCTGAAGCAACCATTGCCATCGATCCAATGGCATAGCCAGTAGATCCCCCGTGTAGGCAGCACCGGCATTGTTGATGAGCACTGAGGGCGTATTGCCCTGGCTCAGCAGCCGGGCCATCGCCGATGCAATGGCGTCCGGATCTGTGAGATCAGCTGGCTCACAGTGGATGGATCCGGACATCCCTTTGAGATTGTCCCGCAGGGCATCAAGTTGCTCTCTGTTGCGAGCGGTGAGCAGAAGGTCCCAGCCATGGGAGGCCAGGAGTTCAGCCGTGCGGCGGCCAATGCCGCGACTTGCTCCAGTAATGAAGGCTGTGGGCAAGTTGCGTCAGAAAACCCTCATACCTTAAGCAGCAAGCTCGGCCTGGTGTGACTTATTTTCAATAAAACGCCCCATTGAACGGAATTTGCGGTAACGGCCTTCTCTAAGCTGTTGGCCAGACAACAGAAGGAGCTCGGCAAGGTGACGCTCCAGTGCGGCTCTAAGGGTCTGACCAGCCTCAAGTGGCGCCCAGTTGTTGCCTCCAGAGGGTTCGGGCAGAACTTCATCCACCACCCCGAGACCCAACAAATCTGACCCTGTGATTCTCAAAGCTTCTGCAGCCTCTGGAGCCTTCCCAGCGTCTCTCCAGAGGATCGACGCACAGGCTTCAGGACTGGCGACTGTGTACACGCTGTGCTCAAACATGAGCAAACGATCGGCGACCCCGATCCCAAGCGCGCCACCCGAGCCTCCCTCGCCGATCACCGTTGCAATCACTGGAACCCTGAGTCTGAACATTTCGCGGAGGTTCACCGCAATCGCCTCACCCTGTCCTTGCTCCTCCGCCTGCAGGCCGGCGTAAGCGCCCGGTGTGTCGATGAACGTCAGGATCGGCAGCCGAAATCGATCGGCATGATCCATCAGGCGCAAGGCTTTGCGATACCCACCCGGCGTGGCCATACCGAAATTCCTCGCCACATTTTCTTTCGTGTCTCGACCCTTCTGGTGCCCAATCAGCAGCACGGGCTGATCGCCCAGACGCCCCACACCTCCAACGAGGGCCTGATCGTCATTGCCGCGGCGATCACCATGCAATTCAATCCAGTCGTCGCAGAACATCTGGATGAAATCCAACGTGCTGGGCCGATGGGGGTGTCGAGCCACCTGAATTTTCTGGGCCGGTGTGAGCCCCTGGAAAATCTCCTGACGGCGGCGTTCAGCCAAGGTTTCGAGCTGGAGCAGCTGCTGACTGACATCCACCTCGGAATCGCGGGCCAGCTGGCGGATCTGATCGATCTGTTGCTCCAGCTCCACCAGAGGCTTTTCAAACTCGAGCAGGGGGCGTCGGGGCATGGCGGCGGAATCAGGCGGCGGCGGCGTGGAGCTTGGGCTGCAGGTTGAGGGTTGAAAAACCGTGGCGAACAGAGGCCGCTCCGATGAAATCCATCTTCTCGAGAGTGATGTTGTTTCTCCCCCAGCTGAAATTTGTGTGGCACTGCTCGAATTCAAGCAGCATGGCCTCTGCGAAGCAGGCGAACATCTGCCGTTGGGGCTTCTCCATCTCGGCAAGTTGCATCATTGACCAGCCGATATCCCGACAAAACTCGACGATGCCGCCCTTGAGGACACGGATGTCACCTCCGGCGACCTTGGCATCCAGATTCTTCGGGTAGCCACCATCAATCATCAGACAGGGCTTGCGAAGGCGTTCGTGATCGATGTGGAGTGTTCGCGGCATGCTGGCCACCCAAACCACCACATCAGCCTCCGGCAATGCCTCGTCCAGGCTGAGAACACGCCCTCCACCAAGTTCCTGCTGGAGATCGACCAGAGGTTGTTGCTGGCGGGCAACGAGAAGCAGCTCTCCCACGCCGGTGCGAGCCGTGAGCCATCGACAGACCGCACTACCAATATCACCTGTGGCACCCACAACCGCCACTTTGGCTTTTTTCAAATCGATGCCAAGGGACGGAGCATTGTTTTCAACCTGGCGACAAATCACCCAGGCTGTATGGGTATTGCCTGTGGTGAACCGCTCCCATTCCAGAGTAGTGCTCCGGACGGTTTTGTGTTGAAGCAGGTTGAAATTCTCGAAAATAATTGAAGTGAATCCGCCGAGAGCCGTGATGTTGATGCCCTTTTTCTGAGCCAGCTCCATGGCGTTCAACACCTTCCGCCGTGCCGTTTTGAAACGGCTCAGCATCTCCGGCACGAAACATGAATCGATATAGGCACCCTTGATGCGGGTTCCGACAGGACTCGTCATCTCGACATGCTCAACCAACTGGGGAGGAGCACTGCACCAGACATCCAGATCACCTTCCGCGATGTGGTCGAACCCGAGCTCCTGCGCCTTGCGGCGGGCTGCCTCGAAACTCGTGGAGTGTCCGATCAGACCAAACATGCCGCGCGATGAAAATCCATGGGACAAGTCCCGACCGCCCATGCTCCCATGGCGGGAGCAATGGCGCGTACGTGCCCCTTGGGGAACCGGTTTAAAACCGGCCGTATGGGATCAGACCGACAAGGCTGCAGCAGCCATCCGGGCAATGTCCCTCGAGCTGAAGCCGATTTCAGAGAGTGCTTCCTGGTAGGCGATCAGGAAGTCCTCGATCAGATCCTCCTTTTCCATGTGAAGCACTGCAGCATCAGCAGACACCTCCTCAAGCATCGAGCGGATCAGTGGCAGGTTGGCCTTGTTGGCTTCGAAGAGCTCGTCCTTGCTGGCTTCGAAATTGGCTTTCAACCACTCCTGCCCGTAGTTGAGATGGGTGTATTCATCCTTTACCACCCCCTCGGTGATCTTGCGGGCAAAAGGATCAGCAACGGGGATATAAATGTGATAAGCCGAGATAGCAAAAGCTTCAATCAACAACGCCTGAATGAGCAGGCAGGTAACAACCTTGCCCTCCTTCATTGCAGCCTGAAAATTTCCGTGCAGGGGTTCGAAGAATGTTTTGGCGAACTCCATGTCGGCTTTGACGCCGAGATTGCGTCCACAGGAGGTGAAGCCCTTCATGTGCTTCATCTCCATGCGAGCGAGCTTATTGAGCTCATCAGCCTGATCGGGAATCAGTGTTCCCAGTGAGATGTAGTTGTCATGAGCCTCCTGCTCACCCTCGATGACAATGGCGTTGATGCGGCTGTATGCATCCTTGTAAGCCGCGGTTGTGAAGTCCGGCAGCGCATCCTGGCCCTCCATCACAGCAGCCACAGGTGCATTGAGGGTCGTCATAGAACGGAGCTCACCACGTTTTGTGGATCCGAGAATAACCAGCATTCCTTAACTCTTGGACCTCAGGGTTCTCAGTTCAGGACGCGTCTGTTCTTTTCATCGGTGGCCAATCGGAATTCAGAAGCGACTCCAGGAGCCCATGCCAGTGGGCCACAAGTCTGTTTTCAAGGGCTTCACCGAGCTCTTCGGAGGATCCCCGGCTGTCACCGATCACCCCTGTCTCACTGAGATCCGACGTCAGCCAGGCGCAAGGAGCTGCACCCTCAAGGGACCATCCTTCCGGAGCCTGAGGAACGGGCCCGGGCGCTGAGAGACCATCCACAGGACGGTCTGGACCCACGAGTTCGGGGGCGAGATGCAGCATCAGGCTGGTCTCAGCAAGGCCGGCATGGAGCCCCTGCTCAAGTTCCACCTGAGGCAAGAGCGTTTCGAGACCATCAACTCCGCTCCAGATGAAACAGGGCAGGACGGCCATCGACGGGGCCAGACAACGCAGCTGGCGAGCTGCCACCTGAAGGAGAGCGATCTGTCCGCCATGGGCGTTGAACAACACCAGCCGCTGGAATCCCATCGCAGCCAACTGCGAGCCGACGCTCTGCAGCAGATGAATCAACAGGTCCGCAGGCAGGCTGAGGGTGCCTGGGAAATCGCCATGCTCTGGTGAGAAGCCGATTGCCTGCACCGGTAAACGCCAGATCGGACAATCCGGGGGCAAACGATTCAGGACTTCGTCAAGAATCCTGTCGGCGAACAGGGCATCCGTGATCAGAGGCAGCTGGGGCCCGTGCTGTTCACAGGCCCCCAGAGGCCAGATCACGGTTGAACCCGGTCGTCGTCCTGCGGCCGCCGCCTTGGGCTGGCTCAGGCGTTCGAAGCGGCGATCGGGCCGATTCATCAATGCTGGCCAAGGAGTAGTCATTCTCGCCCTGACTGTCAGACTGGTCGATCGATGACCCCGATTGGTCCATGGCGTCAGCCGGCAGTCCGCAGCCCAACAGGCCCAAGCCAGCGAAACCGGCTGTCGATACGACCCGTAAGCCGCTGCAGGTGATGCAGATCAATCGGCGGCAGGAAGAACAGGAGCGTCTCGAGCGCGAAGCTGCTGAAGCCAGAAAGGCTGCCGAAGCCGCTGCTGAGAAGGCCCGCAAACTCGAGGAGGCTGCCGGACTGACAGCGCCGACGCGGCCGTCCGATGGTTCAGCGACGGACTCCTCTGGCGATGAGGAGCTTTTTGATATGGGCGCCATGGACGGCATGACCATGGCTGATCTGCTCGGCGCGCCGGATCAGAAGCCCTCCCGGCGGGACGATCCAGGGGGGCCGAGAAGTGTTGATGATTTCGACTTCGATGAGGATGCCTTTCTGGCAGCCCTTGATGAAAACGAACCGGTTGGCACCACTGGAGAAGTGGTCAAAGGCAAGGTGATCGGGCTGGAGAGTGATGGTGTTTACGTGGATATCGGGGGTAAGGCTCCTGGGTTCATGCCCAAGAGCGAAGCGGGCCTTGGTGTCATTACCAACTTCCGCGAGCGCTTTCCAAAGGGTCTCGAGGTGGAGGTGCTGGTCACCCGCGAGCAGAACGCTGATGGGATGGTCACCATCAGCTGCCGTGCGCTGGCCCTGCGCAAGAGCTGGGACAAGGTCAAGGAGATGGAAAAGCAGGGCCTTGTCGTCCAGGTGATCGTCAACGGCTTCAACCGCGGGGGTGTCACCTGCGATCTCGAGGGATTGCGGGGCTTCATCCCCCGCTCCCAGCTCCAGAACGGTGAGAACCATCAGGAGCTCGTCGGCAAAACGCTTGGTGTCGCCTTCCTCGAGGTGAACTCGGAGACCCGCAAACTTGTGCTCTCCGAAAAACGGGCTGCCACGGCTGCCCGTTTCCAGGAACTGAAGGTCGGCGAGTTGGTTGAGGGTCAGGTCGCTGCGGTCAAGCCCTATGGGCTGTTCATCGACCTTGGCGGTGTCAGCGGTCTGTTGCATCAGTCCGTGATCACCAATGGCAGCCTGCGCTCCATCCGTGAGGTCTTCGATCAGGGGGACCGGGTGAAGGCGATGATCACCGAACTGGATCCTGGCCGTGGCCGGATCGCTCTGAACACCGCGCTGCTGGAGGGTCCACCAGGGGAGCTGCTGGTGGAGAAAGAAAAGGTGATGGCGGAGGCGGAAGATCGCGCCGCACGTGCCCAGAGCGTGCTTCAGCAACAGGAACAGGCTGCTGAATGAGATCCCCTGCCAAGACTGGGACGGACTGGGAGCTCGACTTCTACTCCCGTCCGATCCTCCAGGAGGACGGACGCAAGCGCTGGGAACTGCTGATCACGACAACGCCACCGGCTTTCGGCGATGGAAGCCTTTTCCAATTCGTGCGGTGCTGTCCCTCCGGTGAAGTGAATTCGCTGTGGCTGGCTGCAGCCCTGAACGAGGCCGTCGCCGATGCTGAAAGCCAGGGATGGGGGCGACCGCTTCGGCTGCGGTGCTGGCGAAGCTCCATGCGCACGATGGTTCAACGGGCGGCCGCTGAGCTCGATCTCGAGATGATTGCCAGTCGGCGCACCTACGCCCTGCTCGATTGGCTCACGGAACGAGAACAACTGGTTTATCCCCAAGAGAAGGGATTCATGGCCGGCCCACTCGCCCCACCTCCCGCAACGGTGCCTGCTCCCCCAGTACCGCTCCCTGAAGCCGCCCAGGGTGATGCCTGGAGCTGGGCAGCACTCCCGGCGGGACTGCTGCGGGAAGCCAAAAGCTGGCCGATGGATTTCAGCGGCCTGATCCCTGTCCCGGACGACATTGACGATGACGCGTCCGTTCCCGGCCTGCGCCTGTTCAGCCAGTCCAGAGCCTTGGCGGTTGCGGGATGGCTGGGAGGTCTTGAGCCGGTGCGGCTGATGCTGGACCGACGGCAGCTTGTTCTGGAAGCTGGTCAGGACGACCGATGGCTCGTGAGTGATCTCGAGGCGAATGCCGCCAACGACATCGACATGGCGTTCACAAAAGCCAGGGAGCAGGTGAAAGGGCTCCAATTCATTGCCATCCAGACCAATCCTGAGGAGCAGTCGTTCGCCGGCTTCTGGATGATGCGTGATGTGCCCATGCTTTGAGGATCTTGACCTCCAGCGACCCGTTCCAGCGACCAGACAGCAGCTTCAACACCCTTGATGGCTGGACATGGGTGGGGTGTTATGGCGGCTACTACCTGCAGTCCGATCTGCTGACGGAAGAGGGGTTCGAGCATGGCTTCTTCACTCGCCTTTGGCATGGCCGCGGGCCTGATGAGCTGGTTGGCTACATCAGCGCCGGGGTGAGCGTGCACAGGCCTCAACAGATCCACAGCGGACTTGTGCTGAACGCCAGCGAGGCATCCCAGGCACCATGGCCGGAGGCGGACGGATTGATCAGCAACCGTGGCGGTCAAAGCCTCTGGGTCTGCGGGGCCGATTGCACGCCGGTGCTGATCGCTGACCCTGGCACCGGGCATGCGGCCGCATGCCACGCCGGCTGGAGAGGCGTGGCCGCGAGGATCTTGCCCGAAGCAATCCAACGTCTTGAAAGGCTCGGTGCGAAACGAGAAACCATGCTGGTGGCCCTTGGACCGGCCGTAAGCGGCGAGCGTTACCAGGTTGGTCAGGACGTGGTGGATGCCATCTGCGACAGCCTGAACCAAGAGGCTGAGGACCGCCCGAAACGCATGGGAGAGCTTCGAGAAGCCGGTTCATTACTGGAGGATCAAGGGCCAGAGAAGCACCGCCTCGACATCCGTGGTGCAGCAACGCAGCAACTTCTTGCGGAGGGACTACCGCACGAGCGGATCGCCCAATGCCCGTTCTGCACGCACGCACACCCTGAACTCTTCCACTCCTGGAGACGTGATCAGGTGAAAGCTGTCCAGTGGAGCGGGATCGTGAGTCAGGCCGCGATACCAGCACCATCGAGCAGCTGAAGGGCGAGGGCTTCCGCAGCCCGGATGCCATCAATCCCCGCCGAGAGGATTCCGCCGGCATAGCCAGCCCCCTCCCCAGCAGGAATCAATCCATGCGTGTTCAACGACTCCAGCTCACTGTCCCTTGCAATCCGAACAGGTGAGGAGGTCCGGGTCTCCACCGCAGTGAGAACGGCATCGGGGTGGTCATATCCCTGCAAGCGTCGTCCAAAGGCCGGTAAAGCCTCCCGAAGGGCCGAAATCAGGACGGACGGCAAAGCCGAGCCAAGGTCTGTCGGTGTCACACCCGGCTGATACGAGGCGGTAATGCTGCCGAGCTGTTTCGACGGTCGCGCCGCAAGGAAATCCTCGAGGCGCTGCACAGGGGCGGCATAACTGGAACCTCCAAGACAGAAGGCCCTCTCCTCCAGATCACGTTGCAGGGCGATCCCCGCAAGAGAGTCCCCGGGATGTCGTTCATAGGGGGCAAGGTCGTCCTGTTCGATCGAAACCACCAGGCCGCTGTTGGCATTGCGTTCATTGCGGGAGTGCTGGCTCATGCCGTTGGTCACAACCTTGCCTGGCTCGGAGGTTGCCCCCACCACGAACCCCCCGGGGCACATGCAGAAGCTGTAAACGCAGCGGCCATTGCTGGCGTGGTGAACGAGCTTGTATTCAGCGGCCCCGAGACGGGGATGCCCCGCCATGGGTCCCCAGCGAGCTTGATCAATCAAGGGTTGGGGATGCTCGATGCGAAAACCCACGGAAAACGGTTTGCGCTCCAGTTGCACACCGATCCGCTCCAGCATCAGAAAAACGTCGCGGGCTGAGTGGCCAGGCGCCAGCACGCAGTGACGGCAGGGAATCTCCTGCCCGTCTGCCATTCGAAGCCCGACCAGTTGATGGGGCTTTCCCCCATCCGAAGGAGCTAAGAGCAACCCTTCAACGCGACTGGAAAAACGCACCTCGCCGCCGAGGTCTTCAATGCGGGATCTCAGCCCACGAACCACCGTGGCGAGCTTGAAGGTGCCGATGTGGGGACGGTGCATCGTCAGGATCTCTTCACTGGCTCCGCAGGCCACCAGCTCCTCGAGAACCTTGCGGCCGTAGTGCTCAGGATCACTGATCTGGCTGTAAAGCTTGCCATCGGAAAAGGTCCCGGCACCGCCCTCGCCAAATTGCGCATTTGATTCGGGCTCGAACGGCAAACGACCCCGCCAGAAGCCAAACGTCTGAAGCGTGCGCTGTTTCACAGGTTGCCCCCGCTCAAGCAGCAGTGGCTTGAAGCCCATCTGAGCCAACAAAAGGGCTGCGAAATAGCCACAGGGTCCAGCTCCCACCACCACCGGTCGTTGTTTCAGGGACTCAGGCGAAGCCTTTGCCGTCAGCCTGTAGCGCGTATCGGGAGCCTGACGAATTTGAGCTTTGCCGCGATAACGGCGTAGCAGCGAAGCTTCGCCTTCCACCTCAACATCCACGCTGTAAACCAGCTGAATACGGTCCCGACGGCGCGCATCAATGCTCCGTTTCACCAGCTCAATCTTGTGAAGCCGCTCAGCTGGGATGCGGAGCTGACTCAGAACCTTCTGCTGAAGGGCATCGGAACTGTGATCAAGGGGGAGGCGAAGTTCACTCAGTCTCAGCATTCGATCCCATCCCCCTTACAGATCATTGGATCAGACCATCACCCCCTGATCAATCCGGCCATGGCTGAACCCGAGGGTGCCTGGCCTGGTTGCAAGCGAAAATCACTCGCCGCCGCGGGGATCCGAAGCGACTTGCCCTGCTGACGCATCTGGAAGCCTTTGCAGAGGGGGACGGGCTTTGCATCAGGGTCCACCCAACCCATCGCATCAGGGGTCCCCTCTTTTGAAAGGGGTGGTGGTGCCGTTCCGGCCAGGGCCAGAACGCGAGCAGTGTCGTAGCCGGACGCTTCGAGCAACGTGGGCTGATCTCCCCAGCGACTTTCGAAGGCTTTGGCGAAGGAGGACCAACCGTCACCGCGCGCAGCATGCCTCAGACCGAGCTGTTGCCATGGCTGTTGGGACATCTCCCCAAGCACAGTGCTGCCACTGATCCAAACCCAGTTGGGCACCGAAGGGCGTTCGATGCCGAATTCAGCCTTGCTCTGAGCATCCAGAAGTTTGCGGGCGAGGTCACCGTTTGGGTCAGCAGCAACAACCATGGTTGGAACACGGGACCAGAGCATGTCCTCAGAGAATCTCTGGAAGGCAGCGTCATCCTCTGGGTCAACGGATTGGATATCACTGCGCGTGTAGGACTTCACAGCGCCACCGCCATCGAAAAACAGCTCAACGAAGGTCTCGGCCTCCGACGATTCCAGGGAATCAGGATCCCGGACAACCATCGCCCAGTCCCAGCCGTTGCTGAGGGAGGCCGCTGCAATGGCCTTGAGATCCTCCCTGCGAGATGGGACCAGAGGCCAGAGGCGTTCGCTGCCTTCAAGGCTGGCCAGACGTCCCAGTGATCCACCGCGCTGAAAAGGCAGCAGAACACTGAGGTCCCTGGCTTTCGCCAGCCGGCCGAAGGCCCGCAGATCAGCGCCCGGCGGAGCCACAAGCAATTGCTGATCAATCTCTTTGAGGAGGACATCGGCCGGCGAGGTGTCAGGCGGGAGGCCGAGCCAAGAGGCAGCTGGCAGCGACACGGAACACGCTTTGACGCTGTCCTCGCCAATCGTGAAGCCGCGCAGGAACTGCTGACGCAGCTGCTCATCTCCTGGACCAAGCGGCAGCATCACGGTGATCCGTGGATGGTTGAGTCCGCTGGTGAGGAGTGATTGGCAACCGATCAAACTGGCGGCGATGCAAGTCCAGCTGAGCAGTGGCCATTGCTTCAGCCCTCGAGCTCCGCGTCGCAGAGTGTGCTGAAGAGCGGCAACCCTTGAAGCCGATGCAGACCTGTTGAGGGCGTCGTTGTCCTGATGATCCTCATCCTGCTCTGGAGCGGCACTGGCCTGCTGAGGGGTCATGGAAGCGAGCGGGGGAAAGGGGAAAACGAAACCAAACCCAAACAAGATAAGAAGTGCTCTCTGACTCGTCCTGGATTGTGACCAGACGTTGAACCCGCAACTGTGATGCTGATCATCAGATTCGCTCAAAAAACGACCCGATTCATGCTCATCAATCGAGTCGCCGCATGTCTTGACAAGGCTTATGGCTCAGATATCAAGCTCTTAAAGGATTTAACCTTCCCGAATGGACCTGGCTACATACAAGCGGAACTTATTTTCGATGCTTGATGTTACTCAGGAGCATCTACGACAAAGGAAGGCATAACCTAATTACGGCAAGTTTGTCATCAACAGACAACCCAAGAGGCCATGCGATCAGAACAAACAAATCCTCAATGTGACAATTCTGGGTTGATTCAACGACGGCTCACAATCATTGTTCTGAGTTCTCAGCATCTGCAGGATCTGCGCTCAACTGAGATAAACCACCCGCAAGCAGCAAGCCAATTCCGATGGCCACTGCCAAGAATCGATTATCGGAAGCAGGACCTTGGCCCCAGACGGCAGTGGCCAGAAACGCTCCCCCGAGAAGCAGACACGGCACCAGAACAATGCCCCGTGCGATGCGATTATCCGCCACTCAGGCCGTCTCCCCGGAGCAGCTATCGGAGGCAAGACCTGCTGCGATTAGCCCGGAGCTGAGATCGATCTCGGAACCGATCGGTATCACCCTTGCCACAAGCTGACCATCACTGGACCCCACAGGCCGAAGGTTCACGCGTTGACGCCGCGGCAACTGCTGCCTCAACCATTCCACAGCTTCGCCCTTGCTGTTCTCAGGGACTGCGATGCAGGGCAAAGACACTGTGTACGTGCGGTTGCGATCCCCCACCTGCAGCAGAGATGGCGTTCGAACTTGCAGCACCTCTGCGGCGCTTAGGGGTGACACACCGATCAGCAGAACAAGAAGAGCGAACAGAAGTTGACGAATCACAGAGAGGCGCCGCACTGAGGGCAAAAGCGATGCTCATGGGCCGTGATCGCTCCACAGGCTGAACAGTTGCGAGTGGTGTCCATGGCCAGTTCTGGATGGGCAGGCAGACCCACCATCTGAGCGTTGCTCTTCCCGGGGGGAACCATCGGATAGCAGTTCTCACCCCGACGAACATGGACATCAATCAGCATGGGGCCAGGCGCGGACAGGGCACGCTCCAGATCCGATTGCAAGGCATCACGGGAACTGATCTTCACGCCATCGACGCCGAAGGCGCGGGCAAGGGCGATGAAATCAGGCATGCCGTTCAACATGTCTGAGGCGGAATAGCGCTCGTTGTAAAAACTCTCCTGCCACTGACGCACCATCCCCTGCCAGTGGTTGTTGACAATCACAACTTTTACTGGGATCCCATATGCCGCCAGCGTTCCTAGTTCCTGAATGTTCATCAGGATGCTGGCATCTCCGGCAATACAGACCACCTGCTGATCAGGGCAAGCAACCTGTGCCCCCATCGCCGCTGGCATTCCGAACCCCATCGTGCCCAGACCGGCACTGCTGATCCAGCCACGGGGTCCATTGCGCAGGTACTGAGCAGCCCACATCTGGTGCTGCCCCACATCGGTGGTGACAATCGCACCTGGGGCCAGATCTCGAACGGCCAGCAACACCTCTTGGGGAAAGATCTCACCTTCTTTGGGTGGAATGGTGAGCGGATAGCGCTGCTTCCAGGCCTCAATCTGCTGCAACCAGGCATTGGTGCGAGTCTCGACCGATCTCTGCAGACTCAGTTCGACGATTCTGGCCAGGCTCAAGCGGAGGTCACCGAGCACGGCAACATCGGCCCGGCGGTTCTTGCCGATTTCTGCAGGGTCGATCTCGAAGTGGATGATTTTGGCGCGGGGAGCAAAGGTATCGAGCTTTCCTGTCACCCGATCATCGAAACGTGCTCCAACAGCGATCAGGAGATCACACTCCGTCACCGCGAAGTTGGCATATGCCGTGCCGTGCATGCCCAGCATGCCGACCGAAAGAGGATCGTTTTCATCGAAAGCACCCTTCCCCATCAGGGTTGTGGTGACCGGCAGCTGAAAGCGTTCACTCAGCAGCTTGAGGCTGTCGTGAACCCCGGCGGAAATCGCTCCACCGCCGGCGTACAGCAAGGGACGGTGGGCTTGCTCGATCAGGTCGAGCGCCGCGGCGAGTGCCGCATCATCTGGAGGTGCAGGCTGACTGAAGCCCTGCGGAATCACGGAGCCGGGCTCAACCGGCGTGTAATCGAACATCTCCTGGCCCACGTCCTTGGGCACATCGATCAACACGGGGCCGGGACGACCCGACGACGCAATCAGGAATGCTTGAGCAACGATCATCCCGAGATCCGCAGGATCTCTCACCACCCAGGAATGCTTCACGATCGGCAAGGTGATGCCGAAAATATCGGTTTCCTGGAAAGCGTCAGTCCCGATGGCGGGACGGGGAACCTGTCCGGTGATCACCACCATCGGCACCGAGTCCATCTGGGCGGTGGCGATGCCGGTGACGAGATTGGTGGCACCCGGGCCAGACGTCCCGAAACAGACCCCTACCCGTCCGGTGGCACGGGCAAAGGCATCGGCGGCATGGGTGCCCGCCTGCTCATGTCGAACAAGGATGTGCTTGACCCAACCCTGGCTTTCCGCGATATGGAGAGCGTCGTAAATCGGCAGGATGGCTCCGCCTGGGTAACCGAAAATCGTGTCGACCCCATGGCGGCGAAGGGCATCCATCAGAGCCTCTGCTCCGCTGATATGGACCGACTTCCCAGCTGCGTAACCGCCGGCAACCGATGGTGAGGAGATGAGGGTCACAGCTCACCTGGGGGAGGGATCCTTCAGGTTAAGGGCTGATGGAGGAGGAGCCAGCTCCTCAGAGAAGACCCAATGCGTGCAAGGGGCCTTGACCACTGATCAGCTCGAGCAGGAATGCTGAAAATCCGAGCATGGCCAACCTGCCGTTCCACACCTCAGAACTGTTGTTCCATCCCCATTCCCATTTCTCCTGGGGATAGAGCTTGACCTTGGTGGGCAGCTCAGCCGCCGCATCAAGGGTCACTTCGGGGCCTTCAAGGCTCGTGGTGACCAAATCCGCAAGACCTTCGATGAAGGGCGGATAGGTATCGAGCGCCCGCACGCGTCGGAAATTCACAACACCAGCTTCTGTGGCGAGTTCCCTGTATTCGATATCGATCTCTTCGAGTGTTTCGATGTGTTCGCTGACAAAGCTGATCGGAACCACGACGAGATCACGGGTTTTGGCCTCACCGAGTTCCTCAAGAGCTTCCTCCGTGTAGGGCTTCAGCCACTCCACGGGGCCAACACGACTCTGGTAGGCCAACGTGTGCGGATTGCTGTATCCGAGCAGCTCTTCGAGCTGATTCATGATCAGCGTCGTGCAGGACTCGATCTCTTTTTGATAGGGATCGCCAGCTTCCTCCACGTAACTTTTCGGAACTCCGTGGGCACTGAAAAAGATGTGGGCCTGCTCTGGGCCGTCACTGCTTCGCACCTCTTCAGCGATTAACTGGGCCATCGCCCGCACATAACCGGGATGATCAAACCAGCTTCGGATGCAACGAATCGGCAACTTCTCGAACGAGGAATCCGACTGACGCAAACGTTGCAGCTCGCGAAAACTTGATCCACTCGTACTGATTGAGAAGTGGGGATAAAGGGGGAGGACGACGACCTCATCGATCCCGTCTGCCTTGATATCTCCAACCGCGGATTCCGTGAATGGATGCCAGTAACGCATCGCGACATAGCTCGTGGCATCTACACCGCGCTGACGCAACAGACTCTGGAGGTCACGGGCTTGCTGTTCGGTGATCCGGCGAAGTGGTGAACCGCCACCAATGGAGCGGTAGGCCTCCTGGGACTTACTGCTGCGCAGGGTGCTGATCAGCCAGGCGAGTGGCTTCTGCAGCGCCGGTATCGGCAGACGAATGATCTCCGGATCAGCGAAAAGGTTGTAAAGAAACGGACCAACGTCCTGAATGCGCTCTGGACCTCCCAAATTGAGCAAGAGGACGCCGACGCGGGCCATGCAGAAAACAGTCTGATCAAGGGGTTGAGCGTAACCCCCGTGCACGTCATGTTGGTCAGCGAGGGCGGCTGTATGAACCTGCGCAACGAGCTGGTGTCATTGAACACACGGCTGGAGGTCGAAGGATGCCGTTTGCGCGTTGAGCAACGTGGGCAACGTCTGAATCTGCGCGGTCCTCTTCCCCGTCGCGATGGACAGCAGGGCCTCAGCATGCAACGCATCAGTCTTGGTCTCAAGGCTGATGGCTCAGGTCTCCTTGAAGCGGAGCAGACGCTGAGGCTGATCCACAGGCAGCTCGCACGACAGCGGTTTGCATGGTCCGACTGGGTGGAGAACAACCCATCAGGGGGTAGCACCGCCTCCACGGAGGTGGCCCTCAATGGATTCCAAAAGGCGTTCTTTGCTGATCCCCACCGCCGCCGATCAAGCTCTGGAAGCCGTACGACCTGGACTGCGGCTTATCTGCCCTATCTGCGGCGGCTCAAAGTTCTGGCGAACGGCGAGCCCATCCAGGCCCGGCTGCTGCAAGACACCCTCGCCAGCTACCCGGATGGCAGCCGCAGCCGTCAACAGTGCTCCACCGCTCTGGCAGCTTTAGCGCGGCATCTGGACCTCGAACTGCCGGAGGACTGGCGCCGGGAATCCGGCGGTTACGGACTGCACCGAGCACGGTTTCGCCGCCTGCCGAGTGACAGTCAGATTCTGGAAGCCGTTCTCAGCATTCCGAACCCCGGTTGGCGGTTGGCTTACGGGCTGATGGCCACCTACGGGCTGCGCAACCATGAGGTTTTTTTCTGTGACCTCAGCTCCCTGAGCGATGGGGGAGATCGGGTCATTCGCGTTTTGCCAACCACCAAGACCGGAGAGCATCAGGTGTGGCCGTTCCAACCGCAGTGGGTGGAGCGCTTCGAACTTGCCTCACTGGGCCATCATCCCGACACGCTTCCACCGATCTGCACGGATTTGAGTCGGACCACGCTGCAGCAGGTTGGCCGCCGAGTGAGCGAGCAGTTTCGCCGCTACGACCTGCCGATCACTCCCTACGACCTGAGACACGCTTGGGCGGTGCGGACCATTCACATCGGCCTTCCTGACACCGTGGCCGCCAGAATGATGGGCCACTCTGTAGCCATCCACACCCGCACTTACCACCACTGGATCACGCGCAGGGATCAGCAACAGGCGGTGGACACGGCCTTGGCTCGACAACGTGCCTGATGAGTTCATTCCTTCGACCTCTGGCCTACCGCCATCGCTGGATCTACGACACGGTCACTGCCATGTCGTCCCTGAGCGTTGGAGGTGTGGCCCGCCTTCGCAGACTCGGCCTGGACGCCGTTCAGCATCGATTGCGTGCCGGTGCACCGGTGCTTGACCTGTGTTGTGGGAGCGGTGAAGCAGCAGCCCCATGGCTTGAGGCGGGTTTCCAGGTCACTGGCTTGGACATCGCTCCACGCGCTCTCGACCTGGCAGCCAAGCGCCATCCCGCACTGCAGCTCGTGGAAGGTCTTGCCGAGAACCCTCCACTGCCGGACGGCCAGTTCGCCGCCATCCAACTCAGTGTGGCGCTACACGAATTCCCACGCAGCGACAGAGCTCAGCTGCTGCAAAGCTGCCACCGACTCCTGCAACCGGAAGGCTGGCTGGTGGTCGTTGATCTGCATCCCGCAGGTCCACTGCTGAAACTTCCGCAACAGCTCTTCTGCGCTCTGTTTGAGACCGATACAGCCATCTCCATGATGGAAGACGACCTCCCCGCCCAGCTTGAAGAGATTGGGTTTGCATCAATCGATCAGCAGCTCCTGGCCGGTCAGGCTCTGCAACGGATTACCGCGCAACGACCAAACACAGAACCCCCATGACCAAATCCGACCTTGACAGCCAAGCCACAGACCTGGGCATGGGGGGGCACCTGGCCCCGGAATCCGATGAGGCCGGCTATCGCCGCCGCATGGAACGTCGGCAGCAGGTGCAACGGCAACGGGTCGGAGAGCGCAACAAGGAAAAAGGGCTGGTGATGGTCTTCACCGGCCATGGCAAGGGGAAAACAACTGCCGCCCTGGGATTGGTGCTGCGCACCCTCGGCCACGGGGAACGGGTCGCCATCGTTCAGTTCATCAAGGGCGGTTGGGAACCGGGGGAGGCACGAGCCCTGCAAACCTTCGGTGATCAGGTGCATTGGCACGCCCTCGGCGAAGGGTTCACCTGGGAAACCCAGGATCGTGCCCGTGATCAACAGTTGGTGGAAGAGGCCTGGCAAACGTCTCTCCGCTATCTGCGTGATGCCTCAGTCCGCCTGGTCGTGCTCGATGAAATCAATGTGGCCATGAAACTGGGCTACATCGAGGCAGACACTGTCATCGCCGGGTTGGAGGAACGGCCGCCGCTCACCCACGTGGCACTCACCGGGCGAGGAGCACCCGAGCTTTTGGTCAGCAGGGCTGATCTCGTGACGGAAATGACACTCATTCACCACCCCTTCCGCGAACAAGGGGTGAAAGCACAGGCAGGGATCGAGTTCTGAAACGTCGGATCTGAACCTTCAAAAAGCGGTTTCAGTAATCAGTGATCAGTCCTCTTCCAGGCTGGCCTCAAGATCGTTCTGGAGACGGCGCGTGGCTTCAGTCAGCACCGAAAGGCCACTGACGAGAAGGGCTCGATGAACGGTGGGTTCCCGCCAGCAGGAGGGATCACGGCTGGCGCGCTCGAGAGCCGAGAGAGTCAGGCGGGCCATGACGGCACTGTGACTGACATCAAGTTCAGGCATGACAGCGATGCGCTGGACCCATCCAAGCGGCCCGGGACTCAATTGACCAGTGCTTGCTACTGTCAGCGGGATCAAGGCACTTGATGGCGTACACGCGGGTCCTGCTGAAACTCAGCGGCGAAGCCCTGATGGGGTCCCAGGGATACGGCATTGACCCCGCCATCGTTCAATCGATCGCCGAGGACGTCGCAGCGGTTGTTGCCAGCGGCACTGAACTCGCGATCGTGGTCGGCGGCGGCAACATTTTCCGAGGTCTCAAAGGATCAGCCGCCGGCATGGAACGAGCCACGGCGGACTACGTGGGGATGCTGGCCACGGTCATGAATGCGATCACCTTGCAGGATGGGCTGGAACGGGCCGGAGTTCCCACCCGCGTGCAGACAGCCATTGCGATGCAGGAGGTTGCGGAGCCCTACATCCGACGCAAGGCGATCCGCCATCTTGAGAAGGGTCGGGTTGTGGTTTTCGGAGCCGGATGCGGCAACCCCTTCTTCACCACCGACACCACTGCCGCCCTGCGGGCAGCTGAGATCAACGCGGATGTGGTGTTCAAGGCCACCAAGGTAGATGGGGTCTACGACAAGGACCCAGCTCAATACCCCGATGCGGTGAAGCACGAGCATCTCAACTTTCAGCAAGTGCTGAGTGAGGAGCTCGCCGTCATGGACAGCACCGCCATCGCGCTCTGCAAGGACAACAACATTCCGATCGTGGTCTTCAACCTGTTCGAACCTGGCAACATCGGCAAAGCCGTTGCCGGCGAACCGATCGGATCTCGCATCGGCAACCCCGTCTGAATTCAGCGCTTCCCCTCTCCATCCACCATGTCGACCCAAGATCTCGAAGCCAGCATGCGCAAGTCGGTGGAGGCCACCCAGCGCAACTTCAACACCATTCGCACGGGCCGTGCCAATTCCTCATTGTTGGATCGAATCAGCGTTGAGTACTACGGAGCCGACACGCCGCTGAAGTCGCTGGCGACCCTCACGACGCCCGACTCTCAGACAATTCAGATCCAACCCTTTGACATCAGTTCCCTGGCGGCGATCGAAAAGGCAATCGCAATGAGCGAACTGGGTTTCACACCCAACAACGACGGAAAAATCATCAGGATCAACGTCCCGCCCCTCACCGAGGAACGTCGCAAGGAATTTTGCAAGTTGGCCTCCAAATATGCAGAAGAGGGAAAGGTGGCCTTGCGCAATCTGCGCCGTGATGCCATCGACAAGGTGAAAAAAATGGAGAAGGACGGTGAGTTTTCCGAGGATCAAAGTCGTGACGAGCAGGGCACAATTCAGAAGACGCTTGATCGATTTATCGGGGAACTCGAGAAGAATCTTGCTGACAAGGAAGCTGACATCCTCAAGGTGTGAGCGGCAGCGCTGAAACAGTTCACGACGTTTTGATCATTGGATCCGGAGCTGCTGGTGGAGCTGCCGCTGTCCATCTGGCAGCTGCACAGCACAGCGTTTGTTTGCTGGAGCGGACCGATTGCAAAAACCTGAAGCCGTGCGGCGGTGGCATGGCTGCATCAGTTCAGCAATGGTTCCCTTTTCCGCTGGATCCAGCAGTGGAGCAGGTGATTCGAAGGGTGAACTTCAGTTGGTGTCTTCAAGACCCAGTGGTGGCGGAGCTGCCGGGGGATGCCCCCTTCTGGATTGTTCGACGGGAACGGCTGGATCAGCTGCTGGCCGACGAGGCGATGAAACGTGGTGCCCAGCGCCAGACCGGCGTTGATGTGAACCATGTCGAACGTCAGGGGGCTGACTGGCAGGTGATGGCGACAGATGGTCGCCAATGGCGGGCTCGCTCTCTTGTGATTGCCGATGGTTCGGCGTCGCCATGGCCACAACGGCTCGGGATTGGACCGCGGGGTGTGAATCACGCCAATACCATCTCGGTGCGCCTTGAAGGCCAGGGGACACTTGCAGATGGCTCTGCCCGGTTTGAATTCGGCCTTGTCCCGCAGGGCTTCGCCTGGGCCTTCCCGCTGGCGGGCGGGGTCAATGTCGGCGTCGGCAGCTTTATCGGCCGAGACGAACTGGATAGTCGCGCTGTCCTTCAACAGCTGCTGCCGGATCTTGGCTTCGCCGAAGATGCCGGCGAGCGACAGCATCGACGTCTACGCATCTGGAATGGCCATCACCGCCTCCATGGTGATGGCGTTGTGGTGGTGGGTGATGCGGCCTCCTTGTGTGATCCTTTCCTGGCGGAGGGTCTGCGCCCAGCCTTGATGAGTGGCTGTGAAGCAGCGGTGCATCTGAGCAGCTGGCTGCGCGGGGATCAGGCCAGCCTCAAGAGCTACAGCGGCGCCATGCGTGAACGCTGGGGGGAGTCAATGGCCTGGGGACGGCGCATTGCCCAGGTGTTTTACCGCTTTCCAGGCGTCGGCTATCAGCTGGGAATCAAACGACCGACAGCCCCCAGACGGATTGCCCAGATCCTTTCCGGTGAAATGGGCTACGGCGATATTGCCCAACGCGTGATCAAACGGCTACTGCTGAAGCGCAGCTAAAGGTCGAGAGCGAGCTGCGTCACACCAGCGTCATCGATCGGCGTTCTTCGACGTCTCCTTGTCGCTGTCGGCTTGAGCCCCGCTTTCCGAGAGCCATGTTTGTGTTGAATCGCATCGGCATGGCGATCAAAGCCCGCCGAGCGACGGATCTTCCAGATCCGGTCCTTCGCAAGCTGCATTGACGCGCTCACATCAACAATCGGCGGCGGCATACCGCCGCCCAATGCCCAGGGCTCATGGATATGAATCGCCGGCACATTCTTTAGTTCCGGGCACCACTGACGAATAAAGATCCCCTCAGGATCGTGATCGATCCCCTGTTTGATCGGGTTGTAGATGCGAATCGTGTTGATCGAGGTGCTGCCAGACTGCATCTGGCACTGGCTCCAGTGGATGCCCGGTTCGTAATCAACGAACTGGCGGGCCAGGTGCAGTCCGCTGTCTCGCCATGGCAGCCAGAGGTTGTAACTGGCGAACGACATCAACATCGCCCGCATGCGGAAGTTGATCCAGCCATGGGCCCGCAGTGCCCGCATGCAGGCATCCACAAACGGCACTCCGGTGCATCCTTGAGCCCATGCCTCCAGCCGTTCGCCATCCGAACCGCGAATACCACGCATGAACGGATGGAAATCGCTGAATTCAATTGCCGGCTGATCTTCCAGCTTCTGAATGAAGTGGCAATGCCAGTGCAGACGCGACTCAAAACTGTTGACGCCGCGACCGCTGTGGCGGCGGCTGGTCTGCAGCACCTCCCGCATCGAGACACAACCCCAGCTGAGATAAGCCGAGAGACGTGAACACCCCGTAAACGCCGTGTTGGGACTGGAGATCGAACGGGAGTAACGCGGGGCGCGATGCGCAAGAAAATCGCCCAGCTCCAGCATTGCCATCGAACGCCCACCGCTCTGGCGCTGGGGGCAGGGCTCAGCTGCGAGCTCAACGCAGGGTCGATCAGGAATCTCACCCGGATCGATCCCATCCAGCGGCGGCAACATGGGTGGAGCAGAAGCGATCGGCTCCGCCATCTGCGCTTCCCAGCTTTTGGCCCAGCCGTTGCGGGAACGCAACCTGCGGATCACTCCGAACTGGGGGGTCTCCGTCCAGACAATGCCGTGCTGCCGGCACCAGGAGGCAACGCGCTTGTCCCGTTGATAGGTCCAGCCGTTACCGGTTTCCTCATGGCTCCAGAGGGCAGCGATGCCGAACTGCTGCCGGGCCCGCTCAAGCACCTCCACCACATCACCTCTGCGAACCACCAGCGGCTGGCCCAGTGCAGCCAGGCCGTCGCGCAGATCCAGCAACGCCTCACGGCAGAACTGCCACTGGCGATCGGAGACATCTGGCTGCCGCCACAGCTCCTGCTCTGCGACATACAAAGGCAGAACCACTCCCCGCTTTGAGGCTTCCAGCAGTGGACGATGGTCCACAACCCGCAGGTCGCGCTTGAACCAGACGAGCTGAAGGGCTGGCATCCATCAACTGCGTGGTTGTTGTTTCTAGTGGATCCAACCCATCCATGGGTTGCGATCCGCCGAAAAATGCCCGAATAGATCAATCTGAAATCGCCTGCATCACCTGGCTGAAATTCATTTTCATCCGATGCCGAAAATCCTGTATATCCAGAAAATTCAAAAGGATCGCTGCTGACAGAAACAGGATGATCTGAAGACCGAAAACTCCGCCATAGGACACCAATTCATCGCCACCCGTCATCGTCTTAAATAACGTCAACAAACCGCCGCCGCTGATGGTTGCCAACCCGCGGGAATAGGCATAACCAACTCCCCACACGCCCATCAGAACCGCGTTCAAGCCGGGCTGCACGAAGTTGAACATCAGGTTCAAGCAGGAGTGAATGCAGATTCCAAGCGCCAAACCGAACAACGCGATGGCAGCCCGGAAAAGAAGCTGCCACTGCGCCGGAGCTGCCAACAGCATCACGGCAAGGGCCAAGGACGCCATCACCGCTCCCAGCTGGCAACCTCTCACCATGCCCATTTTTGGAACCACCTGAAAACCACTGAGGAGGAGACCCGATAAGAAGCCCACCGCGAGCAAGGCATTCAGAGACGTCGTCGCGCAGATATTCATCTCGAAAAGGGCTGCTCCATAGGGTTCCAACACGGCGTCGTTGAGAAACATGCTGAAGGTGAATAAAGACATCACAGCCATGAATCGTTTGACTTGGGGCACGGCAAACATCGTGCTGAGCAACTGCGGCAGAGGCAGCTTCGAGGACGGAACATCGTTTGACTCAGCCGTTGTTGATTGCCCGCGTGGTTCAACGCCGATGACCGCCACCAACCCGAGCACCAAGAGGATTGGAGGTGCAGCAACCATCAGCTGTTCAAGACCTTGCAGGACATCAGCACGACTCGCGCCTGCCTCACAGGCCTGACCAAACAGGCGATTGATCAAGCCGGTGGCGAGAAGCACACCAAGCAGCCGCAATGACCAGACAACAGACAACAGACGCGTTCGCTCCCGTTCGGTGGTGAGGTCGACAATCAGCGCAGAAAACGCTGTTCCCCCAGCAGAGACAGCCGTACCGATTCCGATGAAGACCACCGTCAGCAGGGCAATCCAAAACGTCTGATGAGCAGGGTTGGCTTGTCCGGACTCAGCCAGCTGGAGCACCACCCAGATCGCTGCACCGAAAAGCACAGAGACCGCCAGAGAACTGCCGACCAGGAACGGGGTTCGTCGTAAAACCCCAACCGGCAGACGATCGGACAGGTGCCCGAACCATGCCCGTGAGAATCCCATCAGCTCCTGAATTCCGATGGCAAGTGACACCAGGGCCGCCGACATCCCAAAGTCCTGGATCAGCAGACGATTGAGCAGGCCCAGGGTCAAAACACTGAGGCCGCCAAGACTGAGCTGAAACAGCCCGAGCCTCAGACCCATTCGTATCGGGCGAATCAACCTGAAACGTTCTATGCCACAGGAATTATCTCAAGTTGATCCCGATCTGACGAGTTCTCAGCTCAACTGGACTCCAATTTGATGTCACGAAGCCGTTCATCGACAGATGCCAGGAGCTCGATGGCAAACATCGGGGCCTCCTGCATGGCGAACAAAAACTTCTCACGATTCATCTCGATCAGCCGGGTATCTTCCGCTGCCGTGGCGGTGCCGAGTCGCTCGTGGTTGTCCATCACCAGAGCTCCAGCCCCAAACACGTGGCCAGCCTTGATCTCCTCATGGCCTTGCTTGCCATCTTTGGCCGTCCAAGTCAGGCGAATGGTTCCTTCCAGGATCCCGTACAAGGACTTGCCCAGTTCACCTGAGCTGAACAGCACATCGCCGGCGTTGAGTGTCACCACCTCGCCTTTGTTGGCAAGGGCACGCATGGTGTCAAGGAGGTTCACGACGACGAAGGGAAGACCTCTGAAGAATGATCAGACGAGTTGAAGACGAGGTAATGACACCGTCTTCAAATGACACCGTCTTCAACTCGTCTTCATCGCGGAGCTGGACTTAAGCGGTGGTGAGCGCCAGAGCAGCACCGAAGCCCTGACGGACATCCTCCTGGGAGATCAAGCCATCGTGGTCCTTGTCCAGGGCATCAAACACGGCATCACTGCCCAGCCACTCATCCCGGGTGATCGAGCCATCGCCGTTCATGTCATTCAGCATGAAGATCTCCTGGACGGCATGACTGAAGGCAGAACCACCCTCCAGTTCAGCGAGACGATGGGCGAGTTGGTGCTCCAGCGTTTCGATCGCCTTGCTGAATCCCTTGATGCCTTCACCGAGCTTGTCGGAAGCCATCCGGTCGTCCTTCATCATCGCGTCAAACCGCTCCCGATCCACATGGATCTGGTCTTCGCCGCCCGTGGGGTTGGAACCATCGAGCTTCTGCGTGAGCTCAACGTTGCTCTCCCGCAGCTGATCTAGCAGCTTGGGTGAGATCGTGAGCAGATCGCAACCAGCCAGCTCGGTGATTTCGTCGATGTTTCTGAAGCTGGCGCCCATCACCTCGGTTTTGTAGCCGAAGGTCTTGTAGTAATTGAAAATCCGGGTCACCGAAATCACACCGGGATCCTCCGGACCTGGATAGGAATCGCGCCCGGTATCAGCCTTGTACCAGTCGAGGATGCGCCCGACAAACGGTGAAATCAGGGTGACACCGGCTTCAGCACAGGCAACGGCTTGGCCGAATCCAAACAGAAGCGTGAGGTTGCAGTGGATGCCTTCCTTTTCAAGAACCTCAGCAGCCTTGATCCCCTCCCAGGTGGAGGCGATCTTGATCAAAACCCTGTCATTGCTGATGCCGGCATCGTTGTAAAGGCGAATCAACTTCCGACCTTTTTCGATCGTGGCGTCCGTGTCGTAACTCAGGCGCGCATCCACTTCCGTCGACACACGACGGGGAACGATCTTGAGGATCTCCTTGCCGAAGATCACGCTGATTTCGTCGAGAGCCTCATGCACCACATCCTCAACAGGTGCATTCGGACCGATGAGTTTGCGAGACGATCTCAGCGCCTCATCAATCAAACTCTGATAGGCGGGGATCTGGGCAGCCGCGAGAATCAGGGACGGATTTGTGGTGGCGTCGCGGGGGGTGAACTTGCGAATCGCTTCGAGATCACCGGTATCCGCCACGACCACGGTCATGGACGAGAGCTGCTCGAGCAAGCTGGCCATAGCTGGAGATTCGGGCCTTCGTTCGTAACGTAGCGACGTTTTTCCAGGCGTCAGCTCTTCGCGACCTTGTTCAATTCTGCTGGTTTGGACGGAGGAATTTTTTCCACCACCAGCAGGGCATCGATCACCTGTTTGGCCACGGGGACAGCCACGGTTGATCCGTAGGCGTTATCGCCCTGAGGCTCATCGACAACAACCAGAACGACGTAACGCGGCTTTTCGATCGGAAGTGCTGCCACAAAACTGCAGATCTTGGCCCCTGGCAGGTAGATGCCATTCAGAGCCTTTTGAGCAGTGCCGGTCTTACCGCCGATGCGGTAGCCCGGCGTTTTCACGCCTTTGCCGCTCCCCTTATCAACCACAGACTCCATCCAACTCATCAGGGTTTTGGTGACCTCTGGCTTCAGCAGCTGCTGGCCGTTCGGAGCACTCGCCGGGGCTAACGCACTGCCGGAACGGAAGCCTCTCGTGATGTGTGGGCTGACAAGACGGCCGCCGTTGGCCAGAAGAGCATGCAGTTGAGCCAGCTTGAGCGGAGTCAGAGAGAACCCTTGTCCAAAAGCAGTCGTCGCCGGCTCAATCGGCTGCGTGGTGAACTGCTCTTTGGTTTTGAGTTGGCCGGCCACGGCCCCTGGCAAATCAGTATCCGGCTTGGCGTCAATTCCAAGGCGCTTCATCCAGTCCCAGTAGACATCATCCTGGAGTTGACGCATGGCCTGCACCATGCCGACATTGCTGGACACCTGAAGAACCGTTGGAAAATCAACGAGTCCGTTCGCGCGCTTGTCGTGATTGTTGATCGGCCACCCACCGATCTGTAAACGACCGACATCGTGAACCCGATCACCGGGTTGGATGGCTCCTTCCTGCAAAGCGAGGGCAAGGTTGATGGGCTTGAACGTCGAGCCGGGTTCGTACAGGTCCTGCACAGACCATTCTCGAAAACGTCCTGGATGGAACTGCCAGAACTGATTCGGGTCGTACGTGGGCGTGGAGGCAAGGACAAGCAACTCACCATTGCTGGCATCCATCACGATCACGGCTCCCTTTTTCGCGTTCCACTTCTTCACCTGAGCCGTCAGCGCCTTGGCGGAAAGCTCCTGAAGCCTTGAGTCCAGAGTCAGCTGAAGGCGCAGGTCATCACCAAAGAACACACCTGGCGCCAAATCATCCGGAAGGGGAGTGCCGTCGGCTCCCCGCCGAAGACTGCGGGCTTGTTCGTGACGGAGCAGTTCATCATCCCGACTCTGTTCCAGCCCTGCCTGAGCGATGCGTTCGTCGTTGAGAAAGCCAACGACATTGGCAAAGAGATCACCCTGGGGATAAATGCGCTGGGGGTAAACCTCCAGATCAAGACCACTGATCCCGAGAGCACGGATTCTGGATGCCGTCTCCGGATCAATGCCGCTTCCCAGCTTGATCCCAGAGTCCTGAGTCCCCATCTCACGGAGCAGAGAGTCCTTCGGTACCGACAACAGGGAAGCGAGGCGCTCAGCCACATCCTCCGGTGATCGGACCATGTCGAGGGGATCGCCGGGGAAATTGAAGTAGCGGGGATGAGCCCAGAGACGGAAACGTTCCTCATCCATGGCGACAAGCCGGCCATGACGATCAACGATTGGGCGGCGTTGGCCTAACGGCTGGCTCTGCTGCGTTTGAAGCTGACGTGCCCTTGCCTCCAGTTCGTTGGTCTGCACCAGCTGCAGCCAAGCCATCCGACCCATCAACCCCAGCAGCCCCGCACTCAGGATCAGAAACACCCACCAGAGTCGTTGTGAGGGAACCTTCTGAAGAGGGATAACGCGCGTGCGCGCACGGTTCGTCGACGGCTTTCTTGGTGTGGACAACCTTGGGCTCATCAATAACCCGGCCGAATTCTCTGGACGACCAGTTCATCAAGAGAAGGCAGCATCGACGCTGATTCGACGGGTTCAGACGTCGCCGCTGGCCGCTTGAGGTACACAAGGTTCTCCACCTTGGTGGGAACCAGCTGGTTGGGACGCTGACTCACCCGCAGAAGATGACGTTCCATCAGGGCCGTGGATTCCGTTAAGCGATGGGACAGGGAACGGGTGCCTTCAAGACGGTTGAAGGACACAGTCCATCGATGCTGCCAATGCAGTGTCAGGCCAGCGAGGACGGCCACTGCAGCCAAAACGCCCAGCATTGTTCCATCCATCAGGCGATGGAGGCCTCCCAGCAGCGGCGAACGACGTGCCACACGTCCGGCCGACATCGAGCCCTGGATCAGCTCCAGCGTGGTTGCAGAAGGACGAGGCTCCGGTGCGGCAACCACCGTAAAAGGGCGAATGTGCCAGTGAACCACTCGCGTTGGCCCTCGGCAAGGCTGCCGCCGGAAGCCTTTACAGCAAAAGAAGATTGACGAAGGTGATCGCGTTCCAGAGGGCGTGCATCAGGACGCAGGGAAACAAGCGCCCGGTGCTGAGCCGGACCAGCGCCAAGCCAATGCCCAGGACCGTGAGAGGGGCAAGTTCGCCGATGCTGATATGCGCCAGACCGAATAACAGCGCACTCAGCACCACCCCCGTGATGGCACCTAGACGATCTGCCAGAACAGGCAACAGCGCACCGCGGAAAATCAACTCCTCGAACAGGGGAGCCAACACAACGGCCGTGAACGCCAGCAGAACCAGGGCAAGCGGATCTCGACTGCCGAGCACCAGTTCCAGCAGAGGATTGCTGCCCCCTGGATCCCCAACGATCTTCACCAACAACCAGCCGGTGAGCATGACAACCGGTGTGACCATCAGCCATCCGGCGACCGCCGAGCCCACGGCAGACGTGACCGGTTTGAACTTCCACTGCAACCAGCCGTCTGCAGGGGTTTGATCAGAGGGGAGAGCCCGAAGCTGTCGCCTCAGGATCAGCAAGCTCGGTAGAGCCATCACGCCGTACTGAATCACCACTCCGAGGGCTTCACGTCGGGGACTCGCCAAGCCCGAGGTCAGTGAACGCACCAGTGGGGCCGCCACAACGGGCACGCCAACAGCGCTAACTACGACAAATCCACCAGCAACCAGCAGCACCATGTCCACCAGGGTCAGTGCGGGGCCCCGCACCGGCGGCCATGGAGAGTGACGGCCAAAAACGCGGAGCCAACCCTGGCGAAGCAGCAGCACCACGCCGCCGATCACGCTCAGCAATGGCAGCGACACGCTGAGGGCAAGTCGCAAAGCTGCAGCTTGCGACACGCTGGTGTCGTTGCAGGCCGAGGCACTGCCCCTGGCAGCCTCACAGCGCAACCGAACCAGAAGGGCATCGTCCTTGAGCTTTGGCGGAAGGTCTGGAGAGACAACAGGCTCTGCTGACAGAAGTGACAACAACGCCTGCTGACGCTGATCGAGCCGATCCGGAGGGCTCTCCTGCAGAGCCTGCAGCAGGACCTCACGGGGATCGCGTCCCACGAGAAGTGCTTGCAGTTTTTCCGGAACAGAGGGCTGCGCAAGGAGACTCAGTTCCTGTTGCTGAACTTGCAGCGAAGGCGCCACCGACGGGCGCGTGAGGCTGTCGACCAATCCGACCAGCCAGATGGCCGCGGCCAGCATCAACGACAGGACGGCCAGAGCCGTCTTCCATGCCGGATTGGTTGGTCTTGAAGCGCTGGGCGGCACCACGTCAACGCAATGTCATTCGATTGTCCCCCTGCGGACATCGCCCCATACGATGGCCGCGCCACGTTGCCGAACGGTGCCTCTTCGTCTTCTTCTGGTCCGACACGGCCTAAGCAGTTTCAACAAGGAACGTCGCATTCAAGGGCGCGACGACCTGTCCAATCTGAGCGAAGAAGGGCATGAACAAGCTCGCCGGCTCGGTCGGTCACTGGCTGATGTCCCAATTGATGCGATCTACAGCTCACCGTTGAGACGAGCGGCGTCGACCACCACCAGCCTGCTTGAGGGCCGCGACGCCGCTGCACCACAACCCGAGTTTGATGACGGGCTGCTGGAGGTCGACCTCAATCCCTGGAGCGGGTTGCTGATCGACGAGCTGACGCAACGCTTCCCCGAGCTTTACGACACCTGGAAACGTCGGCCGATGGAGCTCGAGCTGACGCACAGCGATGGCAGAACTTACCGGCCCCTAGTGGAGCTAATGCAGCAGGCACGTGGCTTCCTGGACGCTTTGTTTCAACGGCATGCGTTAACCGGAAACGACACCGTGCTCGTGGTGGCACACAACGCCATCCTTCGTTGCCTGATGCTCGTAATGCTGGGGGAACCAGACCATGGCTTCAGACGCCTCCGCGTTGACAACACCTCCCTGTCGATCGTCAACCTTCAGCCGGGAGAGGAGAAGCCCCTGGTTCAGATCGAATGCCTCAACAGCACAACCCACCTCTCGCCACTGCCACCGAAAACAGCGGGAGCTCGCCTGATTTTGGTTCGGCATGGGGAAACCGACTGGAACAGGGCAGGACGCTTTCAAGGTCAGATCGACATCCCTCTGAACGATCACGGACGACAACAGGCCGCAGCGGCTCAGGAGTTTCTCAAGGACATCCGCATCGACGGAGCCTGGAGCAGCTGCCTATCACGGCCAACGGAAACCGCTGAGATCATCCTGAAGAGCCATCCATCCGTCAGTCTCCGCCAGACCGACGGACTGGTTGAGATCGGGCACGGTGCCTGGGAAGGCAAGCTCGAATCCGAGATCCGCGATGATTGGTCTGAGCTGCTGGACACCTGGAAACGAGCGCCGGAAACCGTGCAGATGCCTGATGGTGAGACGATCCAGGATGTCTGGGCACGATCTGTTCGCAGCTGGGGGGAGATTGCTACCCAGCTGAAGGATGAGGAAACCGCCCTGGTGGTTGCCCATGACGCGGTCAACAAAACCATTCTTTGCGATCTGCTCGGCCTCACACCGGCTGACATCTGGATGGTGAAACAGGGCAACGGAGGCGTCACCGTGGTCGACATCCCAACAGATTCAGGCCAGCCTGCAGTGGTGACCTGCCTGAATCTCACCTCGCACTTCGGCAGCGTGATCGATCGGACCGCGGCAGGCGCCCTTTAAAGACCATGCAAAACACCCTGCTGCTGGACCCTGTCCGGATCCTGCATGGTCCCGGAGTGGACGAGCAGCACGGTGCGGTCTTCATCGAGAACGGTGTGCTCTGCGGATTCGATGAGAATGCGAGATCCCTTGCAGCAGAACGGGGCGTAGCTCCAACCAGGGCAGGGGACAAGCTGATCGCCCCCTGTCTGGTGGATCCCCATTCCGTCCTGGAGGACCCGGTTAACGGACGCGCCGAAACACTGCTGAGCCTGACGCGTTGCGCCACCGCCGGTGGCTATGGAACCGTCGCCCTGCTACCCCGCAGCGGTACCTGGCGTGACCGGCCAGAACGCTTGGCCTTGCTGGAATCGCACGACCCATCACGGCTGACGCTCCATCTCTGGGGCAGCTTCAGTGCAGAGGGCAAAGGGGAGCATCTCTCCTGCCATGGGGACCTGCTTGAGCATGGGGCCATCGGTCTTGCCGATGACGATGCCATCGTTCCCTTGGCACTGCTTGAACGCGGCCTGCTTCTGGCTGAAATGCAATCAGCGCCTGTTCTGCTGGCTCCGCGGGATCCAGATCTGCAGGCGGATGGACTGGCACGCGAAGGCGTGGAAACGCTGCGTGCTGGCTGGGCACCGGACCCAACAAGCAGTGAACTTCTCCCCTTAACCCAGCTGCTGGCACTGCAGAGACAACACCCTCAACGCAACCTGCGGTGCATGAATCTCTCCACCGCCGAAGCGGTGTTGCAGCTGCGCAGCGAACTCAGTCCGCCGATGGCCAGTGTCAGCTGGTGGCATCTCATCGCCGACAGCGGCTGCATGCAAAACGACGATCCCGGCTGGTGCGTCCGGCCATCGATCGGCTCACCGGCCGATCGGCTGGCTCTTCAGCAAGCTCTGCAGGAAGGCCTGATTACAGCCGTCGCGGTCCACGCTGTGCCCCTCGATGAGGAGGACATGCTTTTGCCTGCAGATCAGCGGCCACCTGGCCTGAGTGGCCATCACCTGGTGTTACCGCTTCTTTGGGAAGCGCTGATTCGGCAGTCAGGTTGGTCGGTTCCCCAGCTCTGGCAGGCACTCAGTTTCGGTCCGTCCTTGCTGTTGAACAAACCGGCCGAACGGCTTTCAGCCGGCAGCGATCGTTGGCTGATCTTCGATCCAGATCATCAATGGAGGGTGGATCGACAGGATCCCGCTGCACCCTTGGCAACGAACATTCCCTGCCAAGGCAGGGACATCAGAGGACGGGTGCTGGCCAGCGGTCTCAGTCGCTCAGCGTTCCAATTCGATTAAGGGGCCAGAACCGCACAAATGCCCGGCCGAGGATCTCCTTCTCCGGAAGGTAAGGACTGCTGGGCCAGAAGCGTCCGTCCCAGCTGTTTTTACGGTTGTCCCCCAGGACCAGCACAGACCCTTCCGGCACCGTTCCACTGAGGGTGCGACAGGGGCTCATGCCCTGCTGATCAACCGAGCAGTACTGACGAACATAGGGCTCATTGAGCTTCTTTCCATTAAGCGTGACCTCGCCGCGGGGATTCACCACAACCCTGTCGCCTGAGATCGCGATCACCCGTTTGATGTAGGCATCACAGGCAGGATTGCCAAGCCCTGGAATCAGGCCGATCAACGGCAGATTGACGAGCATGCAGCGCAGGGGTGAGGGCCGCTCGGAAGCACTCAGGGCAGGATCGAAGGCATACGGCGAGTTGAACACCACGATTTCGCCACGGCGAGGAGAACGCGGTATGTAAGTGATTTTTTCAACAAGCAGCCGATCCTGGATCTGCAAGCCAGGAAGCATCGAGCCTGATGGGATGTATCGCGCTTCGACGACGAACTGCCGTATTCCGAAATAGAGCGCGAACGTGAAAAGAACCGGACCCCAGAAATCCCAGAACGGGTGAAGTCTTGAGCGATTCTGTTGCTCGACTGCCAACGGGCCCGAGATGGCAAAGATGCCTCACCATAGAGGCAGGCTGACGTCAGTCTCTGACCAGCAGACCCATGATCCGTCCACGCTGGCAAGGCCTGAATCACTCCGTCGGTGCTCGTGGCTGGAGACGTTGGGATCAGCTGATCGCCGTGATCGCAGCTGCCAATTTCGGCTGGGTGATTTTTGACATCAGCTACGTCCCACTGAGGAATTTCTGGCTGCAGCGCAATCTTTATCCGATTCCTTCCTTCTCCCTGGTTGTTCCGCTTCCTTGGCTTCCGGACATCACACCTGTTTACGACCCGGTCAAAGGCATCCTTCCCCATCGTGATACGGAGACGTATCTCGATCACTTCCATGCCATGGACCAGGTGATCGCCCAAAACGGCATCTCCGCAGAGGAAGGGTTGGAGATGCTGAACAACCAGCAGAGACTGACCGTCCAGCTGATCGAAACCAATCCATTTCTCAGTTCCGGCAATGCGGGAGCCCTGGAGAAACTGAAAAACAGACTTCGCTCCAGGGCCCAAACCGACTCTGCTCAGGAGGCAGCGGCCCAGCTGTTGAGCAAGCCCCATCTGCAGGCGAACGGCTGGGACAGCGAACGGCAGTTCTGGTTGAAGCAGATCATCCCCCTTGTGGAGATCAACTACTGGAGAGGGATCGACGAGAGCGGACAACCCACAGATCTCAGCTGGCGGATCGACACGCCGTTCCAGCTGTTGTTTCTGATGGACATCGGCCTACGCGCCTGGCGCCTCAAACGACGCTATCCAGCAATTCGCTGGCGGGACGCCCTGCTCAGACGTTGGATCGATCTCCCCTTGCTGCTGCCCCTGGCCCGATGGCTGCGGGTTATTCCAGTAACAGAAAGGCTGTCGCGGGCAGGGCTGATTCAACTGGAGCCCTTGAGGGCTGTGATCAGTCGCGGCGTGGTCGCCCTGCTGGCGATGGAACTCTTTGAAGTGATCACAGTTCGCGTTATGGATGCTCTCCAGCAAGTGATCCGCTCACCTCGGTTGCCGCAACAAATCCGCGGTTTCTGCAGTTATCAGGGAACGGAGCAGAACGAAGAACGTGAACTCGTTGAGCTACTGCGGCTTTGGATCCCCCTGCTGCTCAGCCAGGTGGGGCCCAACATGCGTCCACAACTCACGGCTCTTGGCGAACACCTGTTGCATCAGAGCCTGAATCAAACAGTGATCCCAGAGCCACTGCGGGGGGTTGCCGGTCTTCAGAAGGCTGAATCCGCACTGAGTCGTCAGTTGGCTGAAAATCTGGTGGATTCTCTTCTAGGTCTCTCAAAAGGAGCCGGTAATCAGCTGGAACGCCGTGATCCAGCCCTTGAAAACCTGAGTAATGAGACGTTCAATCGATTCTGGGAAGAGCTGGCCCGGTCGCTGGAACAGGGTCCGGTGCTGGAGAGAAGCCAGGAGCTGCTCGCCTCACTTCTGGAAGATCTCAAGCGTTCCAGTTTCCAGCAACTGAAAGACCAGGGCGGCGTGGATGATCTGATCAGGGAACTCGATGGCCTGAGTTTCAGCCCCCCCACTGGGCAACCCAGACGTCAGGCTTGAAGCCCACCAGCACCTCACCGCCGGGAAGGATCACAAACGGGCGCTTGATCAGTTTTCCGTCAGCCGCCAGAGCATCCAGTGCCTGGACATCCGTCATCGCTTTAAAGACGCTTGAACCCAGGGATCGGTAACTGAGCCCACTGGTGTTGAAGAGCGGCTTGCGATCACCGAACTGGTGAAGGGCTGCAGCGAGCTGCTCTCGGGTTGGTGGAGTCTCAGTGATATCGATCAGATCATGATCGATGTCATGGTCGTTCAACCACTGAATTGCCTTGCGGCAGGTGCTGCAACGGCTGTAGCTGAAAACCTGAGTGGGCTCAGGCAAGATCTAGCGTCCGAACAAGGATTTAACAGCTCCAACGAGGCTGTTGGATCCCTTGCCGGCTCCTTCATCGGGACGGGTCCGAACGGTTACATCACCGTTCACCGTGGTTCTGCAGCTCAGGCGGTAGTTGGCAGGACGATCAGCCAGGTAAACCTCTTCCACATCGCTGCGCGGTGAAAGGTTGTTCAGACCTTCGATGACCTCGACAACGCAGGTGCCGCACTGACCTACACCACCACAGTTGTTGAGGTTATTGAGTCCCTTATAAGGATTCAGCCCGGAATCGAGCGTGGCGCGGCGAAGGTTGGCACCTTCAATGCAACCCACCTGTTGATCTTCATGTTCGTATCGAATGGTGGGCACGGGAGGGTAATTCTTTCAAGTGCGCACCAACCTACAAGCATCTGGCCGGTTCATCGCGGCTCCGCGAACGATCACCGTCCTGCACGGATGCATGCATTGAGCAGTGAAGGAACGGCATCAACGTCCCTCCAGCCACCAATGGAGATGACGCGGCCCTCAAAACTTCGATAAGTCCGGAAGAACTCGGAAACTTCCTCAAGCTGGCTGGACGCGATCTGACGAATGCTTCTGATGGCCGACTGACGCGGGTCAGCGTCGGGAACGCAGAGAAGCTTGGGATCGGGGCAGCCATCCTCCTCAAGCTCAAGCAACCCGATTGGCCGGGCTCTGATCAGGCAACCGGCAAACGTTGGCTCGGACATGATCGCCATGGCGTCCAAAGGCGAGCCATCCTCGGCTTTGGTATTGGGCACAAACCCATAGTCGAATGGATAGCGGATGGCCGCGTGGAAAACGCGGTCGAGGACCATCAACCCAGCTTCAGGAGAAAACTCGTATTTATTTCGACTTCCAGCTGGAATCTCGACCAGCAGATTGACCAGCCCTGGTGAGGGTGACGGCGGCAGAGGGCGTAGATCCATTGCTATCCAATGCCGTCGGTGTCAGGCCTGCTGTAGGTAATGCACGCTCAGCAACCACGGCAATAACAGGCACTGAAAAACTGAGTAGCGCGATGGCCAGCCCTGACAGTGCCGTAGAGGGAGCGCTCAAACTGAAGGGTTCATCAGCGTCCGAGGGACTCTGTGAATCGTCGCCTGAAGAGAAGGGAGCCGGATCTGTTGGCATGAAGTGGAGACTGATCGATTCAGTCCCGCGTCTCTAAAAAGATGACCTCTTGATTCTGACACCTTCCTGTTCAGCCTGCATCAAGGTCAGGCGGCAGGGCGCTCCTGACGATCCCGACGCGCGGCACCGAGGTCTGAAGGAGCGACGTCCGTGGCTTCCATATGAGAACGGATCTGCTTCAGTTCCTCAAGGATCGCGCCCAACATCTGCTGAGTCGCGGTGGATGGAGAATTGAGCACTTCAACGGTGACTTCCTTGATTCTCAGAACATCCTTGGCGAAGCGGGCAACTTCGTTGGGATGGAACAGAAGAGCGTCCTTTTGGTCACTCCGATATTCAGGATTGAGCTTGCGAGGATTGAAAGGAGGATTGAGATTGCGAGGATCTGTGTTTGTGTAGCGATACACAGATGCTCTTGAGCGGTTCAGTGATTTCTGAACATCGTCGATACCCACAAGAGCCTCGGACTGTGACGATGTCACAGCCGGGTCAACTGAAATATCGGCCGATTGGTGAACTTGACCAACACCAGATTCTATCGACCGAGGGAACATGAGACTTGCTTAGGACTACCTGGACTCATCGGACGCTAGCAGGTGAGACTCAGGGCGCACAGAGGTTTCCTGGCTGATCAGACACTTCAATGATCGGCACCGCATTTTGTCGGTGATAACTTTCCGACTCTTCTCTTTTGAGCACCATGCGCGTCTCCCGCCTGATGCTGGTGACGCTTCGGGATGTTCCTGCTGATGCGGAAATCCCTTCGCATCAACTTCTTCTCAGAGGTGGATACATCCGTCGTGTCGGCGCGGGCATCTACGCCTATCTGCCGCTGATGTGGAGAGTGCTTCAACGAATCACGGCCATCGTTCGCGAGGAAATGAACAGAGTCGGCGCTCTGGAAACACTGTTGCCCCAACTTCATCCATCGGAACTGTGGCAACGCAGTGGCCGGTGGCAGGGCTACACCGCCGGTGAAGGGATCATGTTTCACCTCGAAGACCGCCAGGGGCGTGAACTCGGCCTCGGTCCAACCCATGAGGAGGTGGTCACCAGCCTGGCCGGGGAGTTGCTGCGCTCATACCGCCAATTGCCGGTGAACCTCTACCAGATCCAAACCAAATTCCGGGACGAGATCAGGCCTCGCTTCGGACTGATGCGGGGGCGGGAATTCATCATGAAGGACGCGTACTCCTTCCATGCGAACGATGAGGACCTGCGCTCCACCTACGCGGTGATGGATCAGGCCTATCGAACGATTTTCGAACGTTGCGGTCTTGAGGCTGTTCCTGTTGATGCCGACAGCGGCGCCATCGGCGGTGCCGCGTCCCAGGAATTCATGGTCACCGCTGAGGCCGGTGAGGATCTGATCCTGATCAGCGAAGACGGCCTCTATGCGGCCAATCAGGAAAAAGCCATTTCGAAGCCCTCCGAGGCGGTTGTTCTTGACAAGGGAGTCAGCGGACTGATCGAAACCCCTGGGTTATCGAGCATCAAGGAGCTGTGTGAGGCCCATCACTGGGACCCCAGCCAGATCGTCAAGGTTCTTTTGCTCCTGGCCCGCCTCGAGGATGGCGGCGAGCAGCCGGTGTTGGTGAGCCTGAGAGGCGATCAGGAACTCAATGAGGTGAAACTCGTGAATGCTCTGACTGAGCGATGCCGTCAACCCGTTCTCGAATGCTCCCCTCTGAGCGCTGACGACCTCAGCCGTCAGGGGTTAGCGGGCCTGCCATTCGGCTTTATCGGTCCTGACCTCGACGATGCTTGTCTCGAGGGTGCCCGAAGCTGGATTCCCCGCTTCCTGCGCCTGACCGACTGCACCGCCAGGGAGCTGTCCCGTTTCGTCTGTGGAGCCAACCATCCCGATCAGCATCGGGTAAATGAAAGCTGGGACGTCCTTTCTGGTGTTCAGGACGGTATCGATCTGCGCAATGCCACCGCCGGCGACCGCTGTGTGCACAACCCGGACGTCCGACTGACGGAGAAACGCGGCATTGAGGTTGGCCACATTTTCCAACTCGGCCGCAAATACTCCGAGGCTCTCTCCTGCCAGTTCACCAACGAAGCCGGAAAGAGCGAAGCCTTCTGGATGGGCTGCTACGGCATCGGTATCTCTCGCCTTGCGCAGGCGGCTGTGGAACAGCACCACGATGACGCCGGAATCTGCTGGCCAGCCAGCATTGCCCCGTTTGAGGCCGTGGTGGTGGTGGCAAATATCCAGGATCAAACCCAGGCATCTCTTGCTGAATCCCTGTACCAGGGCTTGATCGACCAGGGCGTCGATGCCCTGTTGGATGACCGCAGCGAAAGGGCCGGCGTGAAATTCAAGGACGCTGATCTGATCGGGATTCCCTGGCGGATTGTGGTTGGCCGTGATGCCTCTGAGGGCCTGGTGGAACTCGTGCGTCGAGCCGACCGAGACGTTCGCAAGATCCCTCATTCAGACGCGATGAAAACTCTGCTGAGGGAGCTGCGCCCCTAAAGTCCAGCCCAAATCCGAGGCATCCATGTTCACTGCCCTGGCCCAACTGCTCAAATCACTGTCCAGGGCGGCCATCGCTTGCGGGCTTGGACTTTGCTTGTTGCTCACGTCCTGCAGCGGAGATGCTGAGGCCCGGCTCAGTGGTGATTACGTCGAAGACACCGTTGCAGTTGCCCAGAGCCTGCGGGAGGTTATTGACCAACCGCAGGATGCTGAAGGCCACGCCCAGGCGGAAGAGGAAGCCCGTGCCCTGATTAACGACTACATGTCCCGGTATCGGCCGCAGCCCCGCGTCAATGGGTTGACGTCCTTCACCACCATGCAGACGGCGTTGAATTCACTGGCCGGTCACTACGCCGGTTACGCCAACCGCCCCATTCCGGAATCCCTCCACGATCGGATTGAAAAGGAGCTGATCAAGGCTGAGCGCACGGCTGTGCGGGGCAGTTGATCAAGCCCCCACTGATTTTTTGACGAAGAGACACAAGGTCTGAGAGACTCCCGGATTGTGCAGATTCGCGGCTTCGGGCCGCAGTGTCCTTGGCCAATGTTGTCGTCATCGGAGCTCAGTGGGGTGACGAAGGGAAAGGCAAAATCACCGATCTGCTGAGTCGCTCTGCAGATGTCGTCGTCCGCTACCAGGGCGGTGTGAACGCCGGCCACACGATCGTGGTGGATCAGCGAGTGCTCAAGCTGCACTTGATCCCCTCCGGCATCCTTTATCCGGACACCATCTGTCTGATCGGATCAGGAACCGTGGTGGATCCGAAGGTGATGCTCGGTGAGCTCGACATGCTGATCGAGAACGACATCGACATCGCCGGACTGCAGCTGGCATCCACAGCCCACGTGACCATGCCTTACCACCGCCTGCTGGATCAGGCGATGGAGAAGCAGCGCGGTTCACGACGCATCGGCACCACCGGTCGGGGCATCGGTCCCACCTATGCGGACAAGTCCCAGCGCAGTGGCATCCGCGTCATCGACCTTCTGGATGAACAGCGGCTGCGAGATCGACTGGAGGGCCCGCTGGCTGAGAAGAACCAGCTGCTGCAGACCATTTACAACGTCGAACCGCTGGATCCCGATGCCGTGATCAGCGAGTACCTCGACTATGGCCAACGTCTCGCTCCCCACGTGGTCGACTGCACCAGGGCCATTCATGAAGCAGCCAGGGCGCGCAAGAACATCCTCTTTGAAGGGGCGCAGGGAACCTTGCTGGATCTCGACCATGGCACCTATCCCTACGTCACATCGTCCAATCCGGTCTCCGGAGGAGCTTGTATCGGTGCCGGGGTGGGTCCAACCCTGATCGATCGGGTGATCGGGGTCGCCAAGGCTTACACCACACGGGTCGGCGAGGGGCCTTTCCCAACCGAGCTCAGTGGCCAACTCAATGATCAGCTCACGGAGCGGGGAGGAGAGTTCGGGACCACCACCGGTCGGCGCCGGCGGTGTGGCTGGTTCGACAGCGTCATCGGACGTTATTCCGTCCAGGTGAATGGCCTCGACTGCCTGGCCGTCACCAAGCTGGATGTGCTCGACGAAATGGAGGAGATCCATGTGTGCGTCGCCTATGAACTCGACGGAGAACGCATCGATCACTTCCCATGCAGTTCCGATGATTTCGCCCGCTGCAAGCCCATCTTTGAAGTTCTTCCAGGTTGGCAGTGCTCCACCGAGGAGTGCCGTCAGCTCGAGGATCTTCCCGAGGCCGCCATGGCTTACCTGCGCTTCCTGGCGGATCTCATGGAAGTTCCGATCGCAATCGTGTCTCTGGGAGCCAGCCGCGACCAGACGATTGTTGTGGAGGATCCCATCCACGGACCGAAAAGGGCTTTGCTGAGCGCCTGATTCAGACCGGAAGCGATACTGCGGGATCATCATTCAGAGCCGATGATCATCGAGTCGCGTTTCCCGAGCTCAACCAGCCTCGATGTGGTGGGGATCGGCAACGCCATCGTTGACGTTCTGGTGCAGACAGACGACGCGTTTTTGCAGACGCACGAACTGCAGAAGGGTGGAATGGCTCTCATCAATGAACAACAGGCTGAGAGCCTTTACAAGGCAAGCGGGCCGGGTCTGGAAACCTCTGGAGGATCCGTTGCCAACACGATGGTGGGGATTGCCCAGCTCGGGGGACGCGCCGGTTTCATCGGACGCGTTCGCAATGACCAGCTTGGGGAGATCTTCAGCCACGACATCCGTGCCGTCGGAGCCCGTTTCGACACACCGGCAGCCACCAGTGGAGCCACCACGGCCCGCTGTCTGATTTACGTCACACCGGATGCGGAACGCACCATGTGCACGTTTCTTGGTGCATCCACGCAACTCGAGCCTGAGGATCTCGATCTCTCGATGGTGCGTCAGGCGAAGGTTCTCTATCTCGAGGGCTATCTCTGGGACAGTCCCCCCGCCAAACGTGCCTTCATCGCCGCTGCAGAGGTATGCCGCGAATCAGGCGGCCAGGTAGCGCTCTCTCTCTCCGATGGATTCTGCGTGGAGCGGCACCGCGAAAGCTTTCTCAACCTGGTGAACGGCCACGTGGACGTGCTGTTCGCCAACGAGGTCGAAATCATGTCCCTCTATGAAACAGACGATTTCGAGACGGCCTTGAAGCAGGTGAGCGGTTGCTGCAAGGTGGCAGCGCTGACCCGAGGAGCCGAGGGATCCGTTGTGCTCAGCGGTGAGCAACGCTTCGACATCGGAATCGTGTCACTGGGAGATCTACTGGACACCACAGGGGCTGGAGATCTGTATGCGGGAGGTTTTCTGCATGGCTACACCCAGGGCGATTCCCTGGAACGTTGCGGACAACTCGGCGCTCTCTGCGCCGGACAGGTCGTCACCCAGCTCGGTGCACGACCTCAGGTGTCGTTAATGCAACTGGCGGCAACCCAGCTGCCATAAGCGACCGAGGACTGGGCCGGCCAGGACAGCCACTCCGGGGTGTCGTAGCTGTGACGATCCATCACGAGCTGATGCAACACATCGCGTTGCGCAGCGGTGGATTTGATCAGGAGCTGCACCTCGCTGGCCTGATGCAGTTCGCCCTGCCAGCGGTAGCAAGACCGGACGGGTGTGAGGCTCACACAGGCTGCAACCCCTCGCTCCAGCAGCAGATCAGCAAGTGAGCGTGCCTTGTCCTCATCCGCTTCTGTGGTCAGCGCCAGGATCACCGTGTCAGTCGTGGTCATGTTGCAGGCGTCGCAACAGCGCTTGTACACCCACCACAGTCTCAATGCGGGGTGGCTCCTGCGGTCGACGCAGCAACCAAAGCCTTAGGTCTTGCTCGCTGGTGATCACTCTCCAGAGCGATTCGGTGTCGCCACCTGACTGCCGGCAGAGAACATCGCTGATGGACCAGCGGCGACAGAGCGCCTGTTCCAGCCCGCCGGGGGGGTGCCCCTGACGTGGTCTGACGACAGCCAGACGATTCGGGGGGAGACCAACCGCAAGAGCCCGCCGAAGACTGTCGGCAGATGGCAGCACCCGAGCGAAGACATCGGCCCCGGCGGCCTGTCCTGCGGCCACTGCCGAGGCGAGATGGCGGGCACCAAGAGCAATCAGGAGTCGGCGACCGAACAAAGGACGATCTCTCAGATCATCGGGATGGTTGAGAAACTCGGCATGACCGATGCTTGGCTGCGGCCGCTCCAGCCGCAGCAGGGGTTGACCGAGGCGATCACAGACTTCCAGCAGATCCTGGGTGACCCTGGTTGCAAATGGGTGGGTCGCATCCACAACCCAGCGGAACGGTCCCTGCTCTTGAAGCAGCGACGCCATCGCCGCCTGACCATCAAGGGCTCCGACCCGGATCTGATCCAGTGGAATCCCTTGGTAAGCAAGGGCCGCAGCTTCGGTGACAACGCTGACCTGGACCCGCCACCCACTGGCCGCAAGGCAGCGGGAGAGGGGAGGGCCTTCCCCGGTGCCACTGAGGATCCAGATCCGATGCTGGTCATCACCGCCTGCTTGCATCAGGATGGCCGCACCTGATGCGACGGGACATGAATCACTGCGTGTTGGAAGTGGAGGTCAGCGAGGCCCCCACCATTCGCTACACCCAGGACAATCAGACGCCGATCGCCGAGATGACCGTGAAATTCGACGGTCTTCGACAGGACGACGCGCCCGGTGAACTGAAGGTCGTTGGCTGGGGGAATCTCGCCCAGGATCTTCAGAACCGGGTTCAGGTCGGGCAGAAACTGATGCTCGAGGGACGCCTGCGCATGAACACCGTTCCCCGTCAGGACGGCACGAAGGAGAAGAGGGCTGAATTCACCCTCTCCAGGCTGCATCCCATCGGTGCTGGCAGCAGCGGAGCAGCGACGGGCACGCCCGCAACCGAGCAACGTCCAGCCAAAACGCCTCCGGCAGCTCAGGCTGCGCCTGAAGCAGCCAGCTGGAATGCGGCACCGCTTGTGCCGGACACAGATGAGATCCCGTTCTGACCTCACCCCTGGCCGGACTCGTCCTGCAGTTCCGAGGCGCGACTCAGCATCTGGCCGAGTTCTCTCTCCAGAGCCGCCAAATCAAGCCGCAGGTCAGGCCAGCGACCACGATCGATCTGTTCCAGCAGCCAGGCACGGTCCTCATCCAGCTGTTGGAGCAGAGGCTGCAATTCATCCGATGACGACTCGGGCAAGGCTGGGGAGAGTGATCACCACCACATCCTGATGGCTGGCGGGTCACAATGACGTCCAATCCAAGGCGTTCATGAACGACCTCTTTTCTCCAGGCAGCCTGGTAACGGTCGCTGGAGGTGCGCTCACCGTGGTTGGTGCCGTTGCCTACACCACAGGCAGTGCCAATCTGAGCCTTCCAACGATTTTTTATGGCATCCCGATCCTTCTGGGAGGGTTGGCCCTGAAATCATCCGAGTTGCCCCCTGCTCGACGGATCACCCCGAAGGAGGCCCTCAAGCAAGAACGCGAACAGGCTCCCCCCGAGCTGGGCAAGCTGCTCAGTGATGTCACCCGTTGGCGTTACGGCCAGAAAGCCCATCTGGAATCCTCGCTGGAGGCCCTCAAGCTCTGGGATGAGGACAATCCTCCCCAACTGCTTGAGGTCGAGGAACTGACTGAAACCGGTGGCTATGGACTAAGGCTCCGCTTCGAACTGAATGCGGTAGCCCACGAACGCTGGCACGACAAACAGGATCGACTGGGGCGTTTCTTCGCGAAAGGTTTGCAAGCAAAACTGGTGCCCCTGGACGAGGAGCACCTCGACCTGCTCCTGATTCCAGCTGTCAATGGCTGATCCGAGCCAGTCCGGTGACGATGCCCTGAGGGTGTCCGTCCTGAGTGAGGCGTTGCCTTACATCCAGCGCTTCGCCGGCCGGCGCATCGTGATCAAATACGGCGGAGCCGCGATGGCCCATGCCGAGCTACGGGAGGCGGTCTTCCGCGACCTTGCGCTGCTGGCATGCGTGGGAGTGCAGCCAGTCGTGGTGCATGGCGGGGGGCCTGAAATCAACTCATGGCTGAAACGGCTTGAAATTCCTGCGGAGTTTCGCGACGGCCTCCGCGTCACCGACGCCGACACCATGGATGTGGTGGAAATGGTGCTGGTGGGGCGCGTCAACAAGCAGATCGTGAATGGTCTGAATCAACTCGGAGCCCGCGCTGTCGGACTGAGTGGCAGCGACGGACGCCTCGTGGAGGCACGTCCTTGGGGAGAAGGCAGCCACGGCTTTGTTGGTGATGTGGCGCGTGTCAACCCCGACCTGCTCGAACCTTTGCTGGAAAAGGGTTATCTGCCGGTGATCTCGAGCGTTGCCGCAACCCCTGACGGGCAATCCCACAACATCAATGCCGACACGGTGGCCGGCGAACTGGCGGCGGCGATGGAGGCGGAAAAACTCATCCTGCTCACCGATACCCCAGGGATCCTTGAGGACAAGGACGACCCCGCCTCGCTGATCCGCAAGCTCAAGCTGCCGGAGGCACGCCAACTGATTCACGACGGCATCGTTGCCGGCGGCATGACCCCCAAAACGGAATGCTGCATCCGCGCTCTGGCCCAGGGAGTGGCGGCCGCTCACATCATTGATGGCCGCGTTCCCCACGCTCTGCTGCTGGAGGTGTTCACCGATGCCGGCATTGGCACGATGGTGGTGGGACACAGCTGAGCCGTGGATGAACAAGCGGCGCCGCTGGATCTGCGTACCGCTGAAGCGGCCCTGGAACGGGGTGACTACGGCCAGTGTCTGGCGTTCCTGACGCCCCTCGCTGAAAGCCGTCCCCTGCCGGATCCGGAGGGAGCGCGCGTGCGTTTTCTGATGATCACAGCCTGGATGGGGCGCGGCGATGACGAGAAAGCCATCAACACCTGCCGCGTGTTGAGTCGCAGCCAGGATCCAGACCTGCGTCAGCAAGCCAAGCAGCTGTTGACCATCCTCGAATCACCAAGCCTCGCCAGACCGGAGCGTTGGTCGATGCGCCTCCCCGATCTGGAGATGAGCGCAACAGGCAGCGCGTCTCCAGTCGTCGCTTCGCGCCGGCGATCGCGGCGGCCCAAGCCACCACCACCACCGCCGACGGGTCCGACCAAATCACCAACCATTGGTTTCGCAGCACTGGTGGCCGCGGTGCTGCTGGGACTGACGCTTCTTCTCAGTGGCTGCATGAGGGTTGAGGCGGATCTGAGCACCCATGGGGCCGATCGCCTGCAACTCACCTGGCAGATTCAGAACGACTCAGGGCAACTGCTGCCGTGGCAGCAACGCTTCGAGTCGCGGTTGAAACGGGATCTGCCGGCTTGGAGCATCCGGCATCCCCGTCCCGGAAGCGAGCTGATCAGCAGCGAGATTCTCTCCGCAGAGGAGTTGCAGCACGCCATGGATGATCTTGTGAGGATCGTGTCGGAAACAACCGGACTGCCCCTTCCCGTCCCAGGGATTGATCTGAAAGAACAGAACTTTCTGATCGGCATCCGTCAGAACCTGAGCGTGAGCCTCGAGCCCGACTCCGCCCTCAAGATTCCAGGGCTGAGCCTCAGCCTCTCCCTTGACCATGGTGAATCCAGAGCCCTGAACGAGGGCAGCGAGGGCACCAGGCTCGAGCTGCGGCACTGGCGCTGGAGTCGGCTGGGGCTCGGAAGCCTTGCTGTGCTCGCCCTTTTGCTTTTGAGTGCTGCTCTGCAGATCAAACGCCGACAGTTGGGCTTCGGTTTTCCTGAACTCCCCTCCTGATCAGAGCTCCAGAGGATCCGGATCCACGGACAGTGCCACGCCCCGCGGCAGGGAGTCCCAAAGCTGCTGGCCAGCGGGCAACGGCAGAGCCGATTCGGCGGGGCCATGCAGCAGAAGCTGCCAACGGCTTCGGCCAGCCACCCGAGCCACCGGTGCTGGTGCCGGGCCAACCAGCCACCACTTTTGCTGCTGACAGAGGGGGCGGATCCTTTCCGCCAGAACCGAAGCCGCCGTGGCCGTGGCCGTGGCGGATTCACCGGAAAGTCGCAACAGGCAGGCCCTGCTGAATGGCACCAAGCCGGCTTGGCGGCGCACCTGAGTCTCCGCAGCCAGAAAATCCTCGTAGCGGCCATCAACCAGATGACGGATCACCGGATGATCCGGCGAATAGGTCTGCACCAACACCTGGCCAGGCCGCTCGCCTCGCCCGGCACGACCAGCCAGCTGCATCAGCAACTGGAGAGCTTGCTCTTCAGCGCGGAGATCCGGTCGATGCAGCAGGCCGTCAGCCGCCAGCACCGCCGCCAGGGTGACCCTTGGCAAATCCATGCCCTTGGCCAGCATCTGCGTACCGATCAAAACGTCGGCCTCTCCAGCCGCAAAACGCTCCAGCAGGCGCCTGTGCCCGTCACGCCCCCCTGTGGAATCACGGTCGAATCTCAGCAGGCGCAGATCAGCAAGCTCCTCGGCCAGGAGCTCCAACACCCGCTGCGTTCCAGCCCCGAATGGCTTGAAGGCGGTGGATCCGCAGTGGCTGCACCGCGTCCCGACCTCGGCGCGATGGTCACACCAATGGCAGCGCAGCCACTGTCGTCCAGCTGTTCCACGGTGCACGGTCAAGGCCACGTCACAGTGCGGGCACTGAACGACCTCGCCGCAGCTTCGGCAGCCCAGAAAAGGGCTGTATCCCCGTCTGGGCACCAGGATCACAGCCTGTTCACCCTGCTCGGGCAAAGCGGCCAGCCGATCCATCAGCGGTCGGCTGATCACACGGCGATGGCCGTCTGACAGTTCCTGACGCATATCCACCACGTGCACTGGAGGGAGCAACTGCTCGGAGATGCGTCGTCGCAGCCGGGCCAGCCGGATCGGTCCATCAGGGTTGAGCTGACTCCAGGTCTCCAGAGAGGGAGTGGCACTGCCAAGCAGCAACCGGCCTCCGCAGCGGCGAACGCGATCAATGGCAAGATCTCGGGCGTGATAGCAGGGCATTGGAGACTCCTGCTTGTACGACCTGTCGTGCTCCTCATCGAGGACGATCAATCCGATCGACTTCAAAGGGGCGAACACCGCCGAGCGGGTGCCCACCACCAGCAAGGGCTGATCTGCTGCGAGACATCGGCGCCAAACCTGCAGACGTTCCCGATCTCGACAACCGCTGTGGTACTCGAGCACCTGCTGGCCGAAGCGACGCCGGCAACGATCCACCAGCTGGGGAATCAGACCAATTTCCGGCGTGAGCAGCAGCACATGCCGGCCGGCCTGCAATTCAGCCGCAGCCAGCTGCAAATACACCTCCGTTTTGCCGGAGCCGGTGATGCCCCAGAGCAGGAGACCTTCACCGGGTTTGAGGCTGCCATAGGCCTCAACGGCCTGCCGTTGTTCATCGGTGAGCTGTTGGGGGCCTTCTCTTTCCATGGCCAGGGTGTTGTCAACCACCTGCCGACGGCGTTTCTCGCGACTCAGCCAGCCATTCACCTCCAGCCGTCGAATCGTGTCCCCACTGAAGCCAGAGGCCGCCAGATCTCCCTGCCAGAGGCCACCTTGATGGGTTTTGAGCAGCTTGATCAGCTCCTGTTGCTTTGATGTGAGCGAGGTGGTTTCGCCATCCTGGGAGCGGAGCTGAACCCAGCACTGGAGTCGCCCGGAGGAGATGGATGCTGTCTTCGCCTGGCCCAGCCAACCGGCTGGCAGGGCTGCTTTCAGCATCCGGAAGGAACTGAGATAACAGCGCTGCGCTGCCGCTTCGATCCAGGCATGCCAGTCGGGATCGACGGTGGCACGCTGAACAACGGCCTCGATCGGCTGCAGAGATGCACTCGGAGCTGAGGGCTGCTCAGGCTCAGAACGCTGCTCGACCACCAGGCCATGCATCGGCCTGCCTCGCAGACGGACGCGCACGAGATCCCCAGGCACGGGCGCAAGATCCTCGTCAGCCACGTAGGTGAACGTTTGGCCCTCACGGCCAGCTTCCAGCCAAACTTCTACCCGCACAGCAGTCTTCAATCAGGACTTGCAGTGATCAAAAAAGATCATTAAAATGTAGTGGTTGGCAAAGAAATGCCAACTTCTGAGCCCGTTCCAGCGGAAGACACGCAGCTCGAAGCCAGGTTCTCCTGAGTCCTTCGACCGGTCTGAGACCACCCCGGACAGCACAGAGTCCAGTCCTTCGGGACAACCATCACCAGATTCAAGTCCGTCTCGGCGACCCCAATTCATCAGGATTAGCAGCTTTACCCCTCCAGCTTCATAGTTGGAAGGGACAAATGGTTCCTTGATGCCGTTTCCGGCATTTTCTGTGACCCATATCTGCCTCCTCGTGGGTTGTCGCCCCGTCTCTGTCCAGTTGCCTCGCGTTGAATCATGAGCCCAGCCGCCACGAAAGCAGCCCAGCCAGACATCCTCCTGCTCTCCAGCGCAGGCTCCAACACCACCAAAGAGATCGAGGCGGAGACCAAGAAGACTCCGGCCCGTCGCAAGACCACTGCAACCAAGACCACTGCGACCAAGAGCACAGCGACCAAAAGCACAGCGAAGGTCGCTGCCACGAAGGGCGCCAAAACGGCCAAGGCGAAATCATCACCAAAAGCCAAGCCAGCCGCGAAGAGCAAGGCAGCTGCGGTGAAAGTGGCCACGCCAGCCTTGAGTGCTGAAGAGAAGGCCAAGGCCGCGATCGCCGAGAAAGAGGCGAAGGCCAAAGCACTGGCCAGCATCAAGATCGGACCGAAGGGGGTCTACACAGAAGATTCGATTCGGGTTTATCTGCAGGAAATCGGCCGCATCCGACTGCTGCGACCAGACGAAGAAATTGAACTGGCCCGCAAAATCGCGGACCTGCTTCACCTGGAAGAACTGGCCGCCCAGTTCGAAAGCGATAACGGCAAGTATCCCGACACCAAGGAATGGGCAGCCTTGGTGGAAATGCCTCTGATCCGCTTCAGACGTCGGCTGATGCTCGGCCGCCGGGCCAAGGAAAAGATGGTGCAGTCCAACCTTCGGCTGGTGGTGTCGATTGCCAAGAAGTACATGAACCGGGGGCTCAGCTTCCAGGATCTGATTCAGGAAGGCAGCCTTGGACTGATCCGCGCTGCGGAGAAATTCGACCACGAAAAGGGATACAAGTTCTCCACCTACGCCACCTGGTGGATTCGTCAGGCCATCACCCGTGCGATTGCCGACCAGAGCCGGACGATCCGGCTTCCAGTTCACCTCTACGAGACGATCTCCAGGATCAAGAAAACAACCAAGGTTCTCAGCCAGGAATTCGGCCGCAAGCCCACAGAAGAGGAAATCGCCGAATCGATGGAGATGACCATCGAAAAACTGCGCTTCATCGCCAAGAGTGCCCAGCTGCCGATTTCTCTTGAAACGCCGATCGGCAAGGAAGAGGATTCACGGCTGGGCGACTTCATCGAGGCCGACATCGAAAATCCTGAACAGGATGTCGCCAAGAATCTGCTTCGAGAAGACCTCGAAGGTGTGCTCGCCACATTGAGTCCTCGCGAGAGGGACGTGCTGCGTCTGCGCTACGGCCTGGATGACGGCCGCATGAAAACGCTCGAGGAAATCGGCCAGATTTTCGATGTCACCCGTGAGCGCATTCGTCAGATCGAAGCCAAAGCACTGCGCAAGCTTCGCCACCCCAACCGCAACGGCGTGCTGAAGGAATACATCAAGTAAAAACCAGAATTACTGGTCACTAAAGCAATTGCTGCTGCACTCCTTTGATCAATTAATGATCAAAGGAGTGAATTTTTATGAGGCGCCAAATCAGCTTGTAGGCATTAAGCAGCCTGCATTCGAGACAACAGCAGCGAGGCGTTGGTCCGAAAAAAGCATTCTTTTCAGCCTCACCCAGTTGAGGGATGTCAAGCGCCCCAGCGATAGCGAGAATAGAGAATATCGTCCGAACTGCAGGATGCCAATGTCGCCGTCCAAGACTGAAAGCCATAAGCATGTTGGTAAATCACAGGTCAGAACCAGGAACAGAGGCCCCCTGCTTCGGGACGAGGCATTAGAAGGAACATTTGGTCCTGACCAACTCGAAGCCGGAGCTGGAGATGACGTGGTGGATGGAGGAACAGGAGCAGACCGTCTCGAAGGAGGAGACGGGGCTGATCAACTGTCCGGCGATCAAGGGGATGACGTCCTTGAAGGGGGAACTGGTCGAGACACCTTGAATGGCGGGAGTGGCGGAGATTATCTCAATGGCGGAAAAAATGAAGACAACGTTTCAGGCGGAAACGGTGCCGACAATTTGCATGGTGAGCAGGGGGATGACAGGCTAAATGGCAATCAAGGTAGAGATTTTATTGACGGAGGAGAAGGCAACGATGTGATTGATGGAGGCAACGGGGATGATGTTGTTTTAGCAGGTAGAGACAGCGACTCAGTCGAAGGTGGAAAGGGAAACGATGTCTTGGATGGAGAGGAAGGCAACGACAGCCTCAGTGGCGGCACAGGAGACGACACCCTTATCGCAGGAACAGGGAATGACACCCTGACAGGCGGTAGAGGAGCCGATCTTTTTGATATTTCAGAAGGCGATAACGTAATAGAAGATTTTGACATCAAAGCAGGCGACCAGCTCTACCTTGGCGAGAAGAAAATCTCGGAAACCAATCAGGCTGAAGATGGACTGGAGCTGATTCTGAGCGATAACAGCCGGCAGCTTCTTGTTGGAGTAGGCCTCGAAGAATTCAATGAAAATATCGAAAATATTATTCACGAACCCCCATCTGTTTTTAGCAATCCCGCGAAATCTGAGTGCAGCAAATTCATCCAAAGCAACCAAACGATCACACTCGGAGAAGACGAAAACATAAAAATTGAGATGAAAGGTGGAGACGTGAATATCGGAAACGAACAAAGCTACAATGCAAACTTAATTTTAACCAACAAAAGCCCCTCAGCCTGGCACGGTGGAAACAAAAAAGGGCATTTAATTGAGATTGCATTCGATGCGTCGTGGAACATTTATCAAGGCCATGAAAGCGGACGCCTTTGGATAAAAGAAAATGGCCATGGCGGAAGAAAATATGGGGGGTTTAACACAAACTGGGACGCCTCCCCAGTTCAGCCTGGAGGGACAATTGATGCGAATCAGTTTAATATAAATAATGTCAGCTCCAACCCCTATCTAGCAGCATGCAATTTCACTTATAGCATTGAAAAAGGTAAGTGGACTGAACTAGGGGAAACAAACAAAATCCCCGAGCCAGATTACACAATTATTTACGGGACCAATTCAGGTGATACCGAAAACTCAACGAATGCGACAGACAAAAATGGATTAGAGATCAATTTCCTGGGGACAGAAGACTCCAATGAAATGTATGGAAAAGCTGGAAATGATCGCATTCTATCCGACAAAGGAGATGACAAGCTTTTTGGAGAAGATGGGGATGATCTCCTTTCAGGACAAGACGGGAAAGATGTTCTTGATGGTGGTGATGGCAATGACACCCTCGATGGCGGTAACGGTGACGATCAACTCATCGCTGGAAACGGCGCAGACATCGTCATCCTCTCCAATGGCCACGACATCGTTCGACAGTTCAACACAAACAAAGATTTCATCCAATATGACGGAGATGTTGAACAACTCGGCTTCGTTGAAGTTCCTTTTGAGCAGCAGAACAGTCTCAAAATCTCCCATGGAAATCATTCCACCCTTCTTGTTGGTGTCTCCCTAGAAGACTTCATTTCCGTTAAGCCTCAGCCTCCCGTCATCGATCCCGATGGCAAACCCATTGATCTCACTCCTGATATCCCAACTCCAGGTGTTGAACTTGAGGCTGGTGTCATCATCGGCACCAACTCTGATGACAGCCCTGACACCGACGCCAGCTCTCCAGACGGTGTTCCTTTTGTTGGCAGCGATGAAAACAACACCATGGTCGCCCTTGATGGGGATGACCTCCTTTCAGGACAAGACGGGAAAGATGTTCTTGATGGTGGTGATGGCAATGACACCCTCGATGGCGGTAACGGTGACGATCAACTCATCGCTGGAAACGGCGCAGACATCGTCATCCTCTCCAATGGCCACGACATCGTTCGACAGTTCAACACAAACAAAGATTTCATCCAATATGACGGAGATGTTGAACAACTCGGCTTCGTTGAAGTTCCTTTTGAGCAGCAGAACAGTCTCAAAATCTCCCATGGAAATCATTCCACCCTTCTTGTTGGTGTCTCCCTAGAAGACTTCATTTCCGTTAAGCCTCAGCCTCCCGTCATCGATCCCGATGGCAAACCCATTGATCTCACTCCTGATATCCCAAC
>NZ_KI911558.1:2553-138487 GCF_000515235.1 Synechococcus sp. CC9616 | reverse complement strand
CATGGTCGCCCTTGATGGGGATGACCTCCTTTCAGGACAAGACGGGAAAGATGTTCTTGATGGTGGTGATGGCAATGACACCCTCGATGGCGGTAACGGTGACGATCAACTCAAAGGCGGCGCTGGCTCCGATACATACAAATTCTCAGATGGCACCGATTACATCGATGGCTTCGTTCAGACAAGCGACAAAATTGATCTCAATGGTTATTCAATCCTTGATATCGCCAAATACAAAATCCCGGCCTTGGGTGAAGGCATTGAGCTTTATCTCAGCAAAGGCAAATCAACCGATCAGGTTGGCATTGTCCGCTTCATGAATGCTGAACTGGCTGATCTGCCCGATCTCGACCCCGGCACTCAACCAGCCAACATCATCGTCGGCACAGACAATGATGACGATCTCAAGGGCACACAAACCGCAGACAACATCTACGGCAAAGCGGGAAATGACACCCTCTTTGGAGGCAATGGCAATGATTACCTCATAGGCGGCGCTGGCTCCGATACATACAAATTCTCAGATGGCACCGATTACATCGATGGCTTCGTTCAGACAAGCGACAAAATTGATCTCAATGGTTATTCAATCCTTGATATCGCCAAATACAAAATCCCGGCCTTGGGTGAAGGCATTGAGCTTTATCTCAGCAAAGGCAAATCAACCGATCAGGTTGGCATTGTCCGCTTCATCGATGCTGAACTCGCTGATCTCCCCGATCTTGGAGTCGACCCAGAACAAGGCTCTGGAGAAGGTAGCGGAAACAACGATGGAAATAACGGCGGTTCCGGCGGCGGAAACTCAGGTAGTGGAGATGGTTCCGGTTCAAGTTTAGGCGAAGGTGAAAACAGCTTCCCCGGCGATCCTGATCAAGGCGGCGGCAATGATTCCACCATTGATGGTGAACCCATCCAGCCAGATACCGGAGATGGCAATGCAGAAGACGACAATCAACTCCGTGTGATTGATGTTGAGAAGAAACCTGACAAGAACAGCTTTGACGACATCACAAAAGGCAGCAAAGCAAATGAGAAATTCAAAGGCAACAAAGATGACGACAAACTCACTGGCAAACGCGGCGAAGACACCCTTGTTGGCAGAAACGGGGAAGATTACCTTTACGGAGGTAAAGGTGTCGACCTCCTTCAAGGCAGAAAGGGCTCCGACAATCTCCAAGGACATAGTGGTCGAGACATTCTCAAAGGCGGAAAAGGCAATGACCTTCTCTATGGAGGTAAAGGTGGCGACACCCTCACTGGTGGTAAAGGGACTGATGTCTTCACTCTGTCTAAAGGGAAGGATGTCATTGCCGACTTCAATCCCAACAAAGACGGTATCGGTATTGTGTATGCCCTAGATCTAAAATTCAAGCAAAGGGATGATGATCTACGAATCAAGGGCAACGACAAGGTGAACACCTTGCTGTTGAACATTGATAAAGATGAGTTCCTGGCGAATTTCCCGAGCAATCTCCAGATTGTTCCTGCCGTAGAAGTGGATGTGTTTTAAGTAAGGATGCAACGATAAAGGGATGAGCGTTATTACTGGCCGCTGCCTTGATCGACGGTCCTATTGTTCAAAGAGATAATCCAACGGGCTCAGCCTAAAAGCGCTGAGCCCATGAAAAGCGAACGTCAGCTCGTGGCACAGGTGCAACCACAGGACCCGCTGCCATGACAGGGCTCATCGTTGGGATGTCCTTGCGCACATGCATCGGAGCAAAAACTTTGCCCGTTGAGAATCACAGCAGCGGATTGCTCAACAACACAAGTGCAGGAAGAACAGGCGCATTTGTCCATTTTGATTTTGATAACTTCCTAAAATATAGCTCATTCCACTCCACCTTTACAGCACATTGAGGCCTGATTTTTGCCTGTCAACACAGACAAAAAGGAATGGGAATCATTCTCTTTGCTTCAGGCTCCATGATCACCTTCCAAGATCAGATAACTGAACAGAATATTCTGAAATAAACGCACAGCATCACTTGAACGTCTTCATGGCGAGCATTGATCAATCGGCGTGGAGCCCCAGAAAATAAACAAGCTGAGAAACATCTTACGAAACCATCAACCGCCGTTCAGAACGTGTCAAGGAGCAAGCCTTCATCAAAGACGCACACTCACCGAATGTTGACAACAGCACCAGCAGAAGAGACCATAAAAAAGTCAACCTACGGATTGATTCCAATGGTGACCGAGTCTGATCTACTTGCCAAAGTGAAGGACCTTGGAGACGTCTCCAAGCCTGATCTCGTCAAAGCATGCGGATATGTTTCAGCCAAAAAAGATGGAAGTGCGCGCCTGAATTTCACCGCCTTCTACGAAGCACTTCTGGAATCGAAGGGAGTCAACCTTGCTATTGGTTGCACCGCTGGTGTTGGCAAAGGCGGACGAAAGCTCAGTTATACCGCCAAGGTTCAAGGCAACGGCAACCTTCTTGTTGGCAAGGCCTATACGGCCATGTTGGAGCTCAATCCGGGAGATGAGTACACGATCAAGCTGGGGGGAAAAGCCATCTGCCTGATTCCAACAGGTGAAACAGAAGATGGGGACGCATGAGTTCAATCGCTGAGCGACCAGGTGTTGTTTGCGTGGCGCGGTTGCTCAGTGCTTCAGTGAAAGGCATCCAACCTCTGTTGTTGCTGCTTGTCGCACATCCTGCACTCGCGGTGCCACTGCCGATGCCTTGCGAACTAACCAGTGAGCACGATGCAGGGATTCAGATTCGATTGACAGAGAGAACTGCTTTTTCGCTAAAAGGCGTGTTGATTCAACAGAGCAAACGCCTGGGCACCTTTCAAACGGGTCAATCCAGGGGGAATGGCAACGTCTGGTGGGCCTTTCAAGACCAGCACGGCAAGGCTGGTGGGGTGTCAGTGCTTTTTAAGGATGACAAACATTGGAATCCCTACCGACCCATCCCCAAGCCTTCGGAGACCAACCGGGTTCTGTTCGTTGGTTGGGCAGCAGATCTTTGGTCCTGGAAGAATCCTGGTCAACCCGGTGTCTTCAGAGGCAACCGTGATCTTCTGAGAGCAGCGTCAGGGTTCTGGTCGATTTCCGACCAATGCCTTGGTGGTCGGATGATGCGCGGATAACCCCTTTGTGCAGACAAAAGGCAGAGGAGGGCTTCTCAGGGTTAGCCGCGTGAGACGGGCAAGTGACTGAGGTGGCAGCTCGACAGCTGACCAGATCAGCCATCAATCGTCTTGCCTGCCCAGGCGTGGTGGGTATAAAGCGTCTGGTGCAGACAAAAAAAACCGCCCCTAGATATGGGACGGTTCTTTAAGCCGTAGCAATCCCCATCACCCGGCCATCTGCACCAGATCTTGATCTGATGGAGGAATACTACACTTGAGACCCCAGATGTGGCGTGAACGAATAGTCACTTAAGACTGCGGTTAAGCGACGTAAACAACGTGTTCTGCGTAACGAAAACGCTGCATGTGGTGGCTGCAGCCGGTATATTCAAGAACCCCATCACCCGGCCCGCTCGCTAAGCGGGTTTTTTTATTGGAGCTCCCCACATGTGGTGGGGTGCCATCCACTGATCAGATTTGCCTATCACGTCCGGAATCCGCCCTTCAGCCTTGGGCAACGTCAGATTCCAGGAATCGCCTGAATGGTGATAACGATCGGAAGCAACACCATCGCAAGCAGGCCATAGGCGATCAGGCTTCCATACAGACGTTGGCTCATGGGACGGGAGTGATTTCCTGAAGTGTCGAGGAATCGGGCTGAATCAACATCCCCCAGCCGGGGGAATCTCTTTTCAAACCTGACGCGAGCCAATAACCGCATCAAGGACATCGCGACTGTCATCTATGGAGAACTTTCAGATTGCTCGGATTCCACACCCTGGCTAAGAAAACATCCAAATCGACATGATCCATACAGGTCATGCGCGAATAACAAACAATCAAATCATTTCTTCCCGATCCGCTTTTCAGCTGTTCAAATGCTTGAACATTCACTCTATTCAGTTGACATCATTGAATTGGGTCACCGTCTGCAAGACCACTTTGGTTTAACCATCCGTGAGCACCCGCATTTTGACGTGGTTGATGATGTGCATTCCGTCAACAGTTATCACTACACAGGTGAAGCCATCGATGTCCAGGACTGGAGAGATGACCATCTCAAGGGTGTTCACTGGACACAGCGGACTCGAGATTTAAAAGACCTTCTTACCGGGATCGGTGCCGAGGTCTATGGCCCTGGAGATCCTGGCCATGACACGCATGTGCACCTGGCAGCGGATCAGGGTGTCTTTCAGTTCAACGCCTGCCAGTTCAATATCATCTTCTGCAGCGAAGTCGATGGCCAGCGCTTTACCTTCAGTGGCCAAGACCAACGCCGCGCCCTCAAGGATCAGTTCAGCCAACTGCCGTCGTGCTGAGTGTTGTCCAGGCTGGGAACGAACCCATCAGCGGAACAAGCTTTTTTGTTCTACGTAAGTACATGTTTCACTTCCCTGAAGCTTGTTCGGCTCCTATAAAAGCGTTGAGGGAATTGAGACGCCCTCCTCACACGGAACAGATCAAACCCTGATCCGAGATCAGGGTTTTTTTATGGCAGACCTGATGGTCAGCTCTTTGACTTTTCAACGTCGAAGGTATCGGTGAATTCCTGGAAGGCACGCTTGAGCCGCTCCACAGGCGTCTCTTCAAGCGGACATTCCTGGGCAGTGATGTCCGCATAGGCCTGGACAAGCCTGGAATCAGGCTCGAGCACTGAAGCGAGGGCCGTCTTGAATAACACCACATTGCGCTGTGTGGTGAGTCCAGCCAGATAGGGCTCAAGGGTCCACTGAGGTGTCTGCTGATCACCCGTGTGATCAATGAAAGCGACACGACGTGGGCGAATCAGCTGATACGCGGGATCTCCGTCGCGATCCGTGGTGTTCCTCAAGCGAGCCATCACCAGATCACCACTTGTGAGAAGCAACAATCGGATACTGCCCTCAGCCATAAGTGGGAGGAAGTCGTCTTTCGATGATGAGGTTGTCTCCGTCTCAGCAAGCGAGGCGGAATGACGGACTCCATTGACAACCGGACCCGGCATGGCCAATCACTTTGTTGAGAAGATGTTAAGCAGTGTTGAAAACTCCCGGGCCTCCTCAACACGATTCAGATCGAGAAAGATGTCGCACCTGACTGCGTAGGCTTGCCTGCTGAATCGCCATCCCCATGCCCCTCACCCATCTGCGGATCGCTTCTCGACGCAGTCAGCTGGCGATGGTGCAGACGAACTGGGTGAAGGCGGAACTCGAAAAAGCCCATCCCGGACTCACCATCAGCGTTGAAGCGATGGCGACCCAGGGAGACAAGATTCTGGATGTGGCACTGGCCAAGATCGGAGATAAGGGCTTGTTCACGAAAGAACTCGAAGCACAGATGCTGATCGGACGCGCTGAGATCGCGGTCCACTCCCTCAAAGATCTACCCACCAACCTGCCTGACGGATTGATGCTCGGGTGCATCAGCGAACGTGAAGATCCAGCCGATGCCCTGGTGGTGAATGCCAAGAACAGCGACTACAAACTCGACACTCTCCCGGAAGGATCGGTCGTTGGCACCAGCTCCCTGAGACGACTGGCCCAGCTGCGGCATCACTACCCGCATCTGATTTTCAAAGATGTGCGGGGCAACGTGATTACACGTCTGGAAAAGCTCGATGCCGGGGACTACGACTGCCTGATCCTCGCCGCCGCCGGGCTCGGTCGCCTGGGCTTCTCCGATCGCATTCATCAACTCATTCCTGGCGATATTTCGCTTCATGCCGTCGGCCAGGGAGCCCTAGGGATCGAATGCATCGAAGGCAACCCCGAGGTGCTGGAGATCATCAAGGCTCTGGAGCACACACCAACCTCCCAGCGCTGCCTTGCTGAACGGGCCTTTCTCAGGGAACTCGAGGGTGGTTGCCAAGTCCCGATCGGGGTCAATACGTCCCTGGAGGGGGACGATCTGGTGATGACAGGCATGGTTGCGAGCCTGGACGGCAAGCGCTTGATCCGCAACGAGAGCCGCGGATCACGAACCAACCCGGAAGCGATTGGCATTGATCTGGCCAACCAGCTGAAACGTCAGGGGGCCGGCGAGATCCTCCAGGAAATCTTCCAGGAGATGCGGCCTGAGGCGTGATCAGCCGCGAATTTCAAGCGTGGTGCCCACATCCACGGCATCAAACAGCTGGCGAACGTGGTCATTCAACATCCGCACACAGCCAAGACTGACGGCAGCACGGATCTGAACCCAGTGGGGCCATGGCGTTCCATGAATTCCGAACTCTCCGCGCCCATTGCGGTGAAAGGCCAGGTAGCGATCCCCGATCGGACTCGATGGACCGCTCAGCTCCTTGCGCTGACCTGATTTGTTGGACACATAAACAGGATTGACCTTCTTGTTCAGGATCGAGAATTCGCCGACCGGCGTTGGGGTCTTGGGATCACCGATCGCCACTGGCCAAGGCCCAAGCCTCTGCCCGCCTCGGATCACACTGATCTGCCTCTTCTGTAGATCCAACAGGATGCGAGAGCTTGAAGGCGATGAGAGCACCGCCAGCTCCTCCGCCTGAGCAGCCCGTTGCGCAGGGCACATCACGGACAGCGAAAGCGCCGCAAGCCCACAGACCAGACCTCGCTTTATGAGACGCATGAGACTCTTTAGTCTCAAGTTATGCATCGCCCAGAAGAAAAGCAGCCCTGACTGGCCTCAGGCGTCCACTCTTAAGACTCTCTCCGTCTCATTGCCCGTATATCGCACCGTCTCATCGCTGCGGTTCGTCTCTCGGTCTCAGGCATGAGACTGCATCGCCATGGCCCTTGAATCACCGGAGGTACGCTCCCCTATGCCAAGCAAGCCCGGTGAGGGCCTGGGCATGACTGCAGCGTCAACGCAACGATCTCAACGTCTGTCCTTGGCCCTGCCAGGACTGCTCGAGGGCGACGACAGGGTTCGGGCGACAGAAGCGATTGCCTTCCCCTTCGAGGAGGTGCTCAGAAGCAAGCGCTGCTTTCTGCGGGCGGCATGGACCCTGAACCGCCAAGGTGTGATTCTTCTGAAGGGTGCTGCATCGGCGGATTTGGTCAACGCTCTGAACCGTCGCGTTGCCCAGCTTCTCGAGGATGCATCACAGCCCGAGCGTTCGGGAATCGATGCGATCGCCTATCTGAATCTGCCCGATCGGCGCGTTCTCAAGGGATACAACACCTTCGTGGATGCAGATCGGCCCGTCATCAACTTTCGCGTCGAGCGACCGGATGGTCGCAGTGGCAGTGACGCAGGCATGGTCGACATCTTTCACCCCGAACGACTCTCTTCGGAGATGAACGAGCTCATTCACGGCTGCCTGCATGAAAAACAGGTGCGACGACTGGTGATGGCCTCCTGTCTCACTCCACTACGGGTCAAGTGCCGCAATCTGTACGTGAATCGTGGCGTCCAGGACACCCGCGGGTTTCACTGCGATGGGCGCTCCTTGAAATTCAAATCCTTTGTTTTTCTCTCCCATGTCGGCAGTCTCGACATCGGTCCCTATTGCTATGTGCCCACCTCTCATCGAGACCGGCGAAGCTGGAAACGCAGCCGTGCGTTCAATGAACAACACGGCATCGGCATCTACGAGTACAGCCAGCTGGACGACACCACGGCTCTACCCCTGTTCGCCTCTCCTGGAGACATGGTGATCTCCTCCCAGCGTGGAGCCCATCGAGGTCACCCCCAGAGCCCCGATGCCAGCAGAAGTGTTCTGGTGAACATGTACCAGCGGTAACCGCTGTTCAATCAACCAACTTCGGGTCAATCTCCTTCAGATAGCGGGCTTCGCAGCTCTTGATGATCTCGATGGCTTTGTCAGGTCCGAAAAAGCCGTTGACAGTGCAGGTGCCGGGCTTTTTGAGATCTTTGTAGTGCTCCCAGTAGTAAGTGGTTTCCTTCTTCCAGTGATCGCCGAGATCTTCGAAGGTCTTGATGTGATCCACACGCTTGTCGTCGGCTAGAACCGCGATCACCTTGTCGTCGACCTCACCTCCGTCATCGAAGGTCATCACGCCGATGATGCGCGCCTCAACGATCGACCCAGGAACGAGGGGCTCTGTCACGTTGACGATCTCGATGTCGAGCGGGTCACCGTCCTCGTCCCAGGTGCGAGGGATGCATCCGTAAGCAAAGGGATAAGCCAAGGATGAATAACCAACCCGATCAAGCTTGAGGTGGCCGGTTTCAGTGATCAGCTCGTACTTGTTGATTGTGTTGGAGTTGAGCTCCACAATCGTGTTGAGACGAAGCTCCGCTTCATCAGCAAAGGCCGGAAGCACGTGCAGCAGGTTGGGCATGCTGCGGCTGGGAGCCTGCTCAAGATTGGCCATGGATGGCGGTCGATAGCGCCGGGATCTTACGTGGCGGCCGCCGTGACTTGTCTGAGGCAGTGATCTGGCCGTCAGGCCAGAGGCGATGCGGTTGTACTGGACATGGCTTCCAGCTTCGACTCCAGGTAACGCAGGAATGGCTCGCTGCTCAGTGGCTGACCACTTACCTGCTGAACGAGACCCTCTGCATTGAGAGCACGGCCGACCGAATGGACACGGGTTCTCAACCAATCCAGCAGAAGCTGAACATCACCTGCTTCGATGTGCTGCTCAGGGGCACCAATCTCAGCAGCCATCGCCTCACTCAGTTGAGCGCTGATGAGATGGCCCAGCAGATAGGAGGGGAAATAGCCAAAGAGTCCTTCAGACCAATGCACATCCTGAAGACAACCCTCCGCGTCATCGGTTGGCGTCACGCCAAGCAACTGCTGGTATCGATCGCCCCATTCACCGGGCAAATCTTCAACCGACAGTCCTTCCTCAAGCAGAGCGATCTCAAGATCCGTGCGAATCATGATGTGGAGGCCGTAACTCAGTTCATCAGCTTCAACACGGTTGAGGCCAGGAGACAGAGGATTCAGATCCCGCCAGAAATCGTCGGGGCCAGCCAGGGGAGCGCCCTGCGCTGAGAAACGTCCCCACCACCGCTTTGCGAAGGCAAAACTGCGCGCCACTCTGTTTTCCCAGAACAAGGACTGGCTTTCATGAACCGCCATGGATGTGGCCTGTCCCAGCGGCCAGGCAAACCACTGATGGGTCTGATTCGGGAGCCCTTGTTCGTAGAGGGAATGCCCCCATTCATGAGCTGTCGCCAGAAAGCAGGACAGCGGTTGGCCCTTCACGATTCTGGTGGTGAGTCGGTAGTCCGAAGGCCCGAGCGTGATTGAAAACGGGTGCGGGGATCGGGCAACACAACTGATGGCGGGATCCTGTCCCCATGAGGTCAGCAACTCTTGACACAGCTTCTGCTGAGCGTTCTCGGATAGGTCCCATCCAAGGCTGCGAGGACGAGGGGCGTGGGTTGCCTGTTCGACCAGTTCCGGCAGGCGACGCCGCAGAGGCGCCAAAAGGTCCCGGAGTCGCGACAGGGTGAGATCGGGTTCGAACGGTTGGGCCAACGTCTCCCAGCAGCTGCGCGGCTCTGCCAGCTGAGCCGCCTGGTCCTGACGCAGCTTGATCATCCGCTGCAGCGCTGGAGCGAAAAGCGAAAAATCAGAGGTGCTGCGAGCCTGCTGCCAGAGGCTGTATCCCTCGGACTTGGCCCTTGCCAAGGCTGCAACAAGAGCCGGATCAAGGGAACGCTGCCGACGAAGATCCTGCTCAAGTAGATCAAGGTTGCGGCCACGATCGACGGACTGCGCCGTCTTTGAAGAGTCCTTCCACTCCTGGCGAGCAGCAGCAATGTATTCCGCGTAGCGATCCGCGCTTTGGCGTGCATGAAGCTGCGTGGCCAGCAGCGAGAGCTGTTCCCCCCTCCACGCCGATCCACCAGCCGGCATTCGGGTGTTTTGGTCCCAGTAAAGGGTGCTTTGGATCGAACCGAGAAGTTGGGTTTCCCTGAGATACGACCCCAATCGGTCCCAAGCCGAAGCAACGGCTTTCATCTGTTCAATCCAATCCCCAAACGTTAACGAGAAGCATGCTCAGCAGAATCCTCCTCTCTCACAACGGAATCCTGCGGATTGTCCTGGTTGTCCCTGAGACGCTTAAGCCAACGGCTGTAGGCCACAGTCCGTTCCTGATCGGTCCCATCGGTGACTCGCTCGGAAAATCCTTCGAAAGGAGGATGGGATTGGTCTCGCACGGCTAAGACGGATGTCTCCTCACCAGTGTGGACACACAGACCGTTTGAATCAACTGCTGGTTGCGCAACCGCTCCCGGAGGTGTTGCAACGCTCGCGATCCCGGCACAAGGAGTCGAGATCCGGGCGACCAGTGATTTGAAGTCTGCGGGCGGCCCAGACGCCGTACAACGCATCAACCAGCGGTGCAATCAGGGGCAGGCGCGTGGGGCGATAAACCCAGCCGAGCCCAATCAATCGATAGGCCTCACGAAAAACGGCAACGTCCCGCAGGACAGTGCCGGAGCCATCGATTGCATGGATGCTGCCCATGGCTTGCCGATAACCAATACCGCCAAAAGCTGAAGGGTCGTAATCCGAGGCATCGATATCCACGAAGGCGAGACGCTGATGCCGATCACGTGTCTGAAGGAAGCGGACCTCCCGCATGCAAAGCGGGCAGGCGCCGTCGTACAGCAAGGTGAGATCTGGTGAAGCCATCAGGCTCGAAATCATCATCAACATCGCTCCCTAGGTTGATGGAGTCGAGCCTGGAACTGTGGCTAATCAACTGGCAATGATTCAGCACGAGCTGGATGTTCCGACGCGCGGCAGCGGGTTCACGCGTCTCGACCCAATCATCAACCGATGGCTGGCCACAACAGGTATCAGCAACGGGGCTCTGCATCTCACCTGCCTGCACACCAGTGCCAGCCTCACAATCAACGAAAATGCTGATCCGCGGGTCTTGGACGATTTGGCGAGCTGGATGGATCGGGTTGTCCCCCGGAACCATCCATACCGTCATGACGATGAAGGACCGGACGACATGCCAGCGCACATACGCACTGCTTTAACAGCCCAGACCATGACATTGAGTCTTGCCAAGGGACGGTTATGGCTCGGAACTTGGCAGGCTGTTTATCTGTGGGAGCACCGCGATGCAGCTCACCAACGCCGGATTGCCTGTCAGCTGATCGGAGAACAGGACTCAGCCGCTCAACGAGCAACCAAGCTGAATCAGGACATCCTGCAGCGCCATGATCCGGATGCCTGGGCCCGCGATGGGGGGTTGGACACCGACGTTGATCTAATGGTGGATCGCTTGCACGACATCACATCGGATTCACTCCCCGCAGATCCATAAGCTCAGCAGGCTTCTGGATGAAAATCGAGGTTGGGAATGGCATCACGATGTTTTCTCTTTCAACATAGGAGAGAAGATCATGATTAATTCGATCAACAGCCTTCAGAAACAGACTATAGGTCGGGTGAAAAGCACGGAAATCAAATATAAAGTCATAGCTGTAATCAGAAATTTTCAGAAGCTCGCAACTACCAAAGGTGATCTGCTCATCAAGGCAAACAATCTCTTTGAGCTGATCAGGAATCCTGCGTCGCACAGTTTCTGGAGTTTGGTACGCCACTCGCAAAACAATTCTCGACATCAGTATCTGAGCGATAATCTGCTTAAAGCGCACAAAAATTTTCTTGCGCGTCTCTAAATAGGCTTCCCAGGTTAAAAAATCACCATATCCAAAGCCGATAATTGTTAATTCATCCACTTTGACCTGCTCAACATTGACGCGCGTATTATCCAACTCATCAGAGCTCTCCAGATATCGGTTGATGAAAAATAACAGCTGATTCACCTGGGCCGATGTCAGCGACACACTGATCGGAACACGGATTTCAACCCCCTGACGGTGCTCATTACCTGTCAACAATTGACGATCAGAGAAGTTGACGATGATCGAATCATCCGCGACAGAATTAGGGATGGCGACCGTACTTGTAACAGTTTGAATCTCAATGGAACGCAATCCAATCTTGGTGACATATCCCAGATACTCACCAATTCTGCAGAACTCACCAACCCTTAAAGGACGATCCGTCTGAATGGAAAATCCTGCAAAAAGATTACTGAGCAGCTTGGAAGCACCAAGCGCAATCGCCAAGCCAGGAACAGAGGACAAAGCAAGCACCAGGCTGCCAGGAAGGCCCAGCTGAATCAACATTCGGTAAACAAGAAAAAGTGCAACAATTCCTGAAAAAGCTCGACAAATTGGCTGAACTCGACTACCCCAGCGCTTTAACTTAATCGACGAATTACTACCACGGACTCGCAACAACGTTTCAGCACCTGATTTACCCAGGGCCTCAAAAAAGTAAAACGCTAGAAGGCATGCTGAAAGGCACCAAGCTACATAAAAGAAGTACGTGGTAAACACCAAAGGCGTACCAGTAAAATTCAAATAGTCATCAACAAAAACCTTGGAGATCGTCGTCAAAGGAAGAATCGGGAAAACAAACAACACACGCCTCCAGGCAACCTCGTCTTCATTCCAAACGCCGTCAAGCCTCTCCTGAGCAGAACTAGTTGTTAACATCGTGACACGATCTACATGACTTGTGATCAATCTGGAGATCATCGCGAACACGAAAACAACGTAAAGAACGAATGCCAGGGTCGCAAACAAAATCTGAAATGCAGTTTGACCCGCAAAAACATCAACCTCGATAAACTCGTGAATCCAGCTAGGCAGATTTAGATACCATTTAGGCGGCACCAGGTGCCATGGTGTTCGAATAAAATTACGATAAAAATCTGGGGTTGCGAAAGGAACTCCTTGCAACTTTTCAGCATGAGACTCAATTTCCTTGTACATTCTTGCCGCATTTGCAACTGTTGAAGGGCTGAAATACCAGTCATTTCCTTCCTGTTCAGCATCACTTGCCAACACGATTCCCGTACTCGGAAGGCGCCACGACAACACATCACGTTTGACAAGGCCTTGATTCATCAATCGCACACCTTCTTCATCAGGTATCTCAATCGGTCGGCGGCTATTAGAAAACACATAATCCAACACCAATTTCAATTGAATCGCCGCTTCATCAACCAAATCACTTCTAACACTTTCAGGAAAATCCGAACCATTCAATGCTTTGATTGCAAGTCCAAATAAAACATCAACATTGTGAATCCGCGTCTTCATCTCCGGCGTCCAACCGAAGCCTGGGTCTTGTTTGGCGTCCCTGCGGATCGCCTCGATTTCACTACCGATACTCGCCATTACGGCGTAAAAATTCAGCAGGGTCTCTTTTGGAGCACGATCCTCGACATGACCAATTGGTGAGTCGTCCCAAAAAAGCGCCAGACGTTGAAGCTCTCCATAAAAGGGTTGGTCATCAATTTTGATGATTGGTTTTAAAACCTCTCCTTCGATACCAACAATTGTTGATTTTTCAACTTCAGGGGTTTCAAATGTATCAATGGCGTTCGGCACGCTCTGATCGATCCCGTCCGATTCCTCTTGAACAAGATCAGCCTTCTCTTCACTAGGTTGATCCTGAGCACTGCCATCGATTGGGATGGCCAGCGTGAAAACAATACTGAGCAGACAAGCGGTACAAAAGCAAAGAAAGCGACGCAGTGCTGTTGTCACCGTCTGAGGCCTGAGAATTGGCCACATCTTCCCAGAGTGATGGCAACACAATGGGATGCGTGCTGCCTTTCAAGGTCCTATGGCCTCCCTGCTCACAAGCGATCAGAGACAACAGCTCGGCACCACACTGCCGTGCTGGACGCTGACTGCGGATCGACTGAGACGCGACCTTCAGTTCAGCGATTTTGTTGAAGCTTTTGGGTTCATGAGCCAGGTGGCTCTTCTGGCGGAATCACGCGGACACCATCCCAACTGGAGCAACGTCTACAACCGCGTTTCGATCGAGCTCACCACACACGACCTGGGAGGACTCAGCGATCTTGATGTCGATCTGGCTGCCGCCATCGATGCCTTGCTGCCAGCATGAGATGAGTGGGACCACTGTTATGACCTCAGCCACCGCACCAGCCGGTGTACCCGTCACCATCCTCACTGGTTTTCTTGGGGCTGGAAAGACCACCCTTCTGAACCACATCCTCAGCAATCAGAACGGCGTCAAGACTGCAGTGCTGGTGAATGAATTCGGTGAGATCGGCATTGATAACGATCTCGTGGTGAGCACCGGACAGGACATGGTGGAATTAAGCAACGGTTGCATCTGCTGCTCGATCAACGACGAGCTGATGGAAACGGTGGATCGTGTGATCTCACGTCCTGGAGAACTCGACTACATCGTGGTTGAAACCACCGGGCTCGCTGATCCCCTGCCGGTGGCCATGACCTTTCTCGGCAGTGAACTGCGGGAGCAGACACGGCTCGATTCGATCATCACTCTTGTTGATGCAGAGAACTTCGATCAGGCAGTGCTGGAGACGCAAGTGGGTCGAGCTCAGGTGATTTATGGGGACATTTTGTTGCTGAACAAGGTGGACCTTGTCTCCCCTGAACGCCTCAAGGACGTGGAGGAGCAGCTGCGAGAGGTGAAGAACGACGCTCGAATTCTTCACTCTGTGAAAGGAGAGGTTCCCCTGCCACTGCTGCTGAGCGTTGGATTGTTCGAATCGGACAAGGTGGCTGAACCGTCCCATGGCCACGACCATTCCCACGACCACGACCACGACCATTCCGACGGTCACGACCATGACCACGGCCATGAACACAGTCATGACCATGGACACCACGGACAAGATCACGGGCATGCCCACGGACACGATCACGGACATGAGCATGGACATGACCACGATCACCAACACAGTGACCATCTGGCCGTGGATGGTTTCACCTCCCTCTCCTTCAGCAGCGAGGGGCCCTTTGGACTGAGGCGATTTCAGAATTTTCTGGACAATGAGCTGCCGGCAGAGGTGTTTCGAGCCAAAGGAATTCTTTGGTTCGAGGAAAGCGAACGACGCCATGTGTTCCATCTGGCTGGCAAGCGCTTCTCCATTGACGACAGCGATTGGACCGGGGAGAGAAAAAACCAGCTTGTGCTGATCGGTCGTGACCTTGAACACGACACCCTGCGCCAGCAGCTTCAGGCCTGCGTTGCCCCGACAAGCTGACTATGTTGATGCGATGGTGATCGGTTCCATGGCTGAAACTCTCGCCCTCCTCGCTCTGGTGATGGCCGCCAGCCTGTTGATCTGGCTCCTTGAAGATTCCGACGACGACAATTCCGGCGGCGGACTTCGTGAACCCGTGCTGATCCCGATTCCTGTGCGAAATGAGCCTCGACGCTGACGGTCCCTGCAGGATTTGTTCGGGTTGGTGCAAGGCATCAAAAGGCCCCCTGCATCTGCAGGGGGCTTTTTGATGGGTCAGAGACACAGGCGCTCTGACAGCAGCCCTGCTCAGTTCACTGCAACTGCTCCGAATCCAGATCCTCCCTTCACAGACGCCAGAGCTGTGCCGTCGAGGAATTGCTGATCCAACAGCAGCAGTGCAGCCGTATTGGAGCCGGCAAGACGCAGACGCTTGCAAACAAACCGAGCCTCTGCTTCCTCCTGCACCTGTTCCTCGACAAACCAATCGAGCATGGCTGTTGCGCTGCGTTCGTTCAACTGTTCAGCAAGGCTGTACAGCCTGTCGATAGAGGCTGTGACGCCTTTTTCCAGGCTGGCAACAACATCAAACAGATCCTTCACAGAGGGCCAGCTGCGTTCCGGTGCGTCAACGGTGGGCAGCTCAACTTGTTGATCACTATCGACAAGGAAGGCGATCATTCGATACGCATGACCACGCTCTTCATTGCTTTTATTCAACATATAAGTTGAAAAACCAACAAGATCATTTTCACGCAACCAAATCGACATCGCGAGATAGGTATGGCTGGCCTGAAATTCAGAGGCCAAGTGATCGTTGATTGCACGGGTGAGATCTTTCATTAATAAAAAAGAGAAATAATGTTTGGATAATTTAAAACCCTGAAGCGATCAAGCAGCAATCTTTGTCAGATCAATTCTTTGGGGCAACAGCTTGACGGAAGCATCCTCTTTCAGAGCCACGCGACAGCGAGCATGGGGCAGATAATTCTGTTCCAGTGGACATCTGGCACGCAAAAGCAAGTCACCAAGTCTGATTCTGTATTCCCAGAGGTCACCAAGAAACTCCCGGCCAAGCACACTGGCCTGGGCACCTGCATCAGCCACTAAACCAATGGATTGCGGATCAACCAGCACACATGCTTCATCCGGCCAGTCCTGCTGAAGATCCTCGAGCTGCACACGGTTCCTGAAACTGCCAAGAGCGCAAGACAACTCCCCATGCTTGGGTTGCTGCACTGGAATGACATTGCTCTGCAACACAAACGATCCAACAAAAGCTGTTGCGGGATCACGCACGATCTCCTGAGGGGACGAGCATTGGTGAAGCAAACCGTCTCTCATCACCGCCACACGATCACAGATCGCCAAAGCTTCACCTGGATCGTGGGTCACGATGACGCCACTCGCGCCACAGGCTTGCAACACCCCACTCAGTTCGCCGCGAAGGCGTAAACGAACCTCGACATCCAGGCTCGAAAAAGGTTCATCCAGCAAAACAACCTTGGGCGAGGGCGCCAAAGCCCTGGCGAGGGCCAAGCGTTGGCGCTGCCCACCGGACAGCTGATGGGGAAAGCGCTTCTCGAGCCCCTGAATCCCAAGCAGTTCAAACAACCAGGACACACGACTGGTGTCAGCGCCCCTCATCAGACCGAAACATGCGTTCTTCCAGGCCGTTAGGTGTGGGAAGAGGGCATAGTCCTGAAACACCATGCCAACGCCACGACGTTCAGGAGGAACCAGTCGCCCCGAGCCACCCACCGGATCCCCTCGCATGAAAATGGTGCCCTTGGCGGGATTTTCAAAGCCAGCGATGCAGCGCAGCAGAGTGGTTTTTCCGCAACCAGATGGACCCAGAAGCCCCAGCAGCTCTCCCTCTGCGATATCTATATCAATGCCCCTGAGCGACCAGCCATCGCCGGACCCTGGATACCGGTGCCAGATCGACTGGAGAGAAACAGGGTTCGCCACTATGCGCGATTGATTGAGTGATTAAGTCGAATCATGAAAAGAGACGTCCCGGACGGCTGCATCAATTGAGGACGCAAGGTGTGCGATTTAAACCTTGACCTTGGCTTGATGCATGGCCTTCATTAAAGGGTGTTTATCCCGTACCACCTCAAGAAAGTTGAAGGCCTAAGTGAGATTGAACACGACCCTAAATGCCGAGACCTGTAGTCATTCAGGAGCATCCCATAGCAATCATCAACCTCTGCCGCAGCTAAGCAAGGTGTATGCCGAGCACGAGTCGCAGGCAAAACAATCTCGACAAATATTCCGGCAAACCTTTTCCTTGGAAAGGCCTATCAGGGACATACCTGCCAAATCCTCAGACAAATCATTTGAACAGACATTCCATCAAGACGCTTCAGGTGCCCACATAGATACGCATGGGTAAAAACAGTTTCACCAGGCATGCATAGGCCCGTGATCGATGCGTGACCGGCCATAAGGATGCATTTAATCAAGCCACATCACAACAATTCAGATGCTGTTTGCCACCCCATGAACTGCTGTATAGACTCAACGAATCAATTGATTGACCAGCCAGAATGGCGATAACACCATTAATACGTTCAGGCAACCGATCTGTTCTTATCGTTCTTTCTGCGTCAATTGCCCTGTTGGCAATTTGGCCACTGATCAGTTTACTTAACGAAGCAATTCAAGCCTCAGAAGGTAATTTTCTCCAACTGAGCGCTGACGGCGGTGAACAGATTCTTGGCACCTTCCAACTTCTGATCGGCAGCGCATTCTTCGGAACGGTGATCGGAGCTGCCAACGGCTGGCTGCTCAGCAACTGTCGCTTCACAGGCCGGCGCTGGCTTCGCATTGCCCAGCTCATTCCCCTGGCAACGCCTGCCTATTTGCTGTCTGCCACGTTGATCGACCTCGGAAGCCGCAACGGAATCCTGATCAATGGCATCGGCTGGGGAATTGCCGTCATGGCACTCAGCACCTACCCCTACGTTTTCCTGTTAAGCACCGAAAGCTTCTCGGTGAGCGGTCGACGGCAGCTTGAAGCTTGCCGAAGCCTCGGTGTTGGGCCATGGCAAGCCTTCCGTCGTGTTGCACTACCCATTGCCCTGCCGGCCATCGGGGCAGGTGTTGCCCTGATGGGAATGGAGATCGTGAACGAACTGGGAGCGGTGGAACTGTTGGGAATTCCAAGTCTTTCCGCCGGCATCCTCGAGGCATGGCAGGCGGAGGGCAATCCCGCAGGGGCCATCGCTCTCGCGCTGGTCACACTGGTGATCGTTCTCAGCCTCGTTGCGGCTGAGCGTCAGTTGCGTCAACGCAGCCGTCGGTGGAGCGATGGTGTTGCCGGAGGTGATGCCACGGCCTGGGAACTGAAAGGCTCTCGAGCCTTGGCGGCGCAGATTCTCGGCCTGCTGCCACCCGCCCTGAGTCTTGGAATCCCTCTCTGCTGGGGTGTTCTGAACCTCGATCAGCTGAACCAGCCACAGAGTGAAGATCTCCTTGCAATGGTCTTACGCACCTTCCTGCTCGGGCTAGCCGCAGCCGTGCTTGCCGTCCTGGCATCCCTCATCCTCGCCCTGGCGAAACGCTGGATCGAGGCTGGCTGGCTGAAAGGCCTCACCTTCCTGGCCGGGATGGGCTACGCCATTCCAGGAACCGTGCTCGCCCTGGCTCTTTTATTCGCCAACACGCCCTGGCAGTTCAGTCCGATCATCCTTCTGCTTTGGGGGTACAGCGATCGTTTCCTGGCCGTTTCCAAAGGGGGGCTTGATGCCGCACTGGAGCGCATCAACCCTTCACTGGATGAGGCGGCAACGGGCATGGGGTTGAACTGGCTGCAGGTTCTCCAAAAAGTGCACTTTCCCCTGCTGCGCGGTCCAATGACGGTTGGCCTGCTGTTGGTGTTCGTCGACACGGTGAAGGAACTGCCACTCACATTCGCGCTGCGTCCCTTCGATTTCGACACCCTGTCCGTGAGGGTGTATCAGTACGCCGGTGATGAACGCCTTGCTGAAGCACTGTTGCCAGCTCTGATGATCCTGGTCTTGGGTCTGGCTGCATCGATGGCGCTTGTTCCGAGCCTGGATCAACGCCCTCGCCAGAGCTGACCGTTCATGCCTTGAGCCTGCGTTGTAGACGTTCGCAGAATCGATCGTCCGCTGCCACGGTGAATCGCCACAGGACTGGGGAGAGGAAACCCCATCAGCGTCAGCACATGAAAAAAGGCTCTGGGACAGTCTGCGCTCAGAATTCAAAACCGATCTGAACTCCAAAAACAGAAGGCGGTTTGAAAACCGTAATCACCAAATCTTTGTGTCCGAGACAAACGTTATCGACTGCAGATTCACCGCAGACATCAGCCTGAGCGGAAACTTCAATCCTGCGATTCAGGCGAATCATCCCCAAGCAAGGCTGTGGGGAATCAGATGCTTTTCAGAGCGTGTAAAACGATGCCCGCAACGATGCCAGACATGGTTAAATCTAGTTAAAGATAATGAGTTGCGCACTTGGCTTCGATTCACGATCGGCCTGAAGATTCCACACAAGAAAACGACCAACTAGCCATTGCCTCGCATTTAAGACAAGAGCGAATTGCCTTCATTGGGATCCTGGCAGCGTGGATCACAGGATTGGTCGGAAGCGCCTTAATCATCATTTTTCTTACCAATCTTCTGACCATTTTCCAGACAGGATTGGGGGATACATCCTGGGTTCAGCTGATGCAGGGTCTCTTAGGCGCTCTGCTTCTGGCGAGTGCCTTGACAGGGAGCATTGCCAAGCTCGTTTCATCGATCGACACAGCGAAGTCTGGAAGACTACGCATTTTTTTAATTCCACTTCTGATATGGCCAATCTTTTTGATCTACAGAGTACAACTATCAGATTTCAAAAGTTATCTCAGACGAATTTCTGAAGGGAGTCTTGTGGAATGGCTGGGTTTCGTTCTTTTTCTTGGCTCCAGTTTCCTGCTGTTGAAAGTAGCCTCAGAAGTCCGCGGCCCTATTGTTAGGTTTCTGACCCGTGTTGGCGGACTGGGGCTGTTTCTGTTGGCCATGGAGGAAATGAGCTGGGGCCAGATGATTTTCAACTGGAACTCACCGGCAATCATGGATCAACACAACATGCAGCAAGAGACAAACCTCCACAATCTCTCTTTTCTGCACTACCACACCTGGACCATTGCAGCGTCTGTTTTCACCCTGCTTTTTATCGCTTCACTCATCGGATTCTTGTTGCGCAGAAACGGAACGCTGCGTCTTGGATCCGTTGCCGACCTCCTGCTACCGATCGGTTGCACTGCAAGTTATTTCGCAATTGCCGCAGTGATGTATTGGGGCGTCGTGCTTGAAAAACAGGGGATTGATTTGGTTTATTTTCATACTCGCGAGCAGGAAATCGCCGAATTCCTTTTCGCTACAGGGGTTTTCATTCACGTTGTTTATCTCTTCCTGGATCTGCCGATTTCATCACTTAGAGCCAAACAATCAAGCCCGCAACAAACCGTTTAAGTCTTTTGCAATGCACTGAACAGTGTTTAAGCAACAAGAGCGTCATGACCGGCGGCTGATCCCCTTCAACAAGGCCCCATCAACAACCAACGCTCCACTGGCCAATAGATCCGCCAACGTCGAGATCACCCGGTAGCTGAGCACCACTGCGAGCAAAGGTGCTTCGGCCACCGAACTGCCAAGCCGCAACAAAAGCGTGGCCTCAAACACCCCAAGACCGCCCGGGGCACCTGGAACCACCAGGCCAACGGCATAGGCCAGCGAAAAGGAGGCCAGCCAGTGGAACCAGGCTGGATCCGGCAATTTGAACGCAAACACACAGCAATAAAAACCGAGGAAACGGCAGGCCACGAAACCCAACTGCCAGACCATTGGCGTCCATGGGTAGCCCCCACGACCACTGCCGTAGTTCTCGATTTCAAGGCGTCTTTCGCCGCTGCTCTCGAACTGGCGGGCCTTGAGGCGCTCGAGGCGCTGCAGGATCGGTTCACGCCAGCGCGGCACCATCAGGAGAGCTGGGAGCGGAGCGATCAACAGCAATCCGTTCTGCCAGCCCCCGACCACGATCATCAGAACCGACGCTGCCGCAATCAGGAGAGGGTCCAGGATCACCGCAGCCAGCGCCGGCCCTGCACCAATCTCGTGTCGCAGGACCCGCAACCGCTCAACAAGATGCCAGATCCCTCCGGGGAGGTACTTGAGCAGATTGCTTCGGACGAACAGCTGAATCACCTCCAGCTGCGGCGGGAGATGGCCAAGCCAACCAAGCAACAGTCGCCAGGCCGCTGCGTTCACAAGAATGCTGATCCAGCTGAGGCCGAGTCCCAGCACCAGCCACCACCAACCCCGGGCGTCCAGGGTCTGCTCTTGGAGTTGTCCGCCCTGCTGCACCAGGGCGACACCGATCAGCACAAGGCTGGCCAGGGTGATCCAAAGCTTTGGCTGGCGCAGCCAGCGCGCTACCAATCCCATGGTTCCTCGGATTCAAAGGGAACCGAAGCAGCAGCCAGACGCAACTCTTCAATGGAACGGCCACTCGTTCGGCTCAAGCGCTGAAGATCATCCGCTTCAGGCTTGACACTGCAGCGGCCATCCGGTCGACGCATCTGCTTGGCGCGCAGGGGGCCCCAGGCCGTCGTGAGGGTTCCAGAGCGGCGAGGCAAAACCCAGCGCCCCTGCTGCCGTTCGCGCAGGCCAAGACTTGAGCCCGTCGTCAACCAGACCTGACGAAGCGAATCCGCCTGTTCAGGGCTGACCAACGCTGTCACCGCATGGGCGGCCCGTCCCTTCTTCATCTGCAGGGGAGCCACCGCGGCATCCACCGCTCCAGCATCCCGCAACCGCGTCAGCAACCAAGCCAGATCCTCTGGTGAGGCGTCATCGATCCAGGCTTCCTGGACCACAAGAGGTTGCCAACGCAGTCCGGAGGACACATCCGCATCGACCTGCAGGCGCGAGATCCGCAACAGGTTCGGGCGGTCGAGTTGCCGGTGTCCGAGGCCAACGCCGACCGCAACCGGCACAAAGAGCGAAGGAGGCGTGAAACGCTCAGCCAGGGTCGCCATCAATGCCAGACCGGTTGGTGTTGTCAGCTCTCCGGGGGGAAACCCTTCGGAATGCTTGAGCGGGATGGCATGGCGGCGAGCGAGTTCCAGGACGGCGGGAGCCGGCACCGGCAGAACACCATGGGCTGTCCGCACCGATCCATGGCCCGTTGGTGGAGGGGTGCAGCTGACTACATCCGGCTGCATGTGTCGCACGGCAGCACACACACCCACCACATCCACCAGAGCATCGATGGCGCCGACTTCATGAAAATGCACGGCGTCCGCCTCACAGCCATGAACTGCGGCCTCGGCTTCGGCCAGAGCGCTGAACACCTTCAACACCTGCGTCTGCAGGTCCCGATCCAGTGACGCGTTCTGGATCAGATCACGAATCTCAGCCCAGTGCCTGTGCGGCGGATCCGGCTCCAGGCTCTGCACTGCAACCCGCCGCCCCCTCAGGCCACCGCTGCGCGCCTCGAGAACCTCAAGCCGAAACCGGCCGCTAAGTCCAAGCGCAGCCAATGGGCTCTCGATCACATCTAAGGGAACGCCCAGATCGATGAGGCCTGCCAGGAGCATGTCCCCGGCGAGGCCCGTTGGGCAATCAACGTGCAGGTCCACTGTCACAAGTTGTCTGTCACGAGTTCACTGTCACAGGCCCTCTGTCATCGCATTAAGCGTGGCGCGAGGCTGAGCAGATCTCCGGCCTTGATCTCAAGATCCTGGAGACGGCGTCTGAGCTGCTGCTCAATCTCGCGACGGGCGCGACGCTGTTCTCTCTGAGCGGTGCCCACATCGTGACCGGAAAGCCCCCAGAGACGTCCAAGCAGAGCTCGGTCATCAGCGCCGCCGCGGGCCACGCCATATACGACCGTTTCGGCTGCGATGCCAGCCTGCAGCACCCGGCTCCAGCGCCGAAGATCTTCAAGGGGCATGCGAACGCTCTCTGGAACGCTGAATTCAGTTGCTCCGCTGCTGCGCAAACCTGCCTGAAGGCAGGCCAGGGTGCCCACCATCACCCGCTGGACAGGAAGCTGCTCATTCTCAGCAATCAGGAGATGGCCGGCTTCATGCACGGCGATTCTGCGCAGCCTCGCCTCACCACCGGGGAGCGCTTCAGCCAGAACGTGACCACCCATGCCCTGCCAGGTGGCTGCATCGACACTCAAGGCAACCAATCCGCCACCGACAAAAATCACAATCCAGGCGGGAGAGATCCCAATCGCCGGCCCGAAGGCTCCCAAACAAGTGATCAGCGCGACGGCGACACCCGCTCTGAGCGCCCCTGTGGAGCCCTGCCCCTCCTCCATCAGACGCCGGCGCGACCGCTTCGTTGGATGGATGGTCCACGACCAGTGGCCTGACGGCCTCGACCGCCCTTGGATTTGCCCCCGCGCGTCGGCATTGGAGCAATCACATCAAATCCTTCCAAATGCAGAGACTGACCCTGACGGCGAAGCGCAAGGCTGACGAAGTGACGCAGGTGCTCAAGGGGAATATCCCCCTTCACCTGAATCTTGAAGGGGAGCGGACGGCTGCCGTCTGCTCTGGGTTGCTGGCGAATCTTGACCACCAGTTCACCTGTTTCAGGCTTCGTGTAGATCAACTCGCCTCGAACTGAGAAGAAGTCATCTCCTTCCGCCAGTCGATCTTCAGCGCCGTCTTGATCGGGCGAGAGCGTGCTGGGCTCCCAGATCCCAGCAATCTGAAGGTGGAGATGCTCACTTTCTCGGCAACGCGGATAAACAACCCAGAGGTGGGCTTCATCCATGGCCAGATGGCGCTTCATCAGGGTGAGCACCCGTCCCAGCACAACGGTCTCCAGCTCGTTGCCATTGGCATCAATGAGCATGCCCCGGGTGGGCTGGTCGTCTTCCTTGGACTTGTAAACGCCCCGTACGACACCAATCGCCCGATATTGCAACGGCTCGGTGACCGGGGGGATTGGATGGTCTCGCATTGAAAACTGAGCGGTGAAATAGCCGCGGCAACACCCTAGCCGGGGCGAAGCAGTCACTACAGACTGGGCCGCGAGCTTTCAGCAGCGATGCCTGGTCGACGCGTGGCCGTGATCTCCCTGGTGGCAGCAGGAGCAGGGCTCCTGGCGTCTCTTTCACTGTCCTGGTGGCTTCCGGGCATCTCAGGACAGAGCAAGCGAACCATCGGCGACCACCGGGTCTCAGATCTGATCCGTCAGGGAAACATTGATGATCTTGGCGCTGCAGATCGACAGGAACTGCTTGAACAGTTGCTGGCAGCCGGTCAGCGACAGGAGGCTCAACAGCTTCTGGAAGACTCAATTGGAGCGCCACGTTCACGTCGGGAGCGACTGCTGCTCATCGATCTCCAGCTCCGCAACGGCGACGTTCAGGCCGCATCAAGGGGACTGAACCAATTGCAGCGCCTGCATCCAGCCGACCCGGATGTCCTCCTTCTGCAGGCCCTGTTGAACCTGCAGAAGGAGTCTCCAGAGGTGGCTCTGAAAGCGATGGAACAACGTTTTAAAAGCGCAGCTGCAGCTCAGCGAATCGAGCTTGGATTGCTTCTGGCAGATGCGCAGCTCAGAAGCGGGAAGCCGGCGTCAGCTGAGGCGACCTACCAAACGCTCGCCAAAACCGATCCGCAGGACACACGCCCTCTCATCGCCCACGCACTCCTCACTCAAGAAGCTGGAGACCACAATCTGCTGATGGCGTTGTTGGCAGAGGCACGACGGCGGGACGAAGCCGCTGGCCGTTCCACAGATCGCATTGATGAACTGGCAGCCGGATGGGGGATTTCCGCCACTCGACTCAAGGTGCTTGGACCGCGCCAGGGGACGCCTCAAACGCCTTGAGGGCAGCATCAACCGCATCCGATGGCGGCGTTGCGTCATCCATCATTCCCGACTGACGCAGACGATTGATCAGATCCATGGGGTTGGTGGCATCGAGAACGTCTGAGCTCTCTCCACCGCCGTAAATCGCACGTTCCTCGCGGTTCTGGAACGGGGTCTCAACTTGTGCTGCCACGCCGGTAGCCAAGCCTGGAGTCAAGATCACTGCGGCAAGGGTGGACCACGCCAGACGGCAGAACATCGACCTGCTCAGAAAGATGCCGAATGCTAAGCGTCATTTGCTGATCGGTTAAGTCCATGCGGATTGCCTCGTGGAATGTGAACTCGGTGCGGACCCGCCTGGAGCATGTGCTGACTTGGCTGGCAGCCGAGCAACCCGATCTGCTCTGCCTGCAGGAAACCAAGGTGGATGATCCGATCTTTCCGCTGGAGCGGTTCGAGCAGCAGGGTTGGCATGTCAGCGTTCATGGACAGAAGGCCTACAACGGTGTGGCTCTGGTGAGCCGAACACCGCTGGAGGACGTTCGCTGCGGATTCCTCAGCGAGCTGCCGGATGATGCGGAAGCCGATCGCCTTGGGGAGCAAAAGCGGGTGATCAGCGCTCTTCTCGATGGCGTGAGGGTGCTCAACCTTTACGTGCCCAACGGATCATCCGTGGGGTCAGAGAAATACCGCTACAAGCTCGAGTGGCTCAGATGTCTGCAGCGGTACCTCAAGGCGCTGTCGGCACGGGATGAGCCGCTCTGCATGGTGGGGGACTTCAACATCGCTCCCGAGGCCAAAGACATCCACGACCCCGAGCGTCTGATGGGGGGAATCATGGCGACGGAAGACGAACGCACGGCCCTGCTCCGTGCCATGGATGGCCGACTCCATGACGTCTTCCGGTTATTTGAATCCGAGACAGGTCACTGGAGCTGGTGGGACTACCGCACCGGAGCCTGGGATCGCGATCAAGGCTGGCGCATCGACCACATTTATCTGTGCGACGAGTTGCTTAACCGCGCTCGAAGCTGCTCGATCCACAAGGCTGAACGAGGCTTGAACCAGCCCAGCGACCATGCCCCGGTGAGCGTCGATCTGGACTGGCCACCAGCTGAGGATGACCTGGACGATGAATCGCTGTTCTGAATGCCCCTTCGCTCGTCTCAGAACAGATCCACCCCGGTCGGCAGGGTGACCGATCGCCTGGCTGATTCCCCACAGGTTTTCGGCGTCGGCAGCACCTTGCCAGGATTCGCCCGTTGATCCGGGTCGAAGGCCCGACGCAGCAAGGCCATGGTTTCGAGGTCGTCTGGAGCAAACATCCAATCGAGGTAGCAGCGCTTATCGGCCCCGATGCCGTGCTCTCCACTGATGCTGCCGCCAACGGCAAGGCACTCCTTGAGGATGGCAGCCCCGAGCGCCTTAACGCGGCTCTCCGCCTTCGGTTCAGTTGCTGAGTAGAGAATCAGTGGATGGAGGTTGCCGTCGCCTGCGTGGAACACGTTGGCCACGGGCAGGCCGTGTTCGCGGCTGAGCCGTTCAATGGCCGTCAGAACTGTTGGGAGGCTGCTTCTCGGCACCACCCCGTCCTGCACGTAGTACGTGGGTGTGATCTTCCCAACTGCGGAGAAGGCGGACTTACGTCCTTTCCAAAGGACCGCACATTCGGTGGGATCCTCCGCGCGCCGCAGCCCCCTCGCCCCGGCCTCGTGGCACAACTTCTCAGCCTGAACCGCTGAAGCCTGAACTTCCGCCTCCTGGCCATCTAGCTCAATCAGAAGTACCGCTGCTGCATCCCGGGGGTATTCGTCGTATCCAAAGAAATCATCGACTGCATTGATGGTCACGTTGTCCATGATTTCCATCCCGGACGGCAACAGACCGGCAGCCGTTACCGCCCGTACCGCTTCGCCGGCAGCCTCCATCGTGGAAAAGTCGGCCAGGAGAACATTCACGCAGTCCGGTGCTCTGAGCAGCCGAAGCGTGATGGCCGTGGCAATCCCAAGCGTTCCTTCACTGCCAATGAATGCCCCTCGAAGGTCGAGTTCCGGCGTTTCCGCGAGGGGGCCTGCCAATGAGGTGACGGTCCCATCAGGCAGAACCACCTCAAGGCCGAGAACGTGGTTACTGGTGACTCCGTACTTGAGGCAGTGCACTCCGCCGGAGTTCTCAGCGACGTTGCCACCGATGCTGCAAACCACCTGACTGGAGGGATCCGGAGCGTAATAAAACCCCTCGCCGGCGACGGCACGGGTCACCCAGCTGTTGATCACGCCTGGTTGCACCGTGACGCAATGGTTATCGAGATCAACCTTCAGCACCCGCCGCATCCGACTGGTGACCACCAACAAGGCCTGCTGGTCCACCAAAGCCCCTCCGGACAGTCCGGTGCCACTGCCGCGCGCAACAAAGGGGACGTTGTGCTGGTGGCAGAGACGGAGAGCGGCCGACACCTGTTCTGTTGTCTCGGGCAACACCGCCAGCGGCGGGCAATGGCGCTCCAAGGTCAATCCGTCACAGTCGTAACTGAACAACTCCTGGCGCCTTGAGAGGACCGATTTGGCGGGCAGCTGACGGCGCAAATCCCTTTCCAGAGCTGACCAGTCGTGGGACACGCGGGATTGCTTCTTCGGCACACGCTAAGGAGTGACCGGGGACCTTGAGACACACTTCAGGCGCATCGGGGCATTCTTGGGTCAGGATGTTGCACGGTTTGCAACTGCCCTTTGGCGTCGGTCACCGTGACAAGTCCCGCGTTGAACACCAGCCGCTCTGAGGCCATCTTCAGTGCCGCCCAGGCCCTAATGCCCGGTGGCGTCAGCTCTCCAGTACGGGCTTTCAAGTCGGTTGGAGGCCAGCCGATCGTGTTCGACCGGGTGAAAGGGCCCTACGCCTGGGACGTCGACGGCAACAAATACATCGACTACATCGGCAGCTGGGGACCGGCCATCTGCGGCCATGCCCACCCTGAGGTCACCAGCGCGCTTCAGGAAGCGATCGAGAAGGGCACAAGCTTCGGAGCGCCCTGTGGGTTGGAGAACACCCTGGCTGAAATGGTGATCGACGCCGTTCCCAGCGTGGAAATGGTGCGTTTCGTCAACAGCGGAACCGAAGCCTGCATGGCGGTGCTGCGCTTGATGCGCGCTTTCACGGGTCGCGACAAGGTGATCAAGTTTGAAGGCTGCTACCACGGCCATGCCGACATGTTCCTGGTGAAGGCCGGCTCTGGTGTGGCCACCCTCGGGCTGCCGGACTCACCCGGTGTTCCCCGCAGCACCACCGCCAACACGCTGACAGCCCCCTATAACGACCTCGAGGCGGTGAAGCAGCTGTTCGCTGAAAACCCCGGGGCCATCTCTGGCGTCATCCTTGAGCCAATTGTCGGCAATGCGGGGTTCATCACGCCTGAGCCTGGTTTCCTAGAAGGGCTGAGGGAACTCACCAAAGAGAACGGCGCTCTCCTGGTGTTCGACGAAGTGATGACGGGCTTCCGCATCAGTTATGGCGGCGCACAGGCCCATTTCGGTGTCACCCCCGATCTCACCACGATGGGCAAAGTGATCGGCGGCGGACTCCCGGTTGGAGCCTATGGAGGCCGCCGAGACATCATGGAGATGGTGGCCCCCGCAGGCCCGATGTATCAGGCGGGGACGTTGAGCGGTAACCCCCTAGCGATGACCGCGGGAATCAAGACGCTTGAACTGCTGAAGCAACCCGGCACCTACGAGAAGTTGGCTGCCACCACCGAAACGCTGCTCAACGGCATTCTCGAGATCGGTCGCGAAGCGGGGCTTCCCATCACGGGCGGCAGCGTGAGCGCCATGTTCGGCTTCTTCCTGTGCGAGGGCCCGGTCCGCAACTTCGAGGAGGCCAAGTCCACTGATGCCGAACGATTCGGCAAACTCCACCGCGCCATGTTGGAGCGAGGCGTGTACCTGGCGCCCAGCGCTTTTGAAGCAGGCTTTACCTCCCTGGCCCACTCGGAAGCGGATATCGAAACAACGCTGAACGCATTCCGCGAAAGCTTCGCTGCAATCGCCTGAGGACGGCATGTTGCTGCTGGCTGCTGCATCGACACCACCACCGCTGATCTGCACGATTGAAACGGTGGAGAGCCGCTGGCAATCCAAACCGATTCGTTCGATTCGGGTTCTCGAGGGCATGCAGTTCAACTTGAACCCTGGTCCTCCGATCGAGGTGGAACCCCGTTATGTGATCGACAGCCGCTTGACGCTGCTGGCTGAAGAACAACAGCCGCCTGTTGTGTCCCAGCAAGCGGATGGCAGCATCAACTACCGCTGGGCTTTTGATGCGCCCCTCGGTGCCATCGCCAAGGCTCCAAGCGACCCCGTCACAATCCAAGAATCACTGGCCTCCATTGAGGGACACCTGACCATCCAGTCGGACAAACGATTCACCCTTATGAATCTCTCCACCATCAGCGCTCAAAACGGTGAGGGGGTTCTAACGCGCTTGCGTGAAGAGGCTTCCGGCCGGTGCGATGAGCAGCCCTGAACCCTTGATGCCCGCGGCCAGGCGGGCCGCCCTGAAAGCCCATGCGCCATACTCGCACTTCCGCGTCGGTGCAGCGGTGCGCTGCTCAAACGGAGAGATCGTTGAGGGTTGCAATGTGGAAAATGCCAGTTACGGACTGAGCATCTGCGCCGAGCGTGTCGCCCTCTTCAGCGCCGTGGCCCGGGGGTTGCAGCCAAAAGAACTCGCCGTGAGTTGCCTGGATGCCCCTTCCGTTGGTCCTGACGGGCTGCGGATGCCCTGCGGGGCCTGTCGTCAGGTGATGCTGGAACTCATGCCTGGTGAGGCAACGGTTCACATCGACGGGGTTGGTTCACGCCGATTGGCCGAGTTGCTACCAGATGCGTTTTCGCTGGTGGCGGACGACGATCGCCAATAACGTCGGACCAGGAGTTTCAGGCAGCTGATGAACTGGCGACTGTGGCCCGGGATGCTCGTGCTAGCCACCTCCCCTTGTCTGGCACAGACGGAGACCGACCCATGCCTGCAAGCGGCCGATTACAAGGGCTGTAAGGAGTACCACTCAGGTGGCCCCGTTCAGGGCAAGGTTGACGTCTCAGCACCCAGCGATCACAACTACAGGCCGGGCTCCGTACGCCAACAGAAGGTGCGGGGACGCTACGGGCGCTACCTGGCCTTCACGGGCACAACCCTGAATGAGTACGCCGGCTCACCTGCCAGATACAACCCTGGATCACCGGGACGCAGGGTTTGTACCACCAACACCACACCCAATGGGCTGTACAAGACCACAACCTGCAAACAAGAGGGCTACATAGCGCCGAGCTACACCCCCGCGACACCGGGCGGCATTGAACGACGCAGCTTCCGCTACCAGCTGGACTGCAAGGATCTCACCTTCGACAGAAAGGGCGATTACAGCGGATTCGGCAACAAAGGCTGGATGTCCGTGGGTGAAGACCCAACGGCCCAGGCCGTGGCCGATCGCTACTGCCCAATCATCGACAGCGTGCCCAAGCCATTCGACATGGATGAGGACACCTGAGTGCTCAGCACCTGAACAGGGTTTGGCGGATCTAGCCCTTTGCCCAGAGGGCCAGGGCTTTTCCAGGATCTGATAGGGCTTTGATGCTGTCGTAGAAGAAGTCCTGCCAGCCCTCAGCCGGCAGACCGGCAAACAGCATCAGGTTCAGCGGGTACTGCTCGGAATCGGTGCAGCGGCGGAAGTCGTCGCGAAACAGAAAGGTGGGTTTACCCAGGGCGATCGCCGCCCCCAGTTCCACCATCACCCCCTCATCCGGCGGCGTCCCGTTCACGATGGCGAGAAGAGCATCGGCGTCGCGAACGTCCTGCATGTCGCGCTGTGCCACCGCGTAGGCCCAACCGGGCTGGGCCAGATCCACCTGGCCGTTGCGAGCGAATGGTTCCCACACCTCAAGCCCTAGGCCCTCAAGTGCAGCGATGAACTCGGGCAGCAGCAAGCGTTTCCACTGCTCGGAGAAACCGTAAGGCGATGCGAGATAGATCGTTGAACGCGCCATCAGTCCAGCCCGCGAGAGGCACGAAACAGCCGTTCATCGGCACGGGCTCTCTGAAGGTTTTCCCAGGGGAACACCAGCCACTCCTGACTGTTGGTGACGTCAACAGCCTCCCACCAGGCTGGGGAGATCTTGCTGACCCAAACCGCAAAGGCTGCATCGGGCCACTGCTGACGCAGGGCCGCGAGGGTCTGCCCCGTTTCGAACACCTCATCAACGATCAGACACCTGGATTCTGGAGCCATCAGCAGGGGCAACTCCAGGACATGACTCAGAGCCACAGCGAGGCACAAACCACCGCGAGGCACGCCATAGATGCCAGGAATTGAGCGATCTTGAAAGCGTTCCGCCAACGCGGAGACGGCCAGATCAAACTGCTGCCAGGTGAGCTCCCTCATGGCCGGAGAATGGCAGATCCACCCGGAAGTTATCGGATGCCTGCAGACATTCCCCCTCAGGAACAGCTGCGCAAGTGGTTCCGCAGCCATCTGCTCGGACGCGAACTGGAGCTGCAGGATCTCTACGAGCTCCCCCAGGGTGATCTCGATCTTCTGATGGCCGAAACAGCTGAAATTCGCTCCGACCCGGAGAACCGATCCCGCAGTCACGGTCGCTGGTGCACAGCTGGCTACGTCCTGGAGCTGGCCAGGATCATCGATCGTCGCCGCAGCGCTGGGTCCTAGTCGACCAACGCGGGAGCAGACAATCACGCAGTCTTAACTAACCACAAGCGCTCTTAAATCAAGCCGCCTTGAGATAGATTTTTCGGCCGGCTTCATCCAATCGATAGCGCCCTCCACGCGGCCCTATATGGATCGCTTCAAAATCAACAACCTTTAACAACCCTCGACCAGCCGCCTCATCTTTCTCGGAACGCGAACGTTCTGACAACTGGATGACGCTGGCGTCGGTTGATGGAGCCTCTGCCAGGGCATCACCGAAATCGACCCCTGGCTTGAAGAGATTGAGCCCGGTTTTCAGAAATAAAAAAGTTGCCGTACGCATCGAAAACAAATATCTATTGATCTATTATGGGGTGGTGTCAAGTTGACAACTGTCAATTCAGCACACTCAAAGGGGCATAATTTCAAGATGTTGTGCCATACCCATGAAACCCAACACAAGCAGGGCAACCGCAACAAAAGAGAGCCCGATCGCTACATCGTTGTGCCTTTTCCGTTCTGAATAAGATCGCATAGCATCTTGAAGAGGTACGAAAACTTACGGGCAAAAAAGTTTTTTCCTTCGAGAAAACATAAATCTTGCCACTCCAACACCTAACTTCATCTAGTTTTGTGCGCTCTTTTCGGGCCATCCATCGGCGGAACGCATCCTTTTTCAGCGGCCCCAGGCAACAGGGATGACTAGAACTGAACAAAGACCATGACTATCACATGCGCTTAACAGCATTTCTGGCAGCACTTGCTCTCTTCGCACCCAGTGCCTTCGCTCATCAAGGCAAAGTAAGCGCACAGGGGCCAACCGAGGAGTTTGCCACTGCCCAGGCGATGCGTCTTGTCCCCAAGGGCGCAACGATCACCGACACGAGCTGCACCAGCATTGATGTGGGATTTGAAAGCCGCTACAAATGCACATTAACTTACGATGATACAAATAAAGACTAGACCTTTCAGATCGACTAAATAGCAAATCCGAACTTATAGACTACTATGAGCAGGCACCAATCACTGAATCAAATAGCAACAAGTGACCCTCTTGATTAGCGATAATTTTCAAACTGCAACGGCACATCCAATTCATCTTCCTTACTTTTCACCAACTGAATAGCAGCCTGCAGATCATCCTTGCTCTTGCCTGTGATCCGTACACTTTCACCCTGAATCGCCACGGTCACTTTCTTCAGCTCATCACGAACGAGTTTGCTGAGCTTCTTGGCAATCTCCTGACTGAGCCCCTTGCGCAACTTCACAACCTGCTTTACACGGTTACCACCAACACTCTCAGGATCCTGAAAATCAAAAATCTTCAGTGAAAGATTGCGCTTGGTCGCTTTGGTTCTCAACACATCCACCACAGCCTGAAGAGTCATATCGCTGGCGGTGGTGATCACAAGTTCGGTTTCCTCAAGATCCAACTGTGTGTTGGAGTCCTTGAGGTCATATCGGTTGCCAACGTCTCGACGCACCTGATCAAGGGTATTGACCAGCTCCTGTCGATCGAAATCGGAGACAACATCGAATGAGGACGTATTTGAAGCCAAGCCTTGCTCCTCTCAGGGTTTCCTGCATCCAACCTACCCAGGCAGCCCTGGGATGCCAGAACTTGCAGCAGGCCACAGCCATCAACCGACTTTGCAGGCCAGCCAGACAAACCATCCCCAAGACGGCTGAGATTGTTTGATCAGGACAAAAACAGAAGACAGCCCAAAACAAAGATGCGCATAGACATCACATCTCGCGCAAGCGGCTGTGATGTCTATGCGCCGATCCATTGAAGCAATGTTGAGATCAAAGAGACAATCACCAACAAACCCAATCAAACCAGGCGCTTCACAGCAGATCCACACAACGAATAGAACAACAACAGAGAATAACAACAACGCATTATTCACCACCCAATTGATAGCAACGACGAGCCGAATGGAAACAACGTTCAAAGATTCATGTTCTAAATCCTGTGGCCAACCCAGCCCTACCGAGACAACCACTGCCTCCAATAGATTCTTTCCATTTACCAACCTCAGCTCTTGTGTATAAGAATTGAAACATCCATAAAAACGACACCCGAATACGAATAGCCATTCCCTTCAATATCATGACTTCCTCATTGCATCGACTCTATATCTACAGCCTGAGAATCACATCAGTATCGAAATTGTAGCGACTATCCCAAGTCCATACAACTTGTACGTACCACTTAATCATTGGTCAGCAAACGTATTTTGGGTATCAGTGATATTCACCTGGATGATCCGGCTTCACCACCGTGACTTGTCCCACTTTCTTACCATTAAATCTCAAAAGCTCGTCTCCACTGAACTCGAATCCTTGTCTGGCAGCAATCTTGGCAACGTCATCAGCAGTCGATGCTGCCAATACGGCTTGCTTGAGTTCGTCGTCCTGTTGCATTTTGAGGATGAACGCCTTGAGTTGATCGAGAGCCATCGCAATGCCTTACAAGGTTGCCACTTTGGCGCCTTCGGACAGTTTTGTCACAGTTGACGAATCCTTGATGAAGCTCTGCTGATGAACGTTCCAACAGGTCTTGTTGGTGGCTTGGGCCAAAGTGCAGGCAATCGTGGATTTCGAGACAGCGAGCCCGTTTGCAACCCGGGAACAGGTTTCGATTCATGCACTCGAGATCAACTCATTGGCACAGGGGGAGTGGTGTTGGCGATTGTTGCGTTCGTTGGTCTCTGAGGATTTGTCGTTTGGTTTGTCGTATCAGATCAGTGGATTGCGTTAAAAGACAAGATCCGTGCATGGCGTCACCGTTAACAACATTGCGAGCCACAGATTCCCAGGGCTGCCTCAAGCGTTGATCGGAATGTTCCGGACCCATCAAGGGCCAACCAAGATTGAGGTGCTTGCCATCGCTCGCGTTGTGCGCTGGTTCGGCTTAGAAAGACGCCGCTTCAAGCCCTCGCCATGTCGCTGTTGCAGCTGTTCACAGCCACGGATGCCGCTCCTTTCGCCTGGTCACTGGTGTTGTCTGGCGGAACAGTGATCGCCAGCATCATTCCCCTCGGCGCCGCACGCTCGGCTGCCAACTTTGAAATGAAGGACATGGCGGCACCCCGCGCGATGTTCGAACGCTTTCCGGCCTGGGGGAAACGGGCCAGCTGGGCCCATCAGAACAGCTTCGAGGCCTTCACTCTGCAGGCTCCAGCGGCATTACTGGCTCTGATCGCTGCGCTGCAAACCGGTCCGTTGCCCGCCACGGCCGTTGTCGCAGCTTTTGCCCATCCCGTGCTGCGGCTTGCCTATATCGCCGCCTACGTCGGCAATGTGCCTCCAGCCCGGGGGCTGTGTTGGGCCACAGGGCTCCTTTGCAGCGGCATTCTGTATTCAGAAGGCCTGAAAGCGCTGCTTGGCAGCTGAACCAGCAACCCATCACTAGGTTTGAAATCAGCGCTTTCGCAACGGGATGACTCGCAAGCATCGAGGCAGGCTGCGGTGGCTCATCGCCTTTACAGCGTTCAACGTCTCGATGGTGCTGGCAGGGGCGTCGCAGGCATCGGTCGCACCTTTCACTCCGCTTCAACAGCAGATCGAAACGCTGCGCAAGGAGCACGACATTCCCGGTGCGTCCATCGCCGTGATCGAAAACGGCCGGATTGCCTGGGCGCGGGGCTTTGGCCTGGCGGACCTGGCCAGTGGTCGACTGGTCACAGCCGACACCCTGTTTCAAGCCCAGTCGATCACCAAAACCCTCACATCACTTGCCACGGTGAAGCTACTTGCCGCCGAGGAGATTGCTCTGGATGAACCCGTCAACCGTTATCTGACGGGTTGGACCATTCCCGAGAACAACTACACCAAAAAGGTGCCGGTGAGTTTCCGCATGCTGCTGAACCACACCGGCGGTTTGAGCAATCCCTACCCCGACGGCTGCTGCGGGCCTGGGGAACCACTGCCGACCCTGCAGCAGGTGTTGCGCGGAATGCCACCTGCCAACAACCAACCGCTCACCGTTGAGCGAGTCCCTGGGACACGCTTCAACTACTGCAACGGCTGCTACACGGTGCTGCAGCCCGCCTTGGAATACATCAGCCAACAAACCTTCCCCAGCTTGATGCAGGAGTTGGTGTTCACACCGGCCGGCATGGATAACACCAGCTTTGACAACAGCTTTTTTCTCAACGACACCAGCACGATCGCCATCCCCTACGACGTTGATGGGAAGCCCCACGGGCGAGCACCGATGCGGCATCCCATCCTCTCCACCGGTTTGATGTGGAGCACAGCAAGCGATCTGGCCCGCTTCAAGCTCGCCTTCACGAAAGCGCTGAACTCCGGCCACCCGTTGATCGATCAACCTTTAGCCGTTCAGCTCAGCATCCCCAGTTCCACAGCGAACCGCAGCCTGGGATTTGAACTCGGCAACCGCGACGCAGACGCCAAAGCAAGGGGCGGGTACCTGTTCCACTCAGGAACGGGCAACGGCGCCGTCAGCCTTTCCATCATCAGCCTTGATGGAAATCACGGGGCTGTGTTCTTAATCAACAAAGGGCCGAACCCCTGGCTGACGACAAACATTCCGCAGTACGCTTTCATCAAGGACAGCCTTAAATTAATCAATACAGAAGACAATTGGCCTTATTAAGGCAATCCAAATTCGAGGGGCCGATAGAGTTGTTCGCCGAATAACATCCACTGATTAGGCGATTTAATCGCTCGCCGCCCCTGAGCGCATCACAAATTATTTGATCTAAATACCCAACACATAACCCGATCATCTCAGTGCTTCCACTTTGTTGACTAGCGGTGGATGACCAACATGATCGCCATCAAGCCAACACTGCATTCGTAATCCAAGCCGCGATGCAGGCTGCTCAGTCGAAATACAGCAAACTCACAACTTTGCCCATGTCTTCGGCTGTTCGCGCGCTGGCCAACAACGTTTCACTGTCGTGAAACACCAGGCAAATCAGTTGATCGCAGCGGTTGATGATCTCCTGATTGCAGAGGCTGCTCGCCATCGGCAATGGCAGATCATCCTGTTCAGGTTTATCGATCAGGTGAAGCACCCTCTCAAGCAGGTCTCTGATCTCACTCGGTTGACGATCAAGGCTCTGAGGAAGCAACACCGTGAGCTTGGAGGGGTCCACCTCAAGCACGCCGCGGATCACCGCGGCATTCACGCCCTGCGAGCCCGAGGTAACGATGGAATGGCCTTCCTGCACCAGGGAACGAGCCACCAGCTCGATCAGATGAATCGCGACGACGGGTACGTGACGGCTACCAAGAATCGCGATCCGTCGCTGTCCCTTGTCCTGCAGCAAGGCCAGCTCTTGCGCGAGCGTATCGACCCGATCAAGGGCTGGGAGATCCAGTGACTGACCCAAGCACTACCCATCTGCCTTGACAGGAAGCTAGCAGCGCTTAACCGGAATGAACCGTGAGGTTGAGGGCTTCAAACAAGCGGTCCAAGTGGCAGTGCTCTTCCACAAGCCGGAAGGCATAGGTGGCCTTCACCGCTTCATGCAGGCGAACGTGACCGAAGGCCTGCTCGATCACCTCAACGGTGGCCAGCGTGTCGTGTTCCACCTTCAGCAAAGGGACATCAAGCTCTTCGGCACGACTGATCAGCTGAGGCAACGGCTCACCGGCTCCCGTCAGGATCAGGCACTGGGTGGAGGCCTCGAGAGCGGCCAGTTGGATATCGGTGCGATCGGCTCCAGTCACCACAGCCATGTTGCGGCGACGCCGGAAAAACTCCATGGCGGAATTCACATTCATCGCTCCGATGCTCAACGTCTCCACCAGCAACTCCTCCCGATCCGCGCAGCAGATCACCCGCGCATCCAGACGCCTCACCAACTCCCCAACGGTGACGCTGCGCAGAAGAGGTGATCGCGGCATCACACCGAACACCTTGAGTCCGAGATTCTCAAGAGCAGGAACCACCTGACGTTCGAGGCTTTCCACCTCATCAGGGGTCACCGCATTCAGCACCACCCCCACCAGACGTTCGCCCAGAATCTGCTTGGCGGAGAGCAAGGCATCGACACTGCAGCTGTCCTGCCACAAATGCACCAGCACGACCTTGGCATCAAGTCCGTCCGCCAGTTGCGGCAGGCTGAGACCAAACAGCAGACCTTCCTGAAGGCTGCCCGCGCACTCCAGCAGGGTTAGGCCATCAGACCCGGAAACCTCAGCACTGAGCCGATCAAAACCCTCTCCGGCGTCCAGTTGGCCATGCCCCAGACGCTGTGTCGCCGTTGTGGGCGAGAGCAAGTGCAGGGATGGGATCAGATGATCTGCAGCCAACCCAAGGGTCTCGCCCACAAACCGAACGTCGTCATCGATGAGGGGCTGAGGCAAAGGTCCCTTGTTGGGATCCCACTCCAGGCTGGTTGCCAGAGGCTTTCCGAAACGAAACGGCAAACCTGATTGGATCAGTTGCTGTGCGATGCCAAGAACCAGTGCGGATTTGCCACTGAAGGGCTCGCAGGATCCGATCAGCAGGGTCGTTCCCATGAACAGCCAGTGGGTTGGTCCTTAGTGGGGGAATCTAGTGGTCGGAAGTCACTTCGTTCATCCCTCAACGGCCGGATCCGCACCAAGAAGCAGCCATTGCCAGAACGCATCCGGGAGATCAACGCTGCCGTGCTCCTCTTCTCGGCAGTCCATCAGCCAACTCACAAGCTGATAGGTCACCAGCTCAAAGTCGTAGAGCAGGTCTGAACGCTCGGGGAAGCGCAGACGGCAAGTAGTGGCCTCCAGTGGAGAGCGCACGGCGACCCAGCTCAGGATGTAGGGGTGGCCAAGCCCTCCCTCCACCGAACGAAACCCCTGAATCTCTTGCTGATTCAGCAGCTGCAATGCAGCCAGAAGCTCAGCCTCGCGGGCAACGCCCCCGCAATAGGGCGCGAACAGTGCCCGAAGTGCTGCTTCTGAGAGAGGTGGCACCGCCTAAGAGCGTTGGGCCCCAAGGATGCCCCAAGCTGAAGCCATGGCCCAGACCCCTTTCTCCCCTGGCCCCTGGAGCGGCAGACGCATCGGCATCACGGGCGCTCGCGGCAGCCTCGGTCGAGCACTGAGCCAGGCATTGCGTCAGCAAGGGGCCGATGTAACCGGCCTAACCCACAGCGCACCCCCGGCAAACAGTGGTCTTGATGGTCCTGATCGCTGGGTGCTCTGGTCCTGCGGTGAAGAAGCGCGACTGGATGCCTGTCTGGCAGAGCTGGACATCCTGGTGATCAATCACGGCATTAATCCGCAAGGTGCGCAGAAACCAGAGGATGTTGATCGGGCTCTGGAGATCAATGCCTTAAGCAGTTGGCGGCTCATGCAGCGTTTTGAACGCCTCGCCTGCCAAGCATCCGGTGACAGACCCCGAGAGCTCTGGGTCAATACCTCAGAGGCTGAGATCCAACCGGCGATCAGCCCGGTTTACGAGCTCAGCAAACGACTGATCGGTCAACTCGTGAGTTTGCGCGGCGCCAATCTGTCGACGGAGCAGCGACGCAGGCTGCGACTTCGCAAGCTGGTGCTCGGACCGTTTCGATCCGAACTCAATCCGATCGGAGTGATGACTGCAGGGTTCGTCGCCAAGCAAATTTTGGTTCAAGCCCAGCTGAACCTCTCATTGATCATCGTCACGCCGAACCCGCTGACTTATCTCCTGATGCCTCTCAATGAACTCGGCCGCTGGACCTACAACAAGGCACTCAATCGCCGCGATCCGTGAGGATTTCGCATCCGTCGCTTGTCACCAGCACCGTGTGTTCCCACTGAGCAGAAAGAGCACCATCGCGGGTCACCACAGTCCAGCGGTCATTCAGGGTTCGACATGCCTTGCTGCCGGCATTGAGAATTGGCTCGATGGCCAGGGTCATCCCCGGGCGCAGCGTGATGTTCGGAAGGTCATCGGTGCGGAAGTTGAAGACCGAAGGCTCCTCATGGAGATTTCGACCGACGCCATGACCGGTGTAGTCCTCAACCACACTGAAACCGTTGGCTTTGACGTGATCTTCAACAGCACCAGCGATATCGAGCAAGGTGTTGCCGGCTTTCACCTGAGCCAGGCCAGCCATCAGTGATTCGCGGGCCACACGACTGAGCGTTTGTGCCACGTCACTCGTCTCTCCGACGCAGATGGTGACGCAGCTGTCGCCGTGATAACCCTCGAAATAGGCGCCGGTATCGACCTTCAAAAGGTCTCCCTTATGAATCACCCGCTTTTTGCTGGGGATTCCATGAACAACTTCGTGGTTGATGCTGGCGCAGATGCTGGCGGGGAAGCCGTGATAACCCTTGAAGCTTGGTGTGGCACCCATTTCGCGGATGCGGCGTTCAGCGAAGGCATCAAGCTCACCCGTGGTGTGGCCCGGCTCGACCATGGAGATGACCTCGCGCAGCACGGTGGCGACAATCGCGCTGGCCTGCCGCATGATCTTGATTTCACGAGCCGACTTGATCTCGACGCCGCGGCGTTTCTGAATCCTTGGGCCTGTGGCCGTGGCCTGGGACGCTTTTGTTGTGGCCAGCAGATCAGAGAACAGATTCATTCGCCACTCCTTATGTGCTCAAGCTATCAAGTTCACTAATAACGATGTCGCCCAATGTCTTTGTTTGCGAAGGCACGCGAGCTGCACTGGCGCATCGCCCCACTTGTTGTGCTGCCCCTGCTGGTGACCGTGTGCACCGGAGTGAGCTATCGGCTCGCCAGGGACTGGTTCGGCTTCAGCAAAGATCAGGTCCACTGGCTCATGGTGGTTCACGAGGGAGAGTGGCTCGGAAGAACGCTGGAGCCAACCGTTGTTTTGCTCAATGCGATCGGATTGCTCTGGATGCTGTTCACTGGAGCAACACTGCTGATCCAGCGTTGGCGTCGGCGGGTACAATGATTGTTTGGCGATACAACGCGGAGCTGGGATGGCGGCCGACCCCACGGACACGACGGTGACGACAGACACCGCGGAGCAACAACCTGAAACCTCGGCGGCTGCAACGGCAACGGTCTCGGTGAAAAAGCTCTCAGCAGAGGAGCTGATCAAGGGATTCGAAGCGGAGCAGCTCAAGAGCGAGTTGCCGGAGATTTACGTGGGAGACACCGTTCGGGTGGGTGTCCGGATTAGTGAAGGCAACAAGGAGCGGGTTCAGCCCTACGAAGGCGTGGTGATTTCAAAGCGCCACGGAGGCCTGAACGAAACCATCACCGTGCGCCGGATTTTCCAGGGCATCGGCGTGGAGCGTGTGTTCATGCTCCACAGCCCTCAGGTGGCATCGATCAAAGTTGAGCGGCGAGGTAAAGTGCGAAGGGCGAAGCTTTTTTATCTGCGGGAACGGGTGGGCAAGGCCACCCGCGTGAAGCAGCGCTTCGATCGCTGAGGTTTCGACCTCGTTCAATCCAGTTGCCATCACGATTTGTGATGGTTGGGTTCATCGCCTTGCGCCGTTAGTTCAGTTGGTAGAACGCAGGTCTCCAAAACCTGATGTCGGGGGTTCAAGTCCTCCACGGCGCGTCCGATGAACCCTTGTGCAGTTTCCCGGTTCTCAGCATGGAGTTGGATCTTCAACCTGGTGATGTCGTGAAGGTGCTGGAGTCAGCCGCCCTCGGCTGGGTCCGTGCCCGCGTCATCCGCGTCAAATCAGGAGGTCGTGTGGTCGTCCAAAGCGATCAAGGTCGGGAATTCACCGCCCGCGGCAATCAGGTGCGCCTGATTGAACCCGCCGGGTTCCGTCCCTGACAAAGCAGTAATTAACACCATTTCAGTCTTCGTCCCGTCGACACTGTCGGCGGGATTTTCCGCCTTGCTGAAAGCAGGATTGGCATAACTGGCCAGTCCGATTGATTGGTTGACGGGGGGCCCGGCGAGAGTCGATACTGCCTCTGTCGCACCCGCGACACAGAACGACTTCACCGGGCGAGTCCCGTTAACGAAGTCAGTCTGGGACCGTAGTTCAATTGGTTAGAGCACCGCCCTGTCACGGCGGAAGTTGCGGGTTCGAACCCCGTCGGTCCCGTTCTCACCCTTCAATCACCGCCATGGTGCGTGTTCGTCTGGCCCCCAGCCCAACGGGCACGTTGCATATCGGCACAGCTCGAACGGCCGTCTTCAATTGGCTGTTCGCCCGCCATCAAAAGGGCTCGTTCCTGCTGCGCATCGAGGACACAGACAAAGAGCGCTCCAAACCGGAATACACCCAAAACATCCTCGAAGGTCTTCAATGGTTAGGCATCGACTGGGATGAAGATCCCGTCATTCAGAGCGAACGCCTGAAGCAGCATCAGGCTGCCATTCAGGGTCTTCTTGAAAGCGGCCTGGCCTATCGCTGTTATGCCAGCGAAGAGGAGCTCGAAGCGATGCGGAACAGCCAGAAGGCTGCCAACCAAGCTCCTCGATACGACAATCGTCACCGGCAGCTCAGCTCAGAGCAGGAAGCTGCTTTTCAGGCGGAGGGTCGCCAGGCAGTCGTCCGCTTTCGGATCGCTGACGATGCCGATATCCGCTGGAACGACCTGGTCCGTGGACCGATGTCGTGGCGGGGGGCCGACCTCGGTGGCGACATGGTGATCGCACGACGGGCTCCGGCTGATCAGATCGGAGACCCGCTCTACAACCTTGTTGTCGTCGTGGACGATGCCGCCATGGCGATCAGCCATGTGATCCGGGGCGAGGACCACATCGCCAACACGGCAAAGCAACTGCTGCTGTACGACGCGCTTGGCCTGCCGAAACCGGAATTCGCCCATGCACCGTTGATCCTCAATGGCGAGGGCCGCAAGCTGTCGAAGCGTGATGGAGTGACCTCCATCAACGACTTCCGTGAAATGGGATACACGGCAGCAGCCATCGCCAACTACATGACGCTGCTGGGCTGGTCTGTGCCTGAGGGCATGAACGAACGCTTCAGCCTGGGGGAAGCCGCCGAGGTCTTCAGCTTTGATCGCGTCAACAAAGCCGGTGCCCGCTTCGACTGGGACAAGCTCAACTGGCTCAATAGTCAGGTGCTCCATGACCTGACACCGGAGCAACTGCTGGATCGACTTCTGCCGCTCTGGCGGGCCAACGACTGGATCCCGCCGGATCTGGACGGCTGGAGTCTTGAGGTCTGCGCCTTACTGGGACCATCGCTCACGCTCCTGAAGGACGGTGTCGAGCAGGCGAGTCCCTTTTTCGAGCTGCCGCCGCTTGAGGAGGACGGCATCAAGCAACTGAACCTCGAGGGAGCCAAACCAGCCATCCAAGCCCTGGCAAAAGCGCTTGAACCAGAGCCATGGGACGGACAGGACAAGGAGCGGGCCCAGCAGCTTCTCAGCGATGCGGCAAAGACAGCTCGGGTGAAGAAAGGGATGATCATGAAATCCCTGCGAGCTGCTCTGCTGGGTCGGATGCAGGGCCCCGATCTGCTCACCACCTGGGGGTTACTGGCTCGGATCGGGGAGGACCTGCCCAGGCTGCGCCGCTGCCTCATCTGAGGATGGACCGGGTTCTTCCGGCGACTCGATCAAACCCAGAGCTTTTGCAAGCGGTTGGGCCGTCAGCCCTTGCAACCCGACCGTCATCAAAATCGTCAGAAACACGAGACCCTGAAGCCGGCCGGCACCGAGGATTCCGGCTTGCTCCAAACGGATCGAAAAGAGCGATGCCACCGAGGCGGTGACAATTCCGCGTGGGGCGAGCCATCCCATGAACACACGCTGGCGCAGATCAAGCGGAAGTCCCGTTGTGGCGAGGCCGACGGCAATCGGTCGCACCAGCAACATCAGAGCGAGGACGCAACTGATCCCCCCCCAACCCAGGGGGCTGAGTTCAGCCCAGGACACATCCGCCGCAAGGAGCGGAAACAGCATCGTGATTGCCAACTGGGCCAACTCCTGAATCAGGCCATCGAGATCAGCCGTGTGCTGATTGCGTCGACGTCCCACCACAAGACCTGCTGCCACGGATGCTGGAAGCGCTGATTCCGGCAGAAGCCATTCACTGATTCCATACATCAGAAACAACATGCCGAGGCTGAGCTGCAGCGGTAAGCCGCTGGCGGCCTGATCGGACTCCAATCGCCGCAAAAGCTCCGACAACAACCAGCCGACGCTTGCGCCGATCAGGGTGCCGCCCCCCAGACGCGACAACAGTCCAAAGGCGAGCTCTCTCCAACCATGCAGATCGCCCAGCACCAGCTCCAACAGGAGCAGGGCCAGCACAGCTCCCACCGGCTCCAGCACCAAGCCTTCGGCCTCGAGCACATCACCCAAAGGGGGAGCGAGCCGGATCTGTCGCACCAGAGGTGTCACCACCGTTGGGCCAGTGGCCAGCACGATGGCGCTGTAAACCGCTGCGACCGACCAGTTCAGGCCGGCCAACCAGTGCGCAGCCAGCAATCCTGCCCCGAGCGACAGCAACAGTCGCAGGATGGCAATCCGCTGGACCGTGGTTTTGATCGTGTCTCCGGGCAGGCGAAGGTTCAGCCCGCCGTCAAACAGAACCAGACTGACCAGCAGACCCACCACCGTCCCGAGGCCGGAACCAAGATCCAGGGGCTCGACCAGCCCAAGCCCTGAGCGGCCGATCAGAAGCCCGGAAAGCAGCAGCAGCACGACCCCCGGCAGACTTGAGACGGCCGCCAACAGCCGAGCGGACGCTCCGGCAAAAACGGTCACACCCCAGAGCAGACCCAGCCGCTCAGGCGTCATCGACGGATGAAAACTGAGGTTCCACACGCACGCCGATCACCGCCTCGGGACGGACAACCAGGTACTCACCCTCGAGATCGCTGATCGGCACATTCACAAAGCCGCCTTGTCCCTCAGCGTTGACGATCCCCTGGTACCACTCCTGAAACATCTCCAGTTTCGGGAAGTGAACCTGCTCGGTCTGCCCCCCGACAAGGTGAAGATGCACCGCGTAGCGGCGTGGTGTGCGTGGCATCAGCGTTGCAGGAGAGCCTTTGGCGTCCCCTCAGGATGACCGATGGATTCAGCTCCTGCCCAAATGAAGGGGCGAAGCGTGAGGTCAGCTGATGCATAAAGGGGGTGCCGCGGCTGACCGGTCCTGGTGAGACCGATGCAGAACGGTGGTGAAGCACTGGGATGGCGGCGCTGACGCTGTTCCCAAAAACAATCCAACCAAGCCAGGATCTGTTGATCGCGGTCCCGGCAGGCACCTGATCCACCCCAGCCGCACCAAAGATCGATCGAGGACTGACTCGCCCAGCGGCCGCACCAGCTTTTCAGCTCGCGATCATTGGACGCTCCGATCGGGTCCTGAACACGTCGAAGAAGAGCTGGAGAGGCAGAAATACGGGCGAACAGGTTCAGCACCAGCAACTCGTTGTATCCCCAGCGGCGGCTAAATCCGATCAGCCGGCGCAGGGTCGGGTCGTCACGTCGACCATCGGCTGCGGAGGGATTGAGACCGATAAAAACCAACGTGCCTGTGCCTCCCGACCAATGTCGACGGAGCCACCAGCGGTAATGGCCATCTGAGCTGAATCCAGCATCAGACGGCGGATCAGACACCGAGATGCCGGCGGGAGAGGTCGAGGATTCTGCTGCTGGCCTGCCCATCTCCGAACGGATTGATGGCACGGGACATTGCCGAATAGGCCTCAGCATCATCGAGTAATCGCGAGGCCTCGGAAAAGATCTCGGCGGGATCGGTCCCCACCAGACGTGCTGTCCCAGCCTCCACGGCTTCAGGGCGTTCTGTGGTGCGTCGGAGCACAAGAACCGGTTTGCCGAGAGCAGGGGCCTCCTCTTGCAAACCGCCGGAATCGGTGAGCAGCAGTGAGCAACCCTTCATCGCCGCCACAAGACGGTCGTAATCCAGGGGTTCGGTGAGCACCACACGTGGATGGTCGCCAAGGAGGGCCTGCAGCGGTTCGCGCACCGTCGGATTCCGATGCAGCGGTAGCAACAAAGCGGTGTCGGGGAAACGATCAAGCACCCGCAAGATGCCGTCGGCGATGTCCTTGAGGCGATCCCCCCAGTTCTCACGACGATGCACTGTGGCCAGAATCACCCGCTGCGTCTGCCAGTCGAGACCTTCAAAGTGGATCTCCGGAGCGCTTTCCGCCATCAACAGCAGGGCATCGATCACCGTGTTGCCCGTGACTGACACCTGCCCCACCACACCGGAGGAATGGAGGTTGGTCTCAGCCTTGGTTGTGGGAGCGAAATGAAGGGTTGCGATCTGAGAGATCAGTCGTCGATTGGCTTCCTCAGGGAATGGGTCGAGCAGGTTGTCGGTGCGCAGGCCAGCCTCCACATGACCGACGGGAATCTGCTCGTAAAAAGCCGCTAACCCCGCTGCAAAAGCCGTTGTGGTGTCGCCTTGCACCAGAACCAGTTGCGGCGGGTAGGCCTGGAAGTCTTCCCGTAAACCGTTCAATGCGGCACAGGTCACATGGGTGAGGGTCTGACGCGGCGCCATGAGACCGAGATCGCGATCGGCCTTGAGTTGGAACAGGTCCATCACCTGAGCCACCATTTCCTGGTGTTGCCCTGTCAGCACAACACGTGTCCGCAACGCTTGGCAGGCCTGAAAGGTGCGGATCACGGGGGCCAGCTTGATCGCCTCAGGTCGTGTTCCTAGAACGATCGTGACGCGCGGCTGATCGGCCATGACGAAGCTGGAATAACCGGATCTTACGGGCGTTTTCAGGCATCCTGAAGACATCGGACTCTGTCTCGCCTTGGCCCAACCGGTCTTCCCACCAAGCTTCCCGCCTCGACCGGCGGCTCCCTCCGGTCCTGCAAAAACGTCTGCCCCATCACAGCCTCAGACAGCCCGGCAGACACCACCTGCGGGATCAGCTGCAGGATCAGCGGCGGCGCCGAGCGATGCGTCGTCCCCAAGCCTTGAACAGATCGTGCGCCTCGCCCATGACGAGGGCCATTCCGATGTGCATCTGGGAGTTGGCGAAATCCCTCGTTATCGGGCCAGAGGGGAGATGCTGAGAACCGAATGGCCCATCACCGATCAGACCACCTTCCAGGGCTGGCTCGGGGAAATTCTTTCTCCACAGCAGATTGATGAGTTTTTTCGGGAGAAGGAGTTCGATGGCTCCCATGCCTTCCCGTTTGTACGCATCCGAATCAATCTGCTGGATTCACTGCGGGGGCCGGCGATGGTGCTGCGGCTCATCCCCCAGACGATCCTGACGATGGAACAGCTGAAGCTTCCTGAGGTGCTCAGGGAGCTGGCGGCACGCCCCAAGGGGTTGATTCTGGTCACCGGCCCCACCGGATCCGGCAAGAGCACCACCTTGGCGGCCATGATCGATTGGATCAACCGCAATGAAACCCGCCACATCCTCACGATTGAGGACCCTGTTGAGTTCGTTCACGAGAGCAAGAACTCCCTGATCAGACATCGGGAGGTGGGGATGCACACCCTGAAATTTCACAACGCCCTCCGCGCTGCTCTGCGCGAGGACCCGGACGTGATTCTGGTCGGAGAAATCCGTGATCAGGAAACCCTGTCAACTGCTCTTGAAGCCGCCCAGACGGGTCACCTCGTCTTCGGCACCCTGCACACCAATTCCGCTGTGAAAACCGTTGAAAGGGTGCTTGGCATGTTCCCTCCCGAAGAGCAGGACAGTGTGCGGCGCTCGTTGTCCGAATCTCTGCTGGGCGTGATCGCGCAGGGGCTGATCCGCACCACAGATGGCAAGCGTGCTGCCTTCCACGACATCTTGATCAACACCGACGCCTGCAAGGACTACATCCAGCGTGGAGCCCTTGATGAGGTTGAGGAAATCATGGAGCGGAGCAGTTTCGATGGCATGGTCACCAGCAACCAGTCACTGCAAACGCTTGTTGAAGCTGGTCGCGTGGATGCGGAAAAAGCTGTCGCCGCAAGCCTCAAGCCAAACGAGCTGGCGCAGGCCTTACGTGGTCGTAGCTGAGTGATCAGCTGCCGCTGAACACTCTCACCAGGAGCACAACAGCCAGACCGACCGACAAGCCGATCATGGCGAGACGTCCATTCCAGATCTCCGCCTGAGGGGTGAAGCCCCGTTTCCAGGAATTGAGTTCCTCTGAACCGACGGGCTCGACGAGATTGGTTTCTGAGTGTCCGGAAGGCTCAGCCATTGCGGTGGACATGCCGTGAATGCGCGTCACCTTACGCAGCAAACTTCAGAACGGAGGTGGCGTTTTGTACAACTCACTGGCCCGATCGAGTGGCCAACGTGGTGCCACCCCGATCTCCAGTGAGCTATCGGTGACCGTTCTGGCCAATCGTGCGAGCGCCGCAGCCCCGATCATGGCCGCGTTGTCGGTGCAGAACGCCAAAGGAGCAATCGTGACGCCCACCTTGCGCGCCTCAGCCTGGGCCGTCATCTGAGAGCGCAGGCGTCTGTTCGCCGCAACACCGCCCACCATCACGAGCTGATCAAGGCCATGGTCGAGCGCGCAACGAAGGGCGCGCTGGACCAGCACATCAGCGACCACCTGCTCAAAACTGGCTGCCAAATCAGCTAATGGCAGCTCGGATTGTTCAGCACGGAGCTTCTCAACCGTTCTCAGCATGGCGGTCTTGAGTCCGCTGAAGGAGAAGTCGTAGGGATGGAAGCCACCCCCTGGCCGGGACACTCTCCCTTTGGGCAATGAAAAGCGTTGCGGATCCCCTGATTCAGCCACCTGCTGAATCGCTGGACCGCCGGGATAACCCAGTCCCAACAAGCGTGCAACCTTGTCAAAGGCTTCTCCGGCAGCATCGTCGTGGCTGCGCCCGAGCCTCAGCATGTCCCCGGAACGATCCACCCGGATGAGTTCCGTATGTCCACCGCTGACGAGAAGGACGAGATAAGGAGGCTCTGGAGATCGATCTGCCAGCTGGACTGAGGCCAGATGACCCTCGAGGTGATGGACGCCGATGAACGGTCGTCCATGCAAAGCCGCAAGACTGCGTCCGGTCACGGAAGCCACCATGAGTGCCCCCGCCAAACCAGGGGCCACCGTGGCAGCCACGGCATCAAGTTCACCAACGGAGACTCCGCTCTCATCCAGCACCGTTTCCACCAACGCTGGCAAGGCCTCCACATGGCGACGGGACGCGATCTCCGGCACCACACCTCCCCAGCGGGCGTGCTCCTCAACTTGAGAGGCAATCCGTGAGGAGAGAACCTGCCACCGACCGGCCCGAGACGTCACAACGGCAGCGGCGGACTCGTCACAACTTGTTTCGAGGGCCAGCACCAACGCCATCGTGGTCAGGACCCTCCCCTACTGTCCGACAGTGGACATCCTGCCCTCCCAGGGCACTTTTCAACAGGAATTGATCCGATGCGTCGTCTTTTCGCCATTGCGCTTTCGGCCCTGCTGGTGTTCGGCTTTGCCCCCATCGCCAAGGCGGATGTGGCTGGTCTGACGCCCTGCTCTGAAAGCGCCCGCTTCCAACAGCGAGCCGCTGCAGCCAACACGCCTCAGGCCAAAGCCCGTTTCGAGATGTACAGCCAGGCATCCTGTGGTGATGATGGCCTGCCCCATCTGATCGTTGACGGCCGCTGGAGCCATGCCGGCGACTTCGTTTTGCCAGGCATCATGTTCCTGTACGTGGCAGGTTGCATCGGCTGGGCCGGCAGGGAATACCTGAAGGCAACCCGTGGCAAGAACGCCGCAATGAATGAGATCCAGATCGATACATCGATCGCCCTGAAAAGCGTCCTCGCCTCCGCCACATGGCCCCTGGCAGCATTCGGAGAATTCACCAGCGGCAAGCTTGTGGAAAGCGACGACAAAGTGACGGTTTCTCCCCGCTGAACAGTCAGTTCTGCTTCTTCCCTAATTCCCTTTAATCATGAAGAAATTTCTCACCACGGCACCCGTCGTTGCCGCAATCTGGTTCACCGTTACCGCTGGAATCATGATCGAGTGGAATCGTTTCTTCCCCGATCTGCTGTTTCACCCGCTGGGCTGAACAAACCTCAAAGACTTCCTGGCCCCGAGAGGGGCTTTTTTATTGCGCCGAACCTGTTCCGATTCAGGCCAGACCCATGAGCTCTTCGAGTTCAGCAAGCGCTCGCTCGAGACTGTCATTCATCACGACAGCATCGAATTCTTCCTTGGCCTGAAGTTCCAGCTCAGCCCGCTGAAGCCTCCGCTGAATGGCCTCCTCCGCATCGGTGCCGCGTCCACGAATTCGACGCTCCAGTTCCTCGAAACTTGGCGGGGCCAGAAAGATCTGGAAGCCATTTGCAAAACTGCGGCGCACCTGCCGGGCGCCCTCCAGCTCAATTTCCAGCAGCACCGGGCTGCCATAGCGGAGATGCTCCTCAACGGGCTGGCGGGGAGTGCCGTAGCTGTTTCCGGCGAATTCAGCCCATTCAAGAAGTCCCCCCGACTTCACCAGCTGATCGAACTGCTCCCGGCTGTGGAAGAAATAACTTTGCCCCTCCATCTCCCCCTCGCGGGGGGCACGGGTGGTTGCTGACACCGAAAGCCAGATGTTTGGATGCCGCTCTAGAAGCTGCTTCACAAGGGTTCCCTTGCCGACGCCGCTGGGACCGGTGATCACGGTGAGGCGTCCGCTGTTGGCAGCCATCGAGGCTTGAGTTGGGGACCGCAGAGTAGGAAGGTGACTGCCTTGGGGTCTGAGCGACGCAGAGATGACCTCAGCAACGCTTCAGATGATGGATCTCACCACACTCAGGGCTGTGCTGAGTGACCTGAGGCCTTCCCTGCTGCCGGGTCGCTTTGAAAAAGCCCAGCAGCCTGACCCACTGACACTTCAACTCGGGTTCCGAACCCTGCAGGGGATGGTCTGGCTGGAGCTGAGTTGGCAGGCCGATGCACCACGACTGGTTCAGATCCGGCCACCGGCTCGTCTGGGTTCCGGCAGCACCCTGGCGCAGCAGCTGCAGCACAGCCTGCGCCAAATGGCTCTGGTGGGGATCGAGCAGGGCGGGTTCGAACGGGTGGTGGACTTTCAGTTCAGCGCGCGACCGGGAGAGTCCATTCAGCGGTCCCTCGTTCTTGAGCTGATGGGACGCCATAGCAACGTGATGCTTCTCGATGACCAACGGCGAGTGGTCACGATCGGACGACAGGTGCGTGATCACCAGTCACGCATCCGACCCATCGGCACCGGTGATGCCTACGTTCCGCCTCCGCCGTTGCAGGGCCTTCCACCTCACAACGAGGAATCCCTGGATGGTTGGCGTCGCCGGCTCACCCTTGTGCCGGTCTCTCTCAAGACCGCTTTGCAGCAGTGTTATCAGGGAATCAGCCCCCCGCTGGTGGAGCAGCTGGCCGGACCGCTTGGCCGGGAACCGGTGCAGGAGATCTCCACGGACCAGTGGCAGCAGCTGCATCAGCGCTGGACGAGTTGGCTGCGGTGCCTAAGAGACAACGCCTTTGCGCTGCAGATCGAACCGAACAACCGCTACAGGGTCTGGGGACAACCAGACGATCAACAGCCCCTCAATCAACAGCCCCTCAATCAACAGCCTGTCGATCACCCGAATCTGGCGCTCGCACTGGGTGCCTGGTATCGAGAACGGCTTGAGCAGAAGTCCCTGATTCAACGCCGCAAGGATGTGGAGCAGCGGCTGACGCGTTGGAGCCGCAAAGAGCGGACTGCCCTTGAAGAGCAGCAATCGCGCTTGGCCGGGACCGCCGACAGCGCCGCTCTTCAAGAAAAAGCAGATGCGCTGCTCTGCCTTCAGGCTCCCAGCCGAGATCAGGTGCAGGAGGCTCAGAAGCTGTACCAACGGGCCCGCAAGCTGCGGCGATCCGTCGCCGTTCTGAATGAACGGATCCAGCACCACGAACAACGACTCCAGCTCATCGAAGCCAGCGAGGTCTTCATCGACGATCTGGCCACATCGCACTGGGAAGATCTGCCCCCCCGGCTGCTTGCGTTGGAGGATCTCTGCAACGAATTGGACGACCTGCTCAATCCCCGGTCAAGACGGCAGGATGCGCGAAAAAAACAATCCGCTGTCCCACAGCCCCTGGAACTCACCGGTCCAGGTGGGTTGCTGCTTCAGGTTGGACGCAACCACCGCCAGAACGACTGGATCAGCCTGCGCCAGGCTCGGAGCGGCGACCTCTGGTTCCATGCGCAGGAATGCCCTGGGAGCCACGTGGTGCTGAAGGCCTCCAGCGGACTGCCGGAGGAGGCCGATCTGCAGTTGGCAAGCGATCTTGCAGCCCACTTCAGCCGCGCTCGCGGCAATCGCCGTGTCCCTGTGGTGATGGTGCCCACCGACCGGCTTCAGAGAATTCCCGGTGCTGCTCCAGGGACGGTTCGACACCGTGGTGGCACGATCCGCTGGGGTGAGCCCGGCAGAGCCGAAGAGCGTTTATCTGCCAGGAAACTCCTAGCCTGAAGGTTGGGATGGATCTCACACCAGCCCGGCTTTCTCGTCCGTGTCCGACCAGCCCGACGGCCCTGTCCTGAAACCTCCTGCTCCGATCCGTATCGGAGTGGACGGGGGCAGAGATCTGCCCAACGAGGTGGAAATGCCTCTGGTGGATCATCTGGAAGAACTGCGTCAGCGCGTTCTCAGCAGCCTGCTGGCGGTTGTGGTCAGCGCCCTGCTGTGCCTTCTGGCGGTGAAGCCCCTGGTTCGGCTGCTGGAAGCTCCAGCCAGCGGCATCCATTTTCTGCAGCTGGCACCAGGCGAATTCCTTTTTGTTTCTCTGAAAGTGGCCGGTTACGCCGGACTCACCCTTGCTCTGCCATACGTGCTGTTTCAGGCCCTCGCCTTCGTGCTGCCGGGCCTGACCCGACGGGAGGGGCGGCTGATTGCGCCTGCTGTCGCAGGATCAGCGATTCTTTTTTTCGTTGGCCTTGCCTTTGCCTGGTGGGCTCTCGTGCCAGCAGCGCTGGGATTTCTGGTCAGTTACGGCGCCGATGTTGTGGAACCGTTGTGGTCGATAGAGCGCTATCTGGATTTCGTGCTGCTGTTGATGCTGGCCACCGGCCTGGCTTTTCAGCTGCCTGTTCTGCAATTGCTGTTGGGGGTTCTGGGTCTGGTGCGCTGGCGCACCATGCTGGGCGCCTGGCGCTGGGTAATCCTCAGCTCAGCCCTGGCCGGGGCCGTGCTGACACCCTCCACCGACCCAATCACCATGCTCCTGCTGGCTGGCGCCATCACCGCCCTTTTTCTGATTGGTGTCGGACTCGTGGCGCTGGCTGAAAGCGTCAGACCAGAAACTCCTTGAGAAGCGCTTGCGCTTCTGGGCCCTGGGCCTGCAAATGCAGACTCAAAGCTTTCCCAAGCCGTGGCTTGTCCCTTGTTGAGACGAGCCAATGACGCACATCCGTCGCCAAACCAAGACGATTCACAACATCCAGCACTTCGGCCAAATGTTCCCGATAAGCGTTTTCGTCCATCGGGAACGACTGTTGCTCCAAATAAGCCCACATCACCTGCAGGTAAACGCGCTGGCGTCGAACCACCAGCTGGAGGTCGTAAGTCGCCTTCCAGCGCTGTCTTAGACAATTGATCACCTCCTCAACGGAGAGGGGTTGGTCTGCCTGGTCAGTTGAATTTACAAGCACAGATTTGAAGGAGCAGGACCAGCAAAACGCCAGTCGTTGCAAAGCGTGACAGGCACTTAAGCGTCCATAATGGTCGCCGAAACGTGCTGGATGACCGTCCGCAATGACCCAACTTTCCTCGAGCGATGTGCCCGGAATGGGTCGTCGGCAGTTCATGAACCTGCTGACCTTCGGATCGGTGACTGGAGTCGCCCTGGGGGCTCTTTATCCAGTTGTGAATTACTTCATCCCTCCTAAGGCAGCTGGATCGGGTGGCGGTACCAGTGCAAAAGACGAGCTCGGCAACCCCGTCACGGCAAGCGGGTGGCTCTCCAATCATGCCGACGGCGACCGCAGCTTGGTTCAGGGCCTCAAAGGTGATCCCACCTATCTGATCGTCGAAGGTGATGACGCCATCGGCAGTTACGGGATCAACGCCATCTGCACGCACCTTGGCTGTGTCGTTCCCTGGAACAGCGGAGCCAACAAATTCATGTGCCCCTGTCACGGCAGTCAGTACGACGCCACCGGAAAGGTGGTCCGCGGACCAGCACCTCTGTCCCTGGCTCTGGCCAATGTGAGCGTCGAAAACGACAACGTCTTCGTCAGCCAGTGGTCGGAAACCGACTTCCGCACCGGCGACAAACCCTGGTGGGTCTGATCTTTTTTCCACGTCTGATTCCCTCATCCCCCATTCCATGCGTCGTCAACTTTCCCTCCTGCTCGGATCTCTGGTTCTCGGCCTAGCTGTTCTGATTGCCCCTTCAGCCAGCTGGGCTTATCCCTTCTGGGCTCAGCAGAACTATGAGAGTCCCCGCGAGGCCACAGGCAAGATCGTCTGTGCGAACTGCCATCTGGCTCAGAAGCTCACCCAGGCAGAAGTCCCGCAAGCGGTGCTTCCAGACAGTGTCTTCAAAGCAAGCGTCAAGATCCCCTATGAAGACGGTCTCCAAGAGATCGGAGCTGATGGCAGTGACGTTCCTCTTCAGGTTGGTGCTGTGGTGATGCTTCCGGATGGGTTCACCCTTGCCCCACAGGACCGCTGGACTGACGAGATCCGCGAAGAGACAGAAGGTGTCTACTTCAGCCAGTACAGCGACGACCAACCGAACATCCTTCTGGTGGGTCCGATCCCTGGAGATCAGCACCAGGAGATCGTGTTTCCTGTCCTCTCGCCTGATCCCGCCACCGATAGCAGTATTCACTTCGGCAAATATCAGATTCACGTCGGCGGCAACCGCGGCCGCGGCCAGGTGTACCCAACGGGTGAAAAAAGCAACAACACCATCTTCACAGCACCTGCCAGCGGCACCATTGCCTCGATTGAGGACGGCGAGAACGGCGCCAAGCTGGTCACCATCAACACCACTGAGGGCGACAGCACAACAGAAACCATTCCCATCGGCCCTGCTCTGCTCGTCAACATTGGCGACAGCATCGAAGCTGGCTCACCAATCACCGACGATCCAAATGTTGGTGGTTTCGGCCAGGTTGATGCCGAAGTGGTTCTTCAGAATCCCGTGAGGATTTACGGTTTGTTGGCCTTCTTTGCCGCTGTGGCACTGGCTCAGATCATGTTGGTTCTGAAGAAGAGACAGATCGAAAAAGTTCAGGCAGCCGAGGGTTTCTGAGGCAATGTTCACCTCCCCGGGCCCGGAGCTGATTCAGCTCGGGCCCTTCACGTTGCGCTGGTATGGACTGCTTATTGCAGCAGCAGTGCTGATTGGACTCAACCTCTCAAGTCGCCTCGCGCGCAGCCGGGACCTTGACAACGGCCTGATCAGCGACCTGCTCCCCCTTCTGGTGCTCGCATCAGTCCTTGGTGCACGGGCCTATTACGTCGCCTTTGAATGGCGAAACTATTCCGACAACTGGATTAAGGCCCTGGCCATTTGGGAGGGAGGCATCGCCATTCACGGCGCTCTGATTGCAGGCACACTCACCCTGATCCTGTTCTGTCGCTGGCGTCGTCAGTCCTTCTGGGATCTTCTCGATGTTCTGGTGCCCTCTCTGGCCCTGGGGCAGGCGATTGGTCGCTGGGGAAATTTCTTCAACTCGGAAGCCTTCGGTGTTCCAACGGATCTCCCCTGGAAGTTGTTCATTCCATATCAGAACAGGCCTGTGGTCTATGCAGATGCACAGTTTTTCCACCCGACCTTTCTCTACGAATCCATCTGGAACCTGGTTCTGTTTTTGCTGTTGATTGTGTTGTTCCGCAGGGGAGAGCAGGGAAAAATGACGCTCCCGTCCGGAGCACTCGCCTGCACCTACCTGCTGGGATACAGCCTTGGGCGAATTTGGATCGAGGGGTTGCGGATTGATCCGCTCTGTCTTGGAGCACTACCCCCAGCCTGTGAGGGGGGCCTTCGCATTGCCCAGCTTGTGAGCGGGCTGCTGATGCTTGCAGGAGCAGCAGGTCTGTTCTGGCTTTATGCACGCCACCAGGCACTACCTGATCCAGCTGAGGTCCGTTGAACAGACCTGTTGCTTTCGTTGGAGCAGGCCCAGGAGCACCTGATCTGCTGACCCTGCGCGCAGCTGATCGACTCCGACATGCTGATCGGCTGATCTGGACCGATTCACTCGTCTGCCCAGCCATCGCTGAACTCGTTCCAGCCACTTGTGAACGGATCAAGACCAGTCACCTCACTCTGGAAGACGTGCTCCCACTGCTTATCGAGGGGCACAGAGCCGGCCTTCGTGTCGTGCGGCTGCACGATGGCGACACAGCCCTCTACAGCGCCATCAACGAGCAGATCTGCACTCTCAATGACGCAGGCATCCCGGTGGAGGTGGTGCCAGGAGTCAGCGCTTATCAAGCAGCTGCTGCATCCCTTGAGCGGGAGCTCACTGTTCCAGGCGTGGTTCAGACCATCGTGCTGAGTCGAGCTGGTGGTCGCACCGGTGTGCCGGAGCGAGAGCAACTGGAGCGGTTGGCATCCCTCGGAGCCAGCCTCTGCCTATATCTCAGCGCACGACATGTTGAAGAGGTCCAGCAGACCCTTCTGCAGCACTATCCCGAGGACACTCCAGTTGCAATTGGGCATCGTGTGAGCTGGCCGAACGAATGGCTGGCGATCGTGCCGCTGAAGGAGATGGCTCAGACAAGCCGTGACCGTGACCTCATCCGCACGACCCTCTACATCATCAGTCCTGCGCTGGAACATGGTCCCCAGCGGTCTCGCCTGTATTCACCGGATCACGATCATCTGTTTCGACCAGGCCGCTGAGATGGCGTGGTTTAAAGTCCGGCTGTGCGGGCGATTAGCACAGTGGTAGCGCACTTCCTTCACACGGAAGGGGTCACTGGTTCGAATCCAGTATCGCCCATCTAGAGGTTCTCCCTGAGGGAGATCGTCCGAGCCACTTGGCTGGATTTATTTTCTGTCAATAGCCAGAAAAACCGTTATTTTCAGCGCAATCACGCTCCTGCGAACCAAAGGCGTTCATGGCCCCCCAGAACGATTCAGAGGATCCTGGAACGACGCTTCCCGCTGACGGCGGCCTTGTCCAGGTTGGACAACGTATTCGCACTCAGCGTCAAGCACGAGGTCTATCCGCAGATCAACTCGCGGCCACCATGCACATGGGGGTCGAGCAGCTGACGGCGTTGGAGCTCGGGGATGAGGATCGCCTGCCTGAGCCAGTATTCATCAAGGCGATGGTGCGCAGACTGGCAAGCCATCTGCGGATGAATGCCGACGAACTCGTCGAGATGCTTGGGCCAACAGTCTCGAACCCTCGCCCAATCAAAGCCCTGACAACGGCAGCGCCTTGGCCAAAACCAGCGGCGAATCCCCCGCAACCGCGACGCACAGTGCTGTTGTTGGTCCCCGTTCTGCTGCTTCTCGGCGGTGGAGCTGGGTACACCCTCTGGCAGGTCAAACTCAGCGACAGCGATCAACCATCACCTCCAACAGAGGCCCCAAACAGCAAAGCTGTTGTCCAAGACACAGCAGCCTCGCAGCCGGCTGATCAACAGCCCTCAGCCTCAAATGAGGCAATCATCCTTGAGATCAGCAGCGCAGAACCCAGCTGGATTGCACTTCGTCGCGGCGGAAATCTGGAATTTCAGGGAACCCTCGACGAACCAATCAAGATCGAAGACCCCGAGAACGTTGAGATCTACGCAGGTCGGCCGGATTTGGTCATCATTAACGTTTCTGACCAGGAACCAAGACGCCTTAGCACCATCAACGATGTGCGCTGGCAAGAACTCATCCCTGAACGCTGACAACCAACTTCACCCCTAACGCTTCCCGGATGACTTCAGAGCAGTTTTCGAGACTCCACTGCTCAAGGCTGAGGTTCTGATTCAGTCGCTCAGGTACAAGCTCGAGGCGTAGCTCCGTCGATGAGGTCGCGACGCGTATCGACGCAACGACGGGTTCGGGGCGACGATCCATCGCTGCGGCCAGTCTCAGCAGAAGCGCCATCTCGTTGACGATGCGCCGGTGTTCGCGGGTGTCCAGTGCCTGCCAGGAGTCATGACGTTTCTTGGGAAGGCTCCGGCGGTGGTATCGGGCAATGGCCGCAACCATCAGGTGCTCAGCTTCTGAATAACCCAGCAACTCCCCATGGCGGATCAGATACCAGGAATGCTTGTGGTAAGCGCTGAGGTTGATGTGCTGACCGCAGGCATGCAGCATCGCCGCGGCCCAGAGCAGCTCACGCCCCTGACCTGCGTCCTGATGCAGCACCCCACTAGTTTGGTCGTACAGGCTCAGGGCATGGGTTGCCACACGCTCAGCACGGTTCTGGTTAACCGCGAAGCGCTGAACCTGATGAATCACGGTGCGTTGACGAATGCTGCTCTGGAAGCTGAAGCGGTCCTCCAGAAAGCCATGGCGCAACATCCAGTCGACAATCAACCCCTCCCGGAGTGCCCGTTCGCTGAGAACCAGCTCGTCGACACCCAGCATCTGCATCGTGGTCTGCAGAATCAATGCCCCGGGCACGATGATCTCAGCCCGGCGATCGTTGATCGGAGCGAGTTGTCGGCGCTGCTCCGGTGACATCGACACCAACCTCTCAACCACGCGATCAAGCCGCTGACGGGTCATGCGGTAGCCGTGCAACTTGAGGGGAGGGCGATCGTCCTCACTGGCTGCCAATGCGCCGATCGCCATGGCCGTTCCACTGGTTGCAACCAGCACCGGAACTTCTCCCGGCTGGATCCGACGATTCACCTTGTCGACAGCAGGTTCCAGGGATCCCTGGATGAAGGCCTTCAGGAAGGCCCGTCCCTGGAGTGGAATCGGGTCATCCGTAACGAAGTCGCGCTGCAAGCGCACAGCGCCAACCCGTGTACTCGTCAGCGCTCTTGCATCGCGGCCGTCCGCCAGGATCAGTTCGGTGGAGCCGCCACCGATGTCCAGCAGAAGGTGGGGACGATTGCCGAAGGGCATACCCGAGAGCACACCCAGATAGATCAGACGTGCTTCCTCGGGACCGCTGACAAGATCGACCTCGATTCCAAGGCCATCCTTGATCCGCTGCAGATAGTCGCGTCCGTTGGACGCTTCACGAACAGCACTGGTGGCGGCTGTAACGAGTTGCTCAACCTGATGACTGGTCGCCAGATCCCTGAACCGCCGGAGCGTGTCATAGCCGCGCTGCATCGCAGCCTCCGTGAGTTCTCCCGTTTCGGGGTCTCGTTCCCCGAGGCGCGTGGTGGACTTTTCTGCCTGAATGATCCGAAACGTCCTCAGGGTCGTGTCGACCGATGCCACCAGCAGATGGGTTGAATTTGTGCCGATGTCGATGGCAGCGATCCGACGCAGCTGATCGCCTTTCACCTCCTCTGCGCTCAAGTCCGCAGATGGCCGAGCTGAACGGGCAGGGTCAGGGGCCTGCGCTGTGGTCTCCGCATCCAGCATGGACAGCCCCGGGCCATGGTCGAGCCACTCTGACACCCGCATCCGGAGCTGGGCGGCCAGGACTAGGGTTCTTCAAACCTTTGTCGATGTGACCCGTCCTATTCGCCGGCAGGCCATGGGGCCATGGGTTGAGCTGCTGCGCTGGAATAAGCCCACAGGTCGGCTGATTCTGCTGATTCCGGCGGGCTGGGCCTTGTGGCTGAGCCCTTCGGCACCTCCCGCACTGCTTCTGCTGCTGCAGATCATGGTGGGTGGTCTGGCGGTCAGTGGCGCCGGCTGCATCGCCAACGACCTCTGGGATCGACGCATCGATGGCCGCGTTGAACGCACCAAGATGCGTCCCTTGGCCAGGGGCGCCATCCAGATCCGCACAGCCCTCAAAATGCTTGTCGCCTTGCTGGTGATCAGCCTGCTGGTGGTGCTGAGTCTTCCCACAGAAAGCCTGAAGCTGTGTCTTGTTCTGGCGGTCATGGCACTGCCACCGGTCCTGCTTTACCCATCAGCAAAACGCTGGTTCCCATTCCCACAGGCCGTGCTTGCCCTCTGCTGGGGTTTCGCCGTCCTGATCCCCTGGGCAGCTGCGGAAACACAGATCAGCTTCAGTTGGAGTCTGTTCAGCACCTGGCTCGCCACGTTGCTGTGGACCTTTGGCTTCGACACCGTCTACGCGATGGCGGATCGGCGCGATGACGCCGCTCTGGGTCTCAGAAGCAGTGCCCTCACCCTGGGACGTGCCGCTGTGGCAACGGTGAGGCTTTGTTATGGAGCCGTGAGTGTGCTGCTCGGCATCGCAGCCCTCGACGCCGGCATGCACTGGAGTGTCTGGCCGTTCTGGCTGGCGGCCAGCGTGCTGATGCAGCTCAGCTGCACACCCTTGGAACGAGAGGAAGCCTCGATGGCCACCTTTGGGCGACATTTCATGCGACAGGTGCAGCTCGGCAGCCTGCTTCTTCTCGGCTTTGTCTTGGGTCGCCTCGCCTGATGAAGCCCCTTGTCCCAGCTGCACCGCTGACTGCCGGCGCCATCGTGGCCACCGTGGCAGCCAGTTCAGCCATTCCCGATGAGGAACGACTCCTTCAGGGAGTGGCTGTGCTGGAGAGCTGGGGCTTGAACTGCCTGCGTCCTGAGATCGTCGGGCGTCACTGGGGCTATCTCGCAGGCACCGATCAGGAGCGGCGTGGCGACTTTCTGACACCAGAGTCCGTCTCGCTTCTGGCCTGTGCCAGGGGGGGCTGGGGAGCAGCTCGTCTTCTGGAATCGGAACTTCCCTGGCGCCCAGGCTGGTTACTGGGTTTCTCCGATGTCACGGCCCTGCTTTGGAGCCGCCTGGCCGCTGGCTACGACGGTGGCATTCATGGACCTCTGCTCACGACCCTGGCGGAGGAGCCAGGCTGGAGCCAGGAACGTCTGCGTCAATTGTTGTTCGGCGAACCCGCCAGTGATCTCAACGGGGTTGGGCTCGGCGGTGGGCAGGCAACCGGTCCTCTCGTGGTCGCCAATCTCACGGTGGCCACCCATCTTTTGGGATCGGATCACATGCCCGATCTCAGGGGAGCTCTCCTCATCTTTGAAGATGTTGGCGAGGCGCCTTATCGCATTGATCGCATGCTCACGCAGTGGCGCCTCTGTGGAGCACTGAACGGTCTGGCCGGAATCGGGTTTGGACATTTCCAGGACTGCTTTGACGACGACCGTCCGCGGGACTGGTGCTTCAGCCTCGACGACGTGCTGAAGGAACGCACAGGGGACCTTGGCATTCCCAGGGTTTTGAATCTCCCCATTGGCCACCGTCCTGGCAATGCGGCCCTGCCGATGGGCCGGCTTGCCCGGCTCGACGGCGACAAGGGGCTTCTCAGCCTAATCGCCTGAGGGCCAGCACCGCTTTCGCAACCGTCAGATCGAACGGTGTTGTCACTTTGATGTTGGACGGTCCCGCATCGAGCACGCGAACCGGCCATCCGAGTCGTTCGTAGAGCGAGGCGTCGTCGGTGACAGTCCAGCCCTTTTTCAGCGCCTCGGCATGTCCCTGTCGCAGTTGATCCACCGCGAAACCCTGCGGGGTCTGAGCGGCCCACAGCTCGGCACGCAGAGGCGTCTCCAGAATCTGGCCGTCACCATTCACCTTTTTAATCGTGTCGGTGACAGGCGTAGCCGCGATGAGGGCTCCACCCTGTTCAAGAGCCACAGCACAGCGATCAAACAGGTCGGGCTCTGCCAGGCAACGGGCTCCGTCATGGATCAGAACATGGTTGGCCTGCGCAGGCAGAGCATCAAGACCACGCAGCACAGATTCCTGGCGGGTGCTTCCCCCCTGAATCCACACAACGGGTTTCTGGACGTTGTCGAGCAGCGAGACAATCTCGTCCCGGTCCACCTCCTGGCCGACCAGGCCGATCCAAGAGATCTGTTCCGCCTCCATTGCCGCGTCAAGCGTCCAGGCGATCAGCGGACGACCAGCAAGCGGGAGCAGCAGTTTGTTGCGATCCGCCCCCATACGCCGACCGCTGCCGGCGGCGGCGATCAACAGATGCACAAGCGACTCCTGCCGCAAGCAGGCGGATAGGACCTCCATAAAATCAGTTCAAACGCTTCTGGGGGCGGTCTGATGCGAGTTCTTGCCCTCAGCCCGGGGCCGCTGAAGGATCAACTGGTTCGGATGCCAGCCCTGGCAAGCCTCTGCCGCACGCTGGGCGCCAGCCTCCAGGTGGCCTGCGACCCAACCAGCCGTGCAGCCTGGATGCTGGTTCCGGCCCTGGACAAGCTGATTCCGATCGACTTCGAAAACGATCCAGCCCTCTCCGACTGGGCCAACCTGCTGGGATCGATCCGAGAACCCGATTTCCAGATCTGCCTGAATTTCGTCGAAGGACGCCAGGTAAACCTGATGCTCTCGATGAGCCGCATCATGACCAGGATCGGCCGCACGGGCTTTTCCTGTACCGAGCTTGTGGACGATGGTCCTGGCTGGTCGGCCCAACGCTTAGCCCCTTGGCTGAAACCGCTTGGGGTATCCCTGGATGCCGATGCGTTCAGACTCACAATTCCCCAGGCAACACTGGATCAGATCCGTTCGGACCATCCCGAAGGAGACGGTCCCCTGCTGCTCATGGCTCCAAAAGGCGATAACACCGACTGGCCAGAAGCGCATTGGAACGCTCTGCCCGCCGTAATCCAAACGCGCCTCGCCAACCTGCGCTGTGACAGCCTCTCGGCGGATGTGTCCCTGAACCGCAAAGCCGCAGCCGTGGCGTGTGCAGATGTCGTGCTGACCAGTTGTCCAATCACCCAGCTGCTAGCGGTGTTCAGCGGGACACCGCTTGTCGCCCTCGGTGCAGAGCCAGGACTTCTGCCTGAGAGAAGCGATCTTCGCTGTCTCGGCACTGTGTCTGAGCTGAGGTCACTTCAAGAGGATGAGGTGCTCAAAGCCCTCGGTTTTTGAGTCCGCCGATGTCGCGGTCATGGCGGAGAAATCAGACCCGGCGACAGTTCCAGACCCTGACGGCGCCATGGCGTGGACCCATTGCCGCCTTGTCAACCGTGATTCTGGCTGGCGCAGCGGGATACCGGATCACGGAAGGATGGGACTGGGGGGACTGCCTCTGGATGGTGCTGATCACGATCAGCACCATCGGTTACGGCGAGATCGAACCGCTCTCTCCGCAAGGACGGCTGGTCACGGTGCTGATCGTGATCGGAGGACTGCTGGTGGTGCAGCTATCGATCCAGCGCGTTCTGGGGCTGACAGAATCGGGGTACTTCCGTCGGCTGAGGGAACTTCGTTTCCAGCGAACGCTGATGCGTATGCGTGATCACGTCATCCTCTGCGGGTATGGCCGCATGGGCCAGGAGATCTCCGCTCAGCTCCAGAAGGAGTCGATTCCACTGGTCGTGATCGAAACCGATCCCGACCGAAGAGATGTCGCTGAGGCCAGGGGTTTGAACGTGGTGCATGCCGACGCCACCATGGATGACACCTTGCTGGATGCTGGTCTGGAGCATTGCCGCAGCCTCGTGGTGGCACTGCCAGGTGATGCCTCCAACCTTTATGTGATTCTCAGTGCCAGAGATCTGCGTCCGGACTGTCGGCTAATCGCCAGAGCCAACACCGTCGAGGCGTCTTCAAAACTGCGGTTGGCCGGTGCCAGCGTTGTGGTCAGCCCCTATGTGGCCGGAGGACGGGTGATGGCCGCGTCTGCGCTGCGTCCGCTGGCCGTGAATTTCATGGAACTCCTGGCGGGCTCCGACTATGAAATCGAGGAATTCCAGCTCAGCAGCGATCCACGCCAGTTGGCGACTGTTCATCGCCGATCGCTTCAGGAACTGGAATTGGGGCGTCGCAGTGGCGCCATGGTGCTGGCCATCAGGGATGGTGAACGCTTGATCGCCAATCCCAGCAGTGATGTTCAGCTCGGTCCAGGACAACTCCTGATTGTTCTGGGAAGCAAAGAGCAACTCGCCGTGTTCCAGGGATTGCTGGGCGAAGCGGTGATCACCGTCGACAACATGCCTGCCTGAGCGATCTTTGAGGATGGAACTGCGGATCTCTACGATCCTGCGAGCTCCGAGCTCTTCATGACCACCCCTGCTTCGATCGCCGGTCAGACCGCGCTGGTGACGGGAGGCGGACGGGGCATCGGCCGCGCCGTCGCGCTTTCTTTGGCGGAAGCAGGTGCAGAAGTGGTGGTGAACTACTCAAGTTCCGCGCAAGCCGCTGAGGAGGTCGTGAGCGCGATCAAGGATGGCGGTGGCAAGGCTTACGCGCTTCAGGCGAATGTGTCGATCGAAGACGACGTGGAGACCCTGTTCAAAACGGTGCTGGAGCGCAGCGGCCGACTGGACGTGCTGGTGAACAACGCCGGCATCACGCGCGATGGCCTGCTGATGCGCATGAAGACCAGCGACTGGCAAGCGGTGATTGATCTCAATCTCACCGGCGTGTTCCTGTGCAGTCGTGCCGTTGCACGTCCGATGCTGAAACAGAAAAGTGGTCGGATCATCAACATCACCTCGGTGGTGGGCCTGATGGGGAATGCCGGCCAGGCGAACTACGCAGCAGCCAAGGCGGGGGTTGTTGGACTAACCCGAAGCACGGCGAAGGAGCTGGCCAGCCGTGGCATCACGGTGAATGCGGTGGCCCCTGGTTTCATCGCGACCGACATGACCAAGGGTCTGGATGCCGATGCCATTCTTCGCGACATTCCCCTGGGAACCTTCGGAACGCAGGAACAGGTTGCTGGAGCAGTGCGTTTTCTGGCCGCTGATCCAGCCGCGGGTTACATCACTGGCCAGGTGTTGCAGGTGGATGGCGGAATGGTGATGGCCTGAGCTCTACAACTCAAGCGGCTGAGCCAACTCATCGCGAAGACGGCGGATGCGCTGCAGCAACCTCAACCTGCGGCTTCTCGCCGTAGCCGTCAGAAAAATCCGGAGAGGGACGTAGACGAGCGCCATCGATGCCGCCAGGCCTGCCATCAAGACAAAGAACAGCGCACCGGAGTCGGCCATGCCCGGACGTTAATCAGCCAGTGCTGGCCCGGCATCACCAAGACCAGGACCATTCGGCTTTCCCCACCATTGAGGCCCTCCTCTTTGGCCTGTCCGCTGTGGGACATTGATTAATGGCGGATCCGCGACCATGGCCAAACTTCTTTCCTTTTCCGACGACTCCCGCAGCTCCCTTGAGCGTGGTGTCGACGCCCTCGCTGACGCCGTTCGCGTCACCATCGGCCCCCGCGGCCGCAATGTGGTTCTCGAAAAGAAATTCGGCGCTCCTGACATCGTCAATGACGGCGACACGATCGCCCGAGAAATCGAACTCAAGGATCCGTTCGAGAACCTCGGCGCCAAGCTGATTCAGCAGGTGGCTTCCAAAACCAAGGACAAAGCCGGAGACGGAACCACCACCGCAACAGTTCTGGCCCAGGCAATGGTCAGGGAAGGTCTGCGCAACACAGCTGCCGGCGCCAGCCCTGTGGAACTGCGCCGCGGCATGGAAAAAGCTGTGGCACAGGTGATCACCAGCCTTACGGAACGCAGTCAGAGCGTCGCCGGCGAAGCGATCCGACAGGTCGCCACCGTTAGCTCAGGAGGAGATGACGAGGTCGGGCAAATGGTGGCGGAAGCCATGGATCGCGTCAGCGTCGATGGCGTCATCACGGTGGAGGAATCCAAGTCGCTGGCGACCGAGCTGGAAATCACCGAAGGGATGGCCTTTGATCGCGGATACAGCTCCCCGTACTTCGTCACAGACGGGGACCGTCAGATCTGCGAATTCGATAATCCTCTGATCCTGCTCACGGATCGCAAGATCAGTTCCATTGCCGATCTTGTCCCCGTCCTGGAAGAGGTTCAAAAAGGTGGATCACCCCTGCTGATCCTGGCCGAAGAGGTCGAGGGTGAAGCCCTTGCCACCCTCGTCGTGAACAAGAACAGGGGCGTGCTTCAGGTCGCTGCTGTGAGAGCTCCTTCGTTCGGGGAGCGCCGCAAGGCTGCCCTCGAGGACATCGCCATCCTGACGGGAGGCACGGTCATCAGCGAAGACAGGGCGATGACCCTCGACAAGGTGAGCCTCTCGGATCTTGGTAAGGCTCGGCGCATCACGATCAGCAAGGAGAACACCACGATCGTCGCCAATGAAGACCACCAGAGTGCCGTTGCCGATCGCGTTGCCTCCATCAAGCGGGAGCTGGATGCAACCGATTCCGACTACGACAAGGAAAAACTGAACGAGCGGATTGCCAAGCTGGCAGGTGGAGTGGCAGTGATCAAAGTTGGGGCTCCGACGGAGACCGAACTCAAAAACCGGAAATTACGGATCGAAGATGCCCTGAACGCCACCCGCGCCGCCGTTGAGGAAGGCATCGTGGCCGGAGGTGGAAGCACGCTTCTGCAGCTGTCCGACAACCTCGATTCACTGGCGGCAAGCCTCAGTGGCGAATTACGTACTGGCGTTGAAATTGTCCAGAGAGCTCTGACAGCTCCCGTTCATCAAATTGCCGCCAATGCCGGTCGCAACGGCGATGTTGTGATTGCTGAGATGCGATCCAGCGGCAAGGGTTTCAATGCCATGACCGGCACCTTTGAAGACCTGCTGGCCTCCGGGATCGTGGACGCCGCCAAGGTGGTTCGTCTCGCAGTTCAGGATGCCGTTTCCATTGCTGGCCTGCTGATCACCACAGAAGTGGTGATCGCTGACAAACCTGAACCGCCGGCAGCCGCAGCACCCGATGGGGGCGGTGATCCCATGGGTGGGATGGGAGGAATGGGCGGTATGGGAATGCCTGGTATGGGCGGAATGGGTGGTATGGGAATGCCCGGCATGGGCGGTATGGGAATGCCAGGAATGATGTGATCAGCCAGCCATGCCCCGGCAGTAGGCAGCCACCTGCAGATCCACTCCGGTGATTGCAGTGCCCACAACAACGTTGTCCGCTCCAGCCTCAAGGGCTGAGCGGGCTTCCTCCGGGGATGCAATGCCGCCTTCACAGATCAGACGGACGGATGTCTTGAGCTCATGCCGAAGAGCCGGCAGCAACGAGAGCGCCGGCGGCCTGGATCCTGACGTTTCATCTGTGTAGCCGAACAGAGTGGTGCCAACCCACTCACAGCCCAGTTCTGCTGCCTGCAAACCATTCTCGACGCTGTCGACATCAGCCATTAATGGAGCTCGCAGTTCATCGCGGCTTCGCTCGATCAGATCATCGAGACGCTGACCATCCGGCCGAAAACGGGACGTCGCGTCAATGGCCACAACATCGGCACCAGCAGACCAGACGGCTTGAATCTCTCGCCAACCTGGGGTGATGTACACGGAGCTGTCGGGAAAGGTGCGCTTCCACAGCCCGATGATCAAAGCCTCGGGGCAGCGGCGGCGTACAGCTCCGATGTGCTCCGGACTCTCAAGACGAACACCCACTGCACCATTGCGCAGCGACGCCTCCGCCATCGCTGCGATGACCTCAGGATCACGCATGGGTGAACCGGGAGGAGCTTGCACGGAGACGATCAGACCTCCATCCAAGGCTTCAGCTTTCATCAGCATCGTTGTTCAGGACGCCTTGGGGAGCTGATCATCAGCTCCTGGCAGCCAGCGACGAAGCGACCGGGGTGTGCTGATCGGTGGGGCAGGGATGGAAGCCACTGCAGGAATCGAGCGAACCGCAGTCAGGGGACGCGACGGCGCGGAATCAACTGCAGACGGATCGCCTGAAGAAGGCTGTTCTGAAAGGGGGGAGTGTTCTGAAACAGGGGGCTGATCTGAAACAGGGTCTTGGGTCGCAGCGACGAAGTCCTCGGGCTCTGGCTCGTCCTGTTTGAGATTGTCGGAGTTGAGATTATCGATTGTGAGCTCATCTGGCATCGGCTCATCGATCTCGGCTGCATCGATCTCGGCTGCTTCGATCTCGGCTGCTTCGATGGCGGATGAATCGATTTCGACCTGATCAGACTCAGGCACATCAGTGGTCAGAGGCTCTTTGCCCAGCCAATCAGCGATCGGTTCCGACACCATCGATGACGTGGGCATCGAATCAACGCCGTAGCGATGAACCCACTGACTTTTCAGAAGGAGCAACTCCCGAGTGTCGCCACGTTGATCAGCCTCTTCAATCAGGCTGGCCAAAGCATTCCGTCGAAACGATGGTTGCTGAAAAGGGGAGGTCGGCACGGATTCAGGAGAGCTTTCGGTTGAGCAGAGGACGGATCAGTAAAAACAGTCCGACCGTGAGCACCATCAAGATCGTCAAACAGTGAAAGCCGGTGAGCTGTCCGTAAGGAGCATCCAGCAGTACTGAGGAAAGATCGACTGGACCGCTGTAGGCAGCCCGAATGGGTTCTATCGCGAAGGTAAGTGGATTCAGTGATGCAAGCCAGCCCAGCCAGGACGGCATGAAGGACAGAGGTGCCAATGCCGTGCTGGCGAATAACAACGGCAGGTTGGCCACAAAGATGACCGCGATGAGCTCGATATGACCCGGCAAGGCAAAGGCCAGGCCAAGGCTGAGTGCGGTGACTGCGAACACCAAAAGCAACAGGCTGAAGACCACCAGGACGAGGCCACCGAACCCTGGCCAGCCGTAACCGAGGATCGCCGCTGTGCCCATGATCGCCAGACTTTGCAGCAGGCTGATCACCGTGATGTAGATCACCGAGGCGAGCACAATCGAGCTGCGGCTCCGAAGAGGTGCCACAAGCAATCGGTTGAGAAAACCAAACTCACGGTCGAACATCACCGGCAGCCCAGCATTGAGAGCTCCGCTGAATGCCGTGAAGACAATCACTCCAGCTCCCAGAAAACGGCCGTAACTCATTCCGCCTGGCAACAAACCCTCCGGCGCCTTGGCGAACAGAGCTCCGAACAGAATCAGCCAGATCAATGGCTGCAGGATTCCAGCCACCAATGAGGACGGGCGACGGGCAAGCTGCAGGAACAGACGGCGGGTGAGGGCCAGGGTTTCCTGACTGAGTTCCTCGAAGGCACTGGGTGACTCGGGAACGAAAGGGGCTTGGAGGCTCGGAGTGTTCATCGATCAGGAATCCTGAAACAAAAGGTGAGCAAACAACGTCATCAGCGCATCGACTGGCGCCGTTCCTGCTTGACGTCGCGCTGTCCTGCTGTCGCAAGTTCCGCATCCATCAGGGTGCGGCCTGTGGCCTGCAGGTAAACATCGTCAAGGCTGGGGCGGCTCTGGGCGAGAGCAAACACCGGAAGCCCTTCATGGGCCAGACGATCACGCAAGCGCGCAATCACCGGGTCGTCCTCGATCACCAGGTTGAGGGAGTATCCCTGGGCGCGGTTGATCACAACCTGGCGGACGCCCTCAACCTGCTCAAGCAATCCCCGTACCAGAGAAGCCTCTTGTAAGTCGCTGAACTCCCTGACGCGCAAGGTGACACGGTCACCGCCCAGCTGCTGTTTGAGCTCATCGGGCGCACCTTCGGCAATCACGGAGCCGTTATCGATGATGGCCATGCGATCGGCCAGGGCCTCAACCTCCTCGAGGTAATGACTGCTCAAAAGCACACTGGTGCCCTCGGAGACAAGACGTTGCAGCAGCTCCCAGATGGCAGCCCGGCTTTCGATATCAAGACCGACGGTGGGCTCGTCAAGAATCAGGAGTTTGGGCCGATGAAGTAGTCCGGCTGCCAGATCCAGGCGCCTGCGCATCCCTCCTGAATACGTACCGCACCGTCGATCGATCCAGTCACCCATATCAAGACGATCAACGAGATCCGCAATGCGGGCATCCCGGACAACGGCCCTCAGGTGGTAGAGGTCGCCCTGCAGCTGAAGCAGCTCCCGGCCCGTAAGGATTTTGTCAATCGCCACTTCCTGCGCCACATAGCCAAGCAACTGCCTGACGGCTCGAGGTTGATCAAGAGCATCGAGCCCAGCAACCAGAACCTCTCCGCTGTCGGGAGCAAGCAGGGTGGCCAGAATTCTGAGCATTGTGGTCTTGCCAGCCCCATTGGGACCGAGCAGACCAAACAGGCAACCTTCGGGAACGTTTAAAGACAGATCCCGAAGAGCAATGACAGCGCCATAGGACTTGTGGATCTGACGCAGTTCAATCAACGCCATTGCGATGTCGCCGTCTGGTGATTCTGGCTGGGTACCCGACTTTAAGAAGACTCAGCTTGTCTGCAGCTGAGTCAAAAGCGACCAGACCTGTTCGTCGAAGAGGCTGGCCTGGGAGGTGCGACTGAGCACCAGCAACAGACAGATCCCGAACAAATAGAGAATCGACCAGCGAAACAGGCCCTTGGCCCCTGGCAGGCTGTCTGGATCTGATCCCAGTCGATTCACCATCTGCAGAAGGCGACCGTTGAACGGAAGCAGCATCAAGCCGTAGAAAATGCCTCCCGTGGGTAAAGCCCAGATCCCGAAGGTGCTGAGACAGACCGTGGCCCATCCATAGCGATGGATAGCCCGTGCCGTGACAACCGGTCCTTTGACAACGGGAAGCATCGGGATTCCGACGGATCGATAGTCCTCCCTGAGCAGCAGGGCCAGAGCCCAGAAATGGGCGGGGGTCCAGACCATCACAAGAGCGAAGAGCCACCAGCCGCCAAGGCCGATATGCCCCGTGGCAGCAGCAGCACCGACCAGGGGGGGAATGGCTCCTGCCACACCGCCAATCACAATGTTCTGGGGTGTGCGGGGCTTGAGCAGTGCTGTGTAGAGAAGGACGTAGCTGCAGAGTCCAAGCAGGGAGAGTCCGGCCGCAAGGCAGTTCACCCCACTCACCAGCAGCATTGCCGCCGTCAGGGTGCAGGCGATCGCACCGATAAAGGCACTGGTCGGAGAGAGCCGACCCGAGGGCAGAGCCCGACCGCTTGTCCTCGCCATGCGGGCATCAAGATCCTGCTCCCACAAGCAATTGAGAACACCGGCAGCAGCCGAAGCCAGCGCACCACCGCCGAGAGTGCAGACGAGTCGAGGTGAGGACAGGGGCCATCCCTCAGTCAGCGCCATTCCTCCGAGTGTTGTAGCAAGCAACAGGGGAATCAGGCGGGGTTTGGCGACCTCAAGCCAGGGGGGCAGCTTGACCCTTTTGCGTGATGGGACGACCTCTTCACGGGTGGGCGCGACAGAAGCAGAGACCGAACTAGCCATGACAAGGCTCCATGGAGGTGTCGTCGAGGACGACGGGGAGAGGGGTAGGAGACGTCTCTGGACGCCTGGCCACAAGGGCAGCGAGCAGGGCCACCAGAAGAGCGGCAACCAGCTGATGGGCGACGGTGACGCCGGGTTGAGACAGACCCAGGCGCAGGGTCAACACACCCAACGCCACCTGGGCACCGACAAGGACGCAGAGGCCCAGCAGAAATGGCCACTGACGGCGACTCCAGCCCCCAGCGATCAGTGCCGTAACAACGAACAACAGCACCACTGAAGCGACAGGAGTCGCCATCGAGCGATGCAAGAGCAACCAGCGACAGTTTTCACCGCCGAGAAGACAACTCTGAGCCGCCCAGGAGGTCGCCATCCGCGCACCCAGCAGGCTCTGACTGACGACACCAAGCAGGGCAAAGCCGGACAACAGTCGCCACCAGAGAGGAGATGCATCAGCGGAAGGTTGAAGCAAACGCTGAGTCAATCCGCTCATCAGCACCACAAGGGTGAGAGCCAAGGCCAGATGAGCCGTCACGATGCCGGATGGCAACAACTGCAGGACGGTGAGGGCCCCAAGACCTCCCTGCAATGCCACGAGAAACACCAGAACGGTGCAGAGCCATGGGAGCCATCCAGGCAGAAGACGCCTCCAGACAAACGATGCAACAGCCATGACGAGCAAGGCGACACCGACCACGAAGGCATCCAGCCGATGGAACCACTCCAGAAACACCTGGATGTTCATCTGCCGTCCCGGCAACAGGGTGCCGTAACAAAGTGGCCAGTCCGGACAAGCCAGACCTGCTTCCATGACGCGGGTGGCACCCCCAATCACCACAAGGGCAATCAGGGCAACGACGAGATGAGCGGCAAGAAGAGCAAGACGCCGCCGAAGAGGAGACGTGGATGAAACAGTCATCGAGGCATCTCCGCCCGGGGTGATTCCCGGAGCGTTATTAGGACCGTAGCGATCGCCTCCTAAGCGGCACGTTGTATGGACGACTGCAACATCCTGAAAAGAGAATTAATCCACTTTTGCTGACATGTGTTCAGCCAAATCAAGCGAAAATGGAGCAAATCAAACGATTTTTAGGCGGCCTTAACAATCACAGCATGGAGTTCACAAGCAGGCTCCATAGGCTGAACGTACTCAGGGATTCATGGAATGCAGATCCCTTCAGCAATCATCACTCTTGTGATTGGGATGGTCCTTGTCCTGGGAGGGATGTGGATTGGCCAGAACATCAATCTTTTGCCGATTGATGCCAGCGTGAATGCGCCGATCTACGACGAACTTTTTCAGGTTTTGTTCACGATTGGAACCATTCTTTTTATCGGCATCATCGGATTGCTGGTTTTCAGCCTGGTGCGCTTCAGACGGCGACCAGGCCAGCTCGGTGATGGCATCGCCATAGAAGGCAATCTCCCCCTGGAGATTTTTTGGACAGCGGTTCCAGCTGTTGTTGTGCTCTTTGTGGGCCTCTACAGCTACGACATCTACGACCGAATGGGCGGCATGGTTCCCCTCGCCCATGACCATTCCGCGGGGATGGCCGAGCAGAGGATTTGGGGAGGAATCAGTTCCGGGACGGTCGAATCCGGAATTGTTGATGCCCTGCCCATCGACGTCACGGCGATGCAGTTCGCATTCCTGTTCCACTACCCCGACGGTGACATCACAGCCGGAGAGCTGCACGTGCCTGCTGGTCGCCCGGTCACGCTGCGACTGGAAGCCAAGGATGTGATCCATGCATTCTGGGTTCCGGAATTTCGTCTGAAGCAGGACGTCATTCCCGGTCAGCCAACGCAACTGAGTTTCACGCCAACCCGACCAGGTCGTTACCCGATCGTCTGCGCTGAGCTCTGCGGTCCTTATCACGGCGGCATGAGATCCACCGTGGTTGTCGATGAACCAGAAGCCTGGGACACCTGGTTCAGCGGTAACGCCAAACCAGATCCGACCAGCGAAACAGCTTCAACCAACACCTGAGATGACTGTCACTCTCCTTCCAGACACAGGAACCGAACGTCCTCGGAGACTTCAGCCAACGGGTTGGCTGAGGTATTTCAGCTTCAGCGTCGATCACAAAGTGATTGGCCTGCAGTATCTGGTCTGTGGCTTTCTCTTTTATTTGATCGGCGGAGCCTTGGCAGGTGCAATCCGAACGGAGCTAGCCAGCCCTGTCGCGGACTTCATGGCGCGTGATGTTTACAACCAGGTGCTCACCCTGCATGGCACGGTGATGATTTTTCTCTGGATCGTTCCTGTTGTGAACGGCGCTTTCGGGAATTACCTGATTCCCTTCTATGTGGGAGCCAGGGACATGGCATTCCCTCGGTTGAACGCGGTTGCATTTTGGTTGATTCCTCCGGCAGGACTGTTGTTGATCAGCAGTTATTTCATTACTGGAGCTGCTCAATCAGGCTGGACGGCCTATCCCCCATTGAGCATCACAACGCCAGCGACAGGGCAGGTTCTCTGGATTCTGAGTGTTTTGCTTCTGGGTGGAAGTTCCATCTTCGGCGGCATCAATTTCATCGCAACGATCCTGAAACTGCGACGTCCAGGTTTAAAGCTGATGCAACTGCCGATGTATTGCTGGGCCATGCTTGGCACCAGCATTTTGGTGGTGCTGTCGACGCCGGTTCTGGCTGGCACACTCGTTCTGCTCAGCTTCGACATCGTTGCGCACACAGGCTTTTTCAATCCCACTCTCGGCGGCAATGTCGTTGTTTATCAGCATCTGTTCTGGTTCTATTCGCACCCAGCCGTTTACATCATGGTTCTGCCGGCTTTCGGGCTGGTCAGTGAAATCCTGCCCATTCACGCCAGGAAGCCTTTGTTCGGTTACACCACCATGGTTTATTCGATCATGGCGATTGTTGTTCTGGGCCTGATCGTCTGGGCACACCACATGTTCACCAGTGGTACGCCTCCCTGGATGCGCCTGTTCTTCACGATTGCCACAGCATTTATCGCCGTTCCAACCGGCATCAAATTCTTCAACTGGCTGGCAACACTCTGGGGAGGTCGAATCAGCCTCAACAGTGCCGTGCTGTTCTCATGCGGATTCATCGTGAACTTCGTCCTCGGCGGGATCACCGGAGTTGCTCTTGCTCAGGTGCCATTCGACATTCATGTTCACGACACCTACTTCGTGGTTGCCCACTTTCACTACATCGTCTTCGGCGGTTCGGTGTTCGTGATCTTCGCCTCGATCTACCACTGGTATCCGAAGTTCACAGGGCGGATGCTCAATGAGGATCTTGGACGTCTTCATTTCGCACTCACATTCATTGGCTTCAACCTCTGCTTCGGCCCCCAGCACTGGCTGGGCCTGAACGGAATGCCGAGGCGGGTTGCGGAATACGACCCCCAGTTCACCTTGATCAACCAGATCAGTTCCGTGGGTGCCCTGCTGATGGCCATCAGCACTCTCCCCTTTCTCTGGAACGTGGTGCACAGTGCTTTCAAGGGTCAGCCAGCCGGAGACAACCCATGGAATGCCCTGACTCCTGAGTGGCTGACCAGCTCCCCACCCCCGGTGGAGAACTGGATCGGCGAAGCACCGTTGGTTGAGGAGCCCTATGGCTATGGCGTCTCCCCTGATCAGTTCGACCTCGCATCCACCAGCGGCAGTGACCTTTGGAGCAGTGGCAAATGACCAGCACCCTTTCCGTCAACCACGAAGGCGAATCCCAAGGGGATGGCCAGATCGACCATGACCAGCACGGCCATGAGGAGCACGCCGACCACCGCATGTTCGGGTTGGCAACCTTTCTGATCGCCGACGGCATGACCTTTGCCGGGTTCTTCGCTGCCTACCTCACCTTCAAAGCGGTCAATCCCCTGCCTGCCGGAGCCATCTACGAGCTGGAACTGCCGCTGCCCATCCTTAACACCATTCTGCTGCTGGTCAGCAGCGCCACCTTCCATCGGGCCGGCAAAGCCCTGCATCTCGGCAACCACCCGCTTTGCCGCAGATGGCTGCTGATCTCAGCAGGCCTTGGCATTGCCTTTCTGGTGAGCCAGATGGTCGAGTACTTCACCCTTCCTTTCGGTCTCACCGACAATCTGTACGCAAGCACCTTCTTTGCAGCCACAGGGTTTCACGGTCTTCATGTCACCCTCGGAGCACTGATGATCCTGATCGTCTGGTGGCAAGCCAGATCAGATGGAGGACGCGTTAATCAGAACAATGCATTCCCCCTTGAAGCAGCAGAGCTTTACTGGCACTTCGTCGATGGCATCTGGGTGATCCTGTTTGTGATCCTTTATCTGCTCTGATCCCTTGCCAGCATTGAAAAGCGACGCCACAATTCAAGTGAATCAGTTGTCAAAATGCTGATCGGCAAGGATTTACTCGACAAAGCCAGATCTCTGAGCAACAGGCCAGAGGATGAAATTGCCCGTGGATGTGGCTACGTCGGCCCCAGTGGACGGGTGCTGCGTAAAAGTTTCTATCGAGCCCTTGTTGAAGCGAAGGGGTACAAAGTTCCCTCCAGCAATGGCGGCAGCAACGGAACGAGAGGGCGTCAGGCCGAGTTCCGCACCCGTGTGCATGGGAACGGCAACCTGCTCATCGGACACGCCTACACCCGTCGTCTCGGGCTGGAACCGGGGCAGGAATTCAAGATCGAACTGCATCGGGATTCCGGCTCGATCTGGTTGCTCCCCATGGAGCAGGACGCAGCCGAGCCCAGCAGCCAGAAGGATGATTCACTCGTGGAAGCAGACGGATAAGGCGAATTCACTGCCAACCGTGTGAACTCAACCAATCTGTTGACATCGGTGTATCCATCGATGTTGATTCACTTGCGGGCTGATGCTCTGCGCCGGTTTGGATCAAGCGTTCGGCATAGCGGGCCAACTGATCGGCCTCAAGGTTGACGCGATCTCCAACAACGCGATGGCTGAGCGTGGTGATGCTCCAGGTGTGAGGAATGACCGCCAAGGTGAAACGAGCGCCATCGGCGGTGCAGCGGGCCACCGTGAGACTGATCCCATCAACGGCGATGCTGGCCTTGTCGCAGATGTAGCGACCGAAACCGGGGTCGTCCCAGCGCAGTTCCAGCTCCCATGACTGGGGCAGGGAGTCGATCGCCATCACCTTGGCGCAGGCATCAACATGACCGCTGACGAGATGGCCACCAAGGCGATCGCTGAGGCGCAGAGCGGGCTCGAGGTTGACGGCCCCACCTCGCTCTGCCTTGGCTCCCAGGGTGGTTCGTTGAAGGGTTTCCTCGCTGACATCGGCGCGAAATCCGTCTCCGCAGAGTTCCGCCACGGTGAGGCAGACCCCATCGACGGCAACGCTGTCGCCGAGTGCCAGCGGAGCAAAGGGTGCGCATCCCTCGATCACCAGGCCACCAGACCGCCGCTGCAGTCGACCGATGGCCTGAACCAATCCCGTGAACATGTCAGCCTCGCCTGCGCTGTGGCCTCTGGCCATAATCGGATAAGGCCGAAGCATCGCCATGGTTGAAATGAGCGTGGCTGGAATTGCCCTTGATGCCGCAAGTCGCACACCGATCGTGCTGCTGCGCGATCCCTCAGGGCGGCGCCAAGTGCCGATCTGGATCGATCAGGCCCAAGCACACAACATCATGGCTGGGCTGCAGGGCACGGAATCCCCCAGACCGCTCAGCCATGACTTGATGGCCGCGCTGTTGGAAGCCGGAGGACTGGAACTGCGACGCGTGATCGTCCATGCCATCGAGGACAGCACTTTTCATGCCTTGTTGAAGCTTCAGGAGATCACAGAGGAAAGGGAGACGGACGGAGATGAGCCGGGCTCAGAGGCAGACCAGGAGCTGATCGAAGTCGATGCCCGGCCGAGTGATGCCATCGCCCTTGCCGTTCGCACCGGCAGCAGTATCTGGATGCTGGAGGAGGTGGTGGCAGAGGCCTCGATTCCCGTTGACGCCGAGGCGGATGCGGAAGACCAAAGCGCCTTCAGCCGGTTCGTCGACGACCTCAGTCCTGCAGCGCTGGTTCGCCACCTCCGTCACCAAGGAACCCACGAACCCGGTGCAAAAGAAGCCAACGACGATGAGCCCTCTACGGACGACCCGTGAGACGGCCGTTCGGCGGAGGACGCTCGGTCAGCCTGTTCAGCCTGGGCACGATGCGCGCCCTCGCCTCGCCGGACCAGATGATCTCGGTCCTCAGAGCTGCTCTTGATGCCGGCATCAACCACCTTGAAACTGCGCCGGCCTACGGCCCGGCGGAACATTTTTTGGGGCAAGCACTGCAGCGGCTTGAAAACGAGGGCAAGCAATCCGCAGAAGGCTGGGTCATCACCAGCAAACTGCTGCCTGGAATCTCTCTGGACGAGGGGAAACGTCAACTGAAGGCGATCCTTCAGCGGCTGGGGCGCAGCAAGCTCGACAACCTGGCCGTGCACGGTCTCAACCGGCCCGCGCACCTCAAATGGGCACTGCATGGAGAGGGTGCGGCACTTCTGGAGTGGTCCATGCAGTGCGGGCTCGTGGAGCAGATTGGCTTCAGCAGTCACGGCAGCGAGGAGCTGATTGGCGACGCCATCGCCTCAGAACGCTTCAGTTTCTGCTGCCTGCATCTGCATCTTCTTGACCCCCAGCGCCTGCCTCTGGCCCATGAAGCCCTTGAGCGGGGAATGGGGGTTCTGGCGATATCACCGGCCGACAAAGGAGGACGGCTACAGGCCCCAAGCCCGACTCTTGTGGAGGACTGCACACCCATCCAACCCCTGCAGCTCGCCTATCGCTATCTGTTGGCCGAAGGCATCAGCACCCTGTCCGTCGGCGCAAGCGATCCCGCTGATCTCGCCCTGGCCAGTCAGCTCAGAGACGCCGGTGGACCGCTCGGGCCCGCGGAGGAGAACACGCTCAACCAACTGATGGAGCAGCGTTCTGCGCGGCTGGGGGAGGACCAGTGTCACCAGTGCCGGGAGTGCCTTCCATGTCCGCAGCAGGTGCCCATCCCAGATCTCCTGCGCCTCCGCAATCTTGCCGTTGGCCACGACCTGATTGGCTTTTGCCAGGAGAGATACAACCTGATTGGACGGGCGGGGCACTGGTGGGAGGAGATCGACGCCGACGCCTGTCGCCATTGCGGCGACTGCCTGCCGCGGTGCCCCCATCAACTGGCCATTCCGGAGCTCCTGCGCGACACCCACCGGCGCTTGAAAGCAACGCCTCGCCGCCGTTTATGGGGCTGAAGCGCGCCAACGCTGGCTGAGAGAGTCGCGCTGCTGCTGGGTCAACGGAGACAGAGACCAGCAGCTAGACCAGACATCCAACGGCGGGAGCAGCAGGTCCCGCCAGCGGGACGGCAGCCCTGCGCGCAGCTGAGGAAGATCCAATGACCTCAGTGGCGGACGCCATCCGGAGGCCACAAGCCGACTCAGCATCGGGAGGCTCCAGGCTGTCTCCACCCAGGCCTGGGGCAGCGGCTCACGTGTGTCGGCGGGACGAACCAGCAGCGTCCAGTGCAGAGGAGCACCACTGTTGGGAAGAATGGCGCTTAAACGCGGATCTCGACGCAGCAATGTCATGCAGCGCTGGAGCGGGGTCACCAGCACGCGGGCCTTGTCTTTAAGCAGCCAGTTGATGCCTTGACGATCGTCATAGGTGAGAACTTGCCGCCGCAACCGCTCCAACGCATCCGTTGCAGTCATGCGATCAGCAAGCTCGATCACCAGTCGCGGACTCTGCGGCAACACCACCTGGCCAGTCAGAGCGGAGTCGAGCAACACCTCCCAGCCATCGACAGAGGTGGATCTCCAGCGATCACCTCCTCGGAACACCATCACCCATGGACTGACGGCAACGGGCAGCAGTTGCGCTGCCCTGGTGGCGCCCTGCAGCTGCAGGAACTGAGCGGCGGTCTGATCCAGCTGCGAGTGCAGAGGTGCCGTCTGAACCGGCTGCAACAGATCTTGCGGAAAGCTGGTCAGCCATCCATCAGTCAGAGCGATCAGATCCACGGACTCCCGCTCAGCCTTGCCCTCAAGCGTGAGCGAGTCCTCCGGTTTCAGCGGCAGGAACTGCCAGGGTGACGGCAGTGCTTTGCGCCAGCGGCTAGGCAGTGTTTCCGCCGCGGCCAGCAGCTTCGGAGGCTTTGCTCCCTGGCGGCAGCCAGCCAGCAAAGCCAGACCTGCCGCTCCTCCGAACTGCAGCAACAGGCGACGGCGGCTGAGTGGCGTGACTCCGCTCATGCCCCTGACCCTACGGGTGCGTTCAGCAAGCGATCCATCGCCTGATCACAGCGCTGCTCAAGCTGGTCCGCAGGGATGCCCTGCAACTGGGCCAGCAGCAGCAAGGCCCCGGCACCCACCCCCTCCTTCACATAGCCCCGCTCAAAGTCCTGCAGCTGCTGATGTCGACTGCGACTGAAGCGAACACCACAGGCCATGGCCGCCAAAGGCACGGCACAACGATCGCTGGCAAGCGCAACAAGCCTGCTGAGCATGGAGCCGGCGGGCGGCACAACCGACTCCTGAGCAAGCCAGGCGGTGGTTCCAATCAGAACCCTCTGCGACAGGCGCTGGCGAAGCAGAACCGGCAGTGAACTGAGCGCCAGTGTCAGCACAGCAACCATCTGGCTTCCGCCGCCGAGAAGAACGGGCTGATCCGCCTCGGCAGCACCGCACAGCAGACCTGCCGCCACCGCCTGAAAAGGATCACCGACGGCAGCCAGCACAGCGCGGGCTGAAGGATCGTGCGGCAGCTGGGCCCGTTGCAGTCCGGTCGCCACCAGCTGCTGCTTGAGAGCCTGTGGCGGTTGTCTGGCACTGCCGCTGACCAGATCTCCAGCCTGCAGTCCAAGAGCGGTGAGAACTGCCAACGCCGTTGTGGTGCCCCCTGGAACGCACTCGGCCAGCACTAGCGGACGACGCAGTCGTCGTCCAAGCCGTTCCCCCTGGTTCCAGAGCGTCTCCACACGATCCGGCGACATCGCCTGACCTCCTGACAGGCAGGCAGATGGTCCCTGGCTGACGGATTCCAGCCGGAGGTGCGGGAAGTCCGGTGAATGGTGAAGGCCAAGGGCAACCACCTGGGGCTTGAGATGAAGGCTCTCGACGGCCACACGACTGAGAAGTGCGGGGGACACCCCAGCCGGAAGAGGCGGCAACGCCCAGCGACGACTGGCCTCTGTCCCCCGAAGCAGGAGTTCCGCATCCGCCAGTGCCGTCAGGCGCCGGGATGCTGCCGTCGCCCCGGCGGCTGAAATTCCATCTTGTTCCGCCGTCTGCGTAGCCGCCAGAAGCAGCAGCAGATCAACATTCAACCCAGGCTGTTGCCAGCGCTCCAGGCAGGCGGCGAGTCCGGCTGTTGCGGGCATGCTTCCAACCCAATGACATCCCTTGGGGAGATCGATGAAATCAGAGTGGATCAAGCGCAACAAGGCCCTGCAGCAACTTTGGCGGTCTCGGCAGAGAGGAACCCAGACGGGGAAAGATCCAGTACGCCAGAGCGTGGAGTGACAGCACGTAGACAACCTCCTGCACAACCACAAGAGCCAGAGCCATCAGCTGAACTTCGAAGAGATCCGGCGAGACGGGGAGATTGAGCAGGGAGACGAAGCGGTCCAGGAGTCCGGCACCGGCACGGGTGATCAACACCCAGAGGTTCTCACCCACCAGCAACGAGAGCACAACGAGTCGCACCAGAAAACCGAACGTGCCCAGAACAATCCCGACACCCCAACTGATCCACCAGCTGAGCTTCTTGATCCAGCTCCAACCCAACCACAACGACAGCAATCCATAGGGGAACAGCAGAAGTGGGCCTCGAACCGGACCCATCAGTGCCGTCAGCAGCAGCACAGCGAGCAGCAGAGCTTCCACACCTGCCCGGCCGCCTCGGCGGAGCTGAAGCAAAGCCAGCGGCAATGGCAGAGACAGGCGGAAAAGGGCTCCGCCAACCGGCAGGTAATAAAGCGCCAGCCAGATCAAACCAGTGGTGGCGGCGAGGTAAGCCCCTTCAACAAGCCGCAGAGCTTGCTGGCGACTGAGGGGTGCAGGCTCATGACTCATGGCTCAACCCGCTCGATCCGCTCGACGGCGAAGGGAACACCTGCCTGTCGAAGGACTCGGGTGACAGCCTCAGCCGGCGAGGCCGGATCAGCTGCTGACAAGCGAATGGTGATCCGGTAAGGCTCCTGAGGCAGATCCGAGGGTGGCAGCTCCCCAGCTTTCAGCTCCTCACTCTTGCCCTCCTCACTTTTGCCCTCCTCATCCTTGTCCTCACCATCGTTCCCAACCCCATCGTTTTCCATCCCAACGTTCTCCGTCTCATCGCTGCCCTTCGCACCGTTGCCCTTCACACCGTTGCCCTTCGCCTTGTCGTTCCTGGCCTGATCAGCCTTGGGCTTGGGGCCGTCTGAACGATCCTTCTGAGTTGTGGCGTCCACTGGTTGAGCATCAGCAGAAGCGGAAGGCTTGGTCTCCGACGTCGGTTTCGATTCCCGTGTCTTTTGCTGATCTTGACCTGGGGCCTTCAGCGCAGGCTGATCGAAACTGCGCTGCAACTGCTGAGCCACCGGATTGCCGGCACAACCCTGCAGCATCAGCAGCGGCAGGATCAGCCGCAGCAAGTTCCGCATCAGCTGTCCGCAGGCCTGATCACCCTCACCGCCCCAGCTCTGGGTTTACCCGATTTCGTGGTCCCAGGGAGCTTGCGGGTCTTGGGCTGCGCTTCAGCCTCCTTTTTCGCCGCAGGCTTGCGTCCAGCTGGCTTCTTCGTTGCCGAGGACGCCTTCCGAGAACTGCCTTTTTTCGAGGCCGCCTTGGCACTGAGCAACTCAACGGCCTCTTCAAGGCTGATGTCATCCGCCGTCTTCCCTTCCGGGAGAGAGGCATTGACCTTGCCCTGCTTCACATACATCCCGTAAGGGCCGTCATACACCTGAATGGTCTCCTCGCTGCCCTCTGGTTTGCCGAGATCCTTGAGGGCCGTTCTGCCGCCCCGGCCTCGCTTCGGCATGGCCAGCAGCTCGAGGGAACGACTGAGACCGATGGCGAGCACATCATCCTCACCTTTGAGGGAGCGATAGTCCTTGTCGCCCTTGCCCTTGTCCCAAACCACGTAGGGGCCGAAACGTCCGAGGCCCGCCTGCACACGGCCACCATCGGGATGTTCACCGAGAAGGCGGGGGAGCCTCAGCAGTCCAAGTGAATCCTCAAGGGTCAGGTCCTCCGGCTTCACACCCTTGGGCAGGGACGCCCGCTTCGGCTTTGGATTCTCATCACTGACCTGACCACGCTGGACATAGGGGCCGTACTGGCCGAACAGCAGATAAATCAGATCTCCGGTTTCTGGGTCCTCACCAAGGGCTTCAGGCCCATCCGCCTTGTGTTTCAGGATCAACTCCGCCTGCTCTTCATCCAGCTCTGCTGGAGTGATCTCGCGGGGAAGCGTGGCCTTGATCAGTTCCTCCTCTCCGTCATCACTGACCCGCTTCGCTTCCAGGTAGGCACCGAAACGACCGATGCGGACAACGCTCGTTAAACCTTCGAGATCGATGGTGCGTGACGCGCCGGGGTCAATGTCGCCTTCCTTGAGCTGCACTTGATTCTCGAGGCCTTCATTGCCCTTGAAGAAGCCCTCCAGATAGGGAAGCCACTGCACCTTGCCGTGAGAGATCTCATCGAGGGTGGTCTCCATCCGGGCGGTGAAGCTGGTGTCGACAAGATCGGGGAAGTGTTCCTCGAGCAGGGCGGTGACGGCAAAGGCGGTGAAACTCGGGGTCAGCGCATTGCCCTGCAGGGTGGAATAACCGCGATCGACAATCGTGCCGATGATGGAGGCATACGTGGAAGGACGCCCGATTCCTTCCTTCTCGAGCATTTTCACCAGCGAGGCCTCGCTGAAGCGGGCCGGCGGCTGCGTTTGGTGTCCAAGCGGCTCCACCTGTTTCGGCGTCGGTGCATCGCCGACTGCCAGGGTTGGCAGCAGCACTTCCTGCCCTTCAAGGGCCGCATCTGGATCGTCGCTGCCCTCGACGTAGGCACGAAAGAATCCTGGAAAGTCAATGCGCTTGCCGCTGGCGCGGAATGCCGCCTCAGACGCACTCAAATCGACGGAGAGCATCGTCAGACGGGCTTCAGCCATCTGGCTGGCCACCGTGCGTTTCCAGATCAACTCGTAAACCGCGAGATCGCGGCCATCAAGACCGGTATCCCCCGGCGTGCGAAAGCTCTCCCCTGCCGGACGAATGGCTTCGTGGGCCTCCTGAGCGTTGCGCGCTTTGGTGCTGTACTGCCGTGGCCCCTTGCTCAGATAGTCCTTGCCGTAGAGAGCTTCAACGCAACTGCGGGAAGCACTGATCGCCTGGTCTGAGAGATGCACCGAATCGGTGCGCATGTAGGTGATGAAGCCACGCTCATAAAGCCCCTGAGCACAGCGCATCGTTTCGCGCGCTGAAAGCCGGAGCTTGCGATTGGCCTCCTGCTGCAGGGTGCTGGTGGTGAAGGGGGGAACCGGCTTGCGCACCGTGGGCTTTTCTTCCACGGCATCCACCGACCAGCCACTGGTGCTGACCGTTGCGGCCAGGGCACGGGCCTCCTGCTCACTCAGCAGCCGCACATCACTCCCGGCCTTGAGGCCGCCGGTGCTTTCGTCGAAATCGCTGCCATTGGCGATTCGACGGCCGTCCACATGGGTGAGCTTGGCTTCGAAGCCGCTCCCATTCAGCTCAAGCTGCGCCTTGAGATCCCAGTAGCTGCCGCTGCGAAACGCTCGTCTGGCCCGCTCCCTCTGAACCAGAAGGCGGACGGCAACCGATTGCACCCGACCGGCCGACAGCCCCCAGGCCACCTTTTTCCAGAGCAGCGGCGAGAGGGTGTAACCCACCAGACGATCGAGAATCCGTCGGGTCTCCTGGGCGTGCACCAGCTCCATGTCGAGTTCTCGGGTCTGATCCAGGGCCTTGCCGATCGCCTCCTTGGTGATCTCGTGAAACACCATCCGCTTCACCGGAACCTTGGGAGACAGCAACTGCAGCAGGTGCCAGCTGATGCTTTCCCCTTCACGGTCCTCGTCCGTTGCGAGCAGCAGCTGCTCAGCTCCCTTGAGGGCGTCCTTCAATTCACGGACAATCTTCTTCTTGTCCTTCGGCACCACGTAAAGGGGCTCGAAGTCGGCCTCGGTGTTCACGCCGAGATTGGCCCACTTCTGTCCCTTGGCAGACGCTGGGATTTCGCTGGCGTTGTTGGGCAGATCACGAACATGACCCATCGACGCCTCAACCCGGAACCCCTTTGGCAGAAAGCCGCGGATGGTTCGGGCCTTTGTGGGGCTTTCAACGATGACGAGGGTGTGCGCCAAAGGTGCCGGCCTTCTTCCTTGTTCCTTCTTTATCGCATCGACCAGCGCACCCTGCATCACCATCGCAATGGAACGGCGCGGCTAAAGTCATGAACCAGGACGTTGGATCCGAAGCCTGCCATGCCCGAGATGGGTGCCCCAGGTGAACTCCTCAATCTTTCCCTGAATGCCACGGCGGTCCTACCGGAAGCGGCCGTGTTGTTCGCCATGATCGCCACCTTGCTGGTGGACCTTGCCGGCGAACAGGTCGCCGCCCGCTGGGTTCCCCCGATCTGCTATCTGGGCCTTGGTGGCTCGTTGCTCCTACTGGCTCTCCAATGGAATGGGCCACTGGAGCCCGCCTTTCTGGGTGCCTTTCTGGCCGACAACCTTGCGGTCGCGTTCAGGGCCGTCATTGCCCTGTCCACTCTTCTTTCACTGCTGATCAGCTGGCGATACGCCGAGCAGAGCGGTACGCCCGTCGGGGAATATGCCGCCATCCTTCTGGCTGCCACGCTCGGGGCGATGCTGCTCTGTGGCGCCACCGATCTGGTGAGTGTGTTCATCTCACTGGAGACCCTTTCGGTCGCGAGCTACCTGCTTTCTGGGTACATGAAACGGGATGCCAGAAGCTCGGAAGCGGCCCTCAAATACCTGCTTGTGGGCTCAGCTGCAGCAGCGGTCTTCCTCTACGGCTCGTCCCTGCTCTATGGCCTCAGCGGCAGCACCAGCCTGGAAACCATTGGCGTTGCTCTTCAGACCAGCACCACCCCACTGGCGGCCCTGGCCCTGGTGTTTGTCCTGGCAACCGTCGCTTTCAAGATCGCTGCGGTCCCGTTCCACCAGTGGACTCCTGACGTCTACGAGGGATCACCGACGCCGGTGGTTGCCTTCCTGTCCGTGGGGTCAAAGGCCGCAGGCTTCGCCCTGGCTCTGAGAATTCTGGTGGGCTGTTTCGGTGCGTTTGATGGCCAGTGGAAGCTGTTGTTCACCGTTCTTGCAGTGCTGAGCATGACGCTTGGCAACGTTGTTGCCCTGGCTCAGACCTCGATGAAAAGGATGCTGGCTTACAGCTCCATCGGTCAGGCCGGCTTCGTGATGATCGGCATGGTCTGCGGCACCGAGGACGGTTTTGCAGCAATGGTGCTGTACATGGCCGCCTACCTGTTCATGAATCTGGGAGCCTTCGCCTGCATCATCCTGTTCTCGATCCGTACAGGGAGTGATCGCATTTCGGACTATGCAGGTCTGTACCAGAAGGATCCATTGATCACCCTTGGCTTGAGCCTGTGCCTGCTCTCCCTCGGTGGAATCCCCCCGATGTTGGGGTTCTTCGGCAAGATCTATCTTTTTTTCGCAGGTTGGGCCGATCACCAGTACCTGTTGGTTGTGGTCGGTCTGATCACGTCGGTGGTCTCGATCTACTACTACATCTCTGTGATCAAGATGATGGTGGTAAAGGAGCCTCAGGAGGCGTCCGACGTCGTCAAGAACTACCCCGAAGTGCGCTGGTCCTTGATGGGCATGCAGCCGCTCCGAACCGCTCTGATCGGATGCGTTGTGGTGACGGCGGTTGGTGGCATCCTCTCCAACCCGCTGTTCCAATGGGCAAATGCTGCAGTCAGCGGAACGCCTCTACTGCAGCAAGCCATCGCCTCAAGTGGTTCGAGTGGTCTTGGCTGATCCCCTGCCGCCCCATGCCAACCGAGCTGTCGCCGAACTGAGCGGCATCAGCAAGGTTTATGGCCAGGGAGATCTCACCGTGAATGCTCTCGATCAGCTGGATCTGATCGTTCGAGAGGGGGACTACATGGCCGTGATGGGTGCCTCTGGATCCGGAAAGAGCACAGCCATGAACATTCTTGGCTGCCTGGACCGCCCCAGCAGTGGTTGCTATCGCCTGAACGGGGTGTCTGTCGAACAGCTCGACGATGACGCTCTCGCAGATCTGCGCAACCGTTCTCTGGGATTCGTATTTCAGCAGTTTCATCTGCTTCCCCAGGCGTCAGCCCTGGAGAACGTGATGCTGCCGATGATCTATGCCGGAGTGCCCCTTGAAGAACGGCGTCATCGAGCCCGTGAAGCCCTGATTCGGGTCGGTCTTGGCCAACGGCTTGAAAACCGGCCCAACCAGCTCTCCGGAGGACAACAGCAACGGGTGGCCATCGCTCGCGCAATCATCAACCGTCCTTCCCTGCTTCTGGCGGACGAACCCACCGGCGCTCTCGACTCCAACACCACCGCTGAGGTTCTGGATCTGTTCGACGACCTGCATCGCCAGGGCATCACGCTGGTGATGGTCACCCACGAGGATGAGGTCGCCGCCCGCGCCCGCCAGCTGGCTCGCTTCCAGGATGGACGCATCGTCGAGATGCTGACCACCAGACAACCCCTGAAACTGTCCTGAAGGGAGGTTTGATGCAAGAAGCGGGACGGCAGATCACGGTTGCAGTGGTGGAGGACAACCCACGCATCCGTGAACTGTTGCAGGAGGAAATCAGCGATGAGGGGCACCGTTTCCTGTCGTTCGGGACAGCGGAAGATTTTCTCAGCGCCATGGCGGACTCCGACGTGACGGTGGATCTCGTCCTTCTCGATGTGATGCTGCCTGGCATGGACGGGCTCACCTGTCTTCGCCATCTGAGGCAGAGCCGCACGCCCCAGCAGGAAGGCCAGGCTCCAAAGATCGTGATCGTGACCGCCCTCAACGACGAGGACAAACGTCGGCAGGCCTTCGCGGACGGGGCAGAGGACTATGTCCTTAAACCGGATCTCTTTCTCCGGCTTCCTGAGCTGCTGGAGGCAACGGCATCGCGGTGAACGGCATGGTGAACGTCACGGATGTGACGGTGATGGAAGGTTCGGCCGTGACATTGCGCTGATCGAGCTGCAGCGAGCCTCCCCAGGCCTGAACCAGCTTGTTCACGATCGCAAGGCCAAGCCCCGCCCCTTCAGCATTGGTTTCATGGCGCCGGCCAGCCGATCGCACGAACGGCAGCAGCCAGTCGTCGAGAGTGTCGCGACCCACCGCTTCCCCCGACCCGGTACTGGAAATTTGAAGCGCGTAGCTGTCGCCGTCTTCAGGGCCGGGGCAGCGAATCGTCATGCGGATCTTGTCAGCATCTGCGCCGTGCTGAATCGCATTCTCGACGAGTTGATCAAGAACAACCGCCAGGGCATTGGCATCAATCCGCACAAGATCTGTCGAAGAGAGGCCGCCCCACTCAATCGACAATCGTTGTTGGCGGTTGTCGGAATTGCCCTCAAACCATTGGCGAAGCACGGGCAGGAGAGGCTGTACCCGGGCTCCAAGCCAGGCGGGGTCAACCTCCAGCTGGGTCATCAGTGACAGGTTCTCGAGAAGACGGTGAATCCGAAGGGTTTCTTCCTCGGCGCGGATCAGATGTCTATGAGCTCGCTGATGCGGATCGCTGTCACGCCTGAGGCGCTTGAGACTCCCCGAAATGATCGTGAGCGGCGTTCTCAGCTCGTGGGTGAGATCCGTCATGAAGCGCTGTTGCTGCAGCAAGGCCTTCTGCTCAGGGCTGAGATCACGGATGGTGATCAACAGATGATCCTTGGCCTGCAGAATGGCAACCGGTTGCCAACGCAACTGTCGGGCTGTGGTGCGGACCCCAGAGCTGAGAGTCAGTTCAAGGCATTCCTCGCCTTCCTTGAGCGGCAAGGGCTGGGAGGGATGCAGAGGGTGATCCTGCTGAATCGATGTTCCCCCCGGCAGATGAAGCGTCATCAGGGCATCCAGGCAACGATTCATCACCTGAATGGGCACACCATCCACCAGCAAGGTCGCTGAAGACTGATTTGCCCAGTGAACCCGTCGATCGCCATCGATGATCAACATCGATTCGACAGCGGCATCAAAGGCAACCTGCAACATCCCGAGGGACTGTCTCAGCTGTTGAACCAGAGCTGGTTCGGAGACGGATTCAGGGGCAGGAGACGGGGAGTTCACGACAGCGGTCGCAAGGTCGCCGCGAAGGACCAGCTGCCGTCACCATGCTTTTCGGCAACGATGAAATGCTCACTTTCAATCGCCCGACCATCGGCGCAATAGGTCGCCAGCTTCAGGGGATGGTTCAGCACCCTTGACACCTCTGTGAGCTTGAAGCGGGCGAAACCTGCATGGTGGGAATCGCGGAAGGACGGAGGCAGTATCAAGCCGAGCGATTGACCAAGAAGATCGGCATCCGACCATCCATAGATGTCGCGGAAACGCTGATTGACCTCCATCACCAATCCATTCGAATCGGCACGCACGAAGGGAAGATCCTGCTGTTCACGCAGTCGACCGATCGCTTCAACCGACCAGGATTGGGACATCGATGTTGTCTACGCTTCGCTCACCTGAGACTAGAAACGGTTGAGGCTGCTGCCTAAGCTGCAGAAAGGTTCGACGTCTTGATGGCTTCTGAGTTGCAGCCACGCCTCCGCGTTCTCGTGGTGGACGACGAAGCGAAACTGACCGAACTGCTCAGGCTTGAGCTTGACGTTGAGGGCTATGACGTTGACATCGCCAGCGATGGAGCTGGCGGACTGATCCGTTCCCGAACGGAGCCCGTGCCGGATCTCATCATCCTCGACTGGAATCTGCCGGACTTCAGTGGAATCGACATCTGCCAGCGCATCCGGGCAGGAGGCGTGACAACGCCGATCCTGATGCTCACGGGCCATGACGAAATCACCGATCGGGTCAAGGCCCTGGATGCCGGGGTGGATGACTATCTGATCAAGCCATTTTCAATCGACGAGCTGATGGCACGACTCAGAGCCATGCGCCGTCGAGCCGAATCCTTTTCTGCAGCCTCGGGGCCGGATGGTCAGCCAGAGCGGCTGCAGGTCGCTGACCTGGTCATGGATACCCGCACGAGAGATGTCTCCCGTGATGGCCGAACGATTCACCTATCCGTCAAGGAATATGAGCTGTTGAACTTTTTGATGCGAGGCGCCGGCCGGGTTCTGGAGCGCTCAGAAATCATGTCGGGAGTCTGGGGAGAAAACTTTTACGGAGACGACAACCTGCTCGACGTTTACATCCGATATCTAAGGCAGAAGATCGAGAACAAAACCACAACGCCCTTGATTCACACCATTCGCGGTGTGGGATTCATCCTGCGGGAGGAGTCGTCCTGACATCGCCAGGACGTTCCAAGGATCGAAGCAATTGGGCCATCAGGATTGAGACGGGATCATCCCCCTGTGCCGTCATGGTGTCGATCAGGGGACTCATGTCCAGATCCTGGGGATCGATGGCAACCCAACCATCTCCCTGAGGACGACGCAACTCGAAATGGAGATGGGGGCCGGTGCTCAGGCCGGTGCTGCCGACGCGGCCGATCACTTCGCCCTGCTGAACGGTCTGCCCGGCTTTCACATAGATCTCTGAAAGATGGCCATACAAGGTTCGCCGCTTCGGATTGTTGTGCTCCAGAACCACCGTGATCCCATAGCCCCCTGCCAATCCACTGCTCACAACCTTTCCGGAGAGAGATGCCACAACTGGAGCACCCTCAGGTGCTGCGAAATCACGGCCTGCATGCATCAACCAGGTGCCGACCACAGGGTGAAGACGCCAGCCAAATCCACTGCTGGTGAACGCTTCGCCCACGACTGGAAACAACAGCTTGCGATCACCGTTGCCCAGCTTCGGTAGTGGCCTCGGCGTGACCGAGAAGACCGACTGCAAACGGAATCTGTTGTCAGCCCCGATCAGCGCTGACACCGGGACGGTCAACGGTGATGTTGTTGGAGTAGATGGGCCATCGCCCGGGCTCGGCTGGGTTCCTGCCATCCCCTCAACCTCAACCCTGGGGTTTCTGCGCCCTGGTCTGACCTGCCGCACGACGCCGGAGGAACACTCCTTCTGGGACAGTGCACCTTCCTGGCAGGCCCGTTGCACAGCTGGAACATCAACCGGGCGGACCAGGGCATCGCGGCCGTTCAAGTCCCGTTCCTGAGGCGTGATGACACGCTCATCCTCAAGCTTGTCGAGATCCTGGGGCGTCAGACCCAGTGATTTCGGCTGTTGCACCTCAAGATCCTTGAGCCTGTCATCGAAGCGCTCTGGAGGTTGTGCTGGCTGCAGCTGACTGTGACCGGGCTCAATCGGAGCGAGGGGAACAGCCAGCAACCAGGTAAGGGACAACCAGCGCAGCACGTTGCAAAACGAAATCCAGATGGACTAAAGCACAAATCGACCTGTTCAGGGCCATCGGCGCCAGCTGCACGTTTTGGTGCCATGACGCAAGCGCAGAGCGCCATCCGGAGCCAGACCCTCAATCATCCAGATCCTGTTGTCCTTCGGATCAGAAATCCGATCACTCCAAAGCCGTTGTTCAATCTCGGCAAGACACCAACTGCCGTCGCTAGCTCGGCGCATGCAGCGGTCGAAGGCCAGCAGCAATTCGGCGCCCCAGCGCTCAACCCCATGGTGCGCTGGCCCGAGCAATCTCTTCAGAGCGATGCCCTCCGGCGGCACAGGGTTGGCCACATTCATCCCGAAGCCGATGCGAACCTGACGCAAGCGCGAGCCGCGATGAACCAGACGCGGCAGCACTCCGGCCAACTTGCGCCCCTCAACCAGCAGGTCGTTCGGCCATTTGATGCGGACGGGCAAACCACGCTGCTCCAGGCATTCCGCCATGGCCGCCACGACAGAAAGACCCAGCAGCCCTGCACTGGCGGCGGGTCTCCCTTCCCAGGGCAGTGCGGCACTGACCCACAGCCCCCCCGGCGGGGCCAGCCACACCCGTCCTCGCTGCCCGGTGGCCTTTCTCTGATGCCGGGCCACGATGGCAAAGGGGCGGTCCAGCCCGGCGGAACGCTGCAACCATCTAGCGAGAAGGGGTTCCGTGCTGGCACAGACGGGAACCCGGCGAACGAGCCATGGTTCAGCCTCTGGCCCGGCCAATTGTCGGTAGGCCGCCATCAACCTGCCGCCGCCAGAGCCAGGCTCAGGCCAGTGCATCATGCGCATCAACAAGACGTGTCACGGCCTGGCGAAGCTCCGTCAGAGGACGAACCAGCGCCATTCGCAACCAGCCGCTGCCACCGGCCCCGAAACCGGAGCCAGGAGTCAACGCAACACCACTGCGCTCAAGGAGTTCCGACGCGCATCGCTCATCACTCCAGCCAAGCTCAACGGCCCGCGCTGGCAACGGCATCCAGACGTACATCCCAACCTCCGGCATCGGCGCGCGCCAGCCTTGGGCCAGGAAAGAGGAGATGACCCCGTCACGCCGCTCGCGATAGGTGTCCCGGAGCTGCTCCGGCCATTGCGGACACGCCTCAAGCGCGCAGATGGCGCCCTCCTGAAGGGCGAGGGATTGGTTGAAATCAACAACGCCTTTCAGTTGCCGCAGCGCAGAGATCAAAGGTTCGGCTCCAACCGCGAAGGCAAGCCTGAATCCTCCCAGGCACCAACCCTTCGACAGGGAAAAGAATTCGATTCCTCGCTCACGCCAGCCTGGACTGTGCAACAGGGTTGGAGCCTGTCCCTCGAGTGCCAGATCCACATAGGGATTGTCGTTGGCAATCACCACGTCATGACGACAACCCAGCGCCATGATCTGATCCAGTAAAGCCTGGTTTCCGACCCGGGCCGTGGGGTTATGGGGGTAGCCGAGAACGAACAACTTGATGCGCTCCCAGGTACTGAGAGGGAGTCGATCAAGCTGTGGCAGCCATGACGTGTCGTGATCAAGGCGAAGGCTGTTGACCTCAGCACCTGCGAGGACAAGACCGCCGCGGTGAGATGGATAGCTGGGATCAAGCATCAACGCTTGATCGCCTGGATTGAGGATCGCGAGGGGCAGATGAGCCGTCCCTTCCTGAGAGCCGATCAACAGCTGCACTTGCCGTTCTGGATCGACCGCGACGTCAAATCGGCGCTGACACCAGGCCGCAACGGCCTGACGAAACGGTGCCGTACCGGCGTGGAGGCAATACGAGGATGTGTCAGGCCGATGGATCGACTCGGCCATCGCTTGCAGAACCTGAGCTGGCGGGGGCAGATCGGAGGATCCGAGCGAAAGATCAATCAGCTCTGGAACGATGCCGTGCTGTGCGCTGCGTCGATACAGACGTTTGTGCTCGTCTGTTCGGGCGAACACACCGTTGCCAAGAGCCTCAAGACGATTAGAGATGCGCATCCAGGAAGGCCTGAAGCTGAGGCTTCGCAATGGCTCCCTCATGGCGGGCAAGCTCCTCACCATCACGGAACAGCATCAATGTGGGGATCCCTTGCACCTGATATTGATCACGGGTTGTGGGATTGCCGTCCACTTCGAGCTTGCCCACGGAGAGACGATCGCCGTAGGTCTCAGCAGCCCAGTCCATCAGGGGTGCCATCAATCTGCAGGGTCCGCACCAGGACGCCCAGAAATCAACAAGAACGGTGCCGGAGGCCTTGAGCACCTCCTGATCGAATCCTGAATCAGTGAAATCGGAGACGGCTCCAGCCAAGGGTCTTTCAGTCAGACCCCTTGATCCTATGGAGTGCTGAGAGCTCTGAAGACCCGATTCAAAGCTTGTCGATGGATCTCTTGAGATCCTCAAGATCGGCGTCGACCTCCTCCACCTTGACGGCCTTGACCTCTTCACTGCTCTCGGCTGCTGGCAGGGCGACTGCTTCTGGCCCCCCTTTGAGCTGTTGACGCAAGGCATCGAGTTCGTTGTCGACATCGCTTCCGCCTTCCAAGGCCGCGAACTGACTCTCGAGATCGGCTCCCGCCAATTCGGCGGCGGCCTGTCCAGTGGCCTCCATCTGCTCAACCTTGTCCTCCATCCGCTCAAACGCGGCCATGGCGGAGTCGGTTCCGATGTTGCCAACGGCGCTCTGCAGCTGCTGCTGGGCCTTCGCCGCCTCGGCGCGGGCCTTGAGCATGTCCTTCTTGGTCTTGGCCTGGGCGATTTTGCCCTCAAGGGAAACCAGGCTCTTCTTCAGGGTTTCCACCTGACCGTCCTGAGCCTGGACCTGCGCCGTCAGCGAGGTGGCCGTCTCCTGAAATGTCTTGCGACGGGTCAGAGCCTCTCTGGCCAGATCCTCCTCCCCTTTTTTGAGGGCCAGCTCAGCGCGTTCGTACCAGGTTTTGGACTGACTTTCGGCCTGTTCAGCCTGATTTCGCAAGCGCTTTTGGCTGGCAATCGCCAAAGCCACCGCCTGTCTCAGCTTGACCAGATCGGACTGCATGTCCGCAACGGACTGATCAAGAATCTTGGCCGGATCCTCCATGCTGCTGACAGCAGCATTGGCGTTGGCTCGAACCAGTCGGCTAAGCCGGTCGAAGAAGCCCATGAACGGAACTGCGGATCCAGGCCGAGGGTAGCGAGATCCTGGCCATTCACCCCTACGCTCTGGCCATGGCAGTGGCTCCAGATCCCCAACGTCGACGTCTGAAGGGGCTTGAAATCCTCCAGCCGGCACCACCGGCTCCCGCGGCTCCCCTGAGAGATTGCCTTGACGGACTCAGTCGACAGTGGCGTCGCGATGGAGGCTTGGCAGGGCTTTGGCAGGACTGGCCGAACATCGCCGGAGATCAGTTAGCACCTCACTGCAGGCCATTGAGCCTCCAACGGGGCGTGCTCACGGTGGGAGCGAGTCATCCCCAGTGGCGGCAAGCCCTTCAGTACAACCGCATGCAATTGCTGGCAGCCATGAGGGCTGCCGGCCACGCCGTACGCGATCTGCGCGTTCAACAGCATCACAGCCGCGTGAGAGAGCCGCTTGAAAGCGAAGCCTCGATCTGGGCAAGGCACCCCAGCCGCTGCGATGTTCATGGCATGGGGCAGTGCCCCCGTTGCGGACGCCCCGCTCCGAACGGTGAGATCAGTCTCTGGGAGGTCTGTGGCTTCTGCCACCGCCAGAGGTTCACTCCATGAGTCTGATTCTGCCGAAGCAGAAACTGATCTTTCTCCATATCCCCAAGTGCGCCGGTCAGTCAGTTGAGTCAGCCTTCGGATTCCGCCACGACCACAGCCACCACAAACGCAATGACCTGCCGGAGGACTGGCGGGACTATCTGCGCTTCACCTTCGTGCGCCATCCGATCAGCCGGTTCCTGTCCGCTTGCAATTACAACCTCCGGGTTGCTCTGAGAACCGAGAAACAGCTGCGTCGAACATCAGAAGCAGACCTCAGTCGAACCAAGCGCTATCGCTTGCACCTGCTGGATGAGCGGCCATCACTCAGCGACATGGTGAACGATCTGCATCAGGGTCGATTGCGCCGGCTGACCACCTTCCAACCGCAGGCCCTCTGGCTGCGAGCAGGCCAACCCCAGTTCATTGGCAGGGTGGAGCGATTTGAGCAGGATTTGCGTCACCTTTTCCAACTGATCGATCCTCAAACGCAGGGACGGAAGGCTGCACCAATGCCGCATACCAATCAATCGCCATCACGCCTCAGCGCCAGCGAGCTGTCCAAGCGTGAACTCCGACGGATCAGGTCGTACTACCGCCACGACTTCCGCATGACCGGCTATGGGAAGAAGCCACCACAGGGCTGAATCAGAAGCGCTCCGGCCGTGGATCACGCCAGTCGGGATCGACGCCTTCACTGCGAAGATCTCCAGCGCGTGCCTCAAGGCGGCGACGATCGAGCCGCCACAATTGGTAAATCCCAAACTCTCCGAGGATCTGCGGCTCCAGGCGGCTCCAATGATCCTGGAGGGCCGTGCCGCCATCGATCAGAACCAACACGGTTTCAGAGGCCCCATCATCGGAAAGCGGCCTGCCCTGCCAGCCACGCCGACGTTCGTGGGCCAGACGGTCGGAAAGATTGACCAGGGCACCTTCAGAACGACCTTCATAAACCACCACTTCTCTGGTGTGGAAGTGCAGGGATGGTTTCATCGCTCCCACCATGGCCAGCGGTTCCCCTGACTGACGCTGGAGCCCCATCTGAACTGCTGCATCACGGACGGGCATCTGCCGCAACTGATCGCCAAGTTCAGCGATAGGAACGAGAGCGTTGAGATGAAACAGCAGGAGGGATGCCTGCATGGTCAGCAGGCGAATGAGTGCGCCGCGACGCCAGAGAAGACAACAGAGCAGGCCAGCCAGGCTGAACCAGGCTCCGGCGCGGAGCACGAAGCCACTGGCGAGAAGATCTGCCGAAAGTGTCGGCATTTCAGGGTCGTTGATCAGGGGGATCCAAAGAGAAGAACCCCAGAATCCCGCCGCCAGAACCAGCGTCAGCAGTGCTGTTGCGGCCCAGGCGATGGTCCGGCCTCCTTGGCGCCCATGGATCGCAGCGGTGATCAGCAAAGCAGCAGCCGGGGTGGCTGGAAGCCAGTAGCTAGGAAGCTTCGTGGCAGCCGAGGTGAACAGCAACAGCACAGCCATGAGCCAGCACCATGCGAACTGCTGCAAGGACTGATCAGGCTCCGGCCGCAGACGCGGCTGCTCAGCGATGGAGACCAGAAGAAGAGGGGTGAACGGCAGGGCCGCGATCAACATCACCGGCCCAAAAAACCACCACGGCTGTAGGTGGTCGTTGACCACTGAGGTGAAGCGCTGGAGGTTGTGATAACCAAAAAAACTGTCCCAGAAGGGCTGACCCTCGACCAACAGTTCGGCGACGTACCAGGGCAGGCTGATCAGAGCGGTGATCAAGAGTCCTGGGAGTGGCCGAAGGCGCCGCCAGGGAGTCTGAAAATCCCGGCGCAGGCCGCAAAACAGAATCAGCGTGAGACCGGACAGAACAATCGCGACCGGACCCTTGGCCAGAACAGCCAGGCCTAGAAGAACCCATGCCGTCCACCAGCGGCTCTGCTGAGGATCGGCAAAACGCCGCCACTGAAACAGAAGACTGAGTCCGAGCAGGGCACAGAGCAAGGCGTCGCTCACTGCTGTTCGGCTCCAGACGAGCACCAGAGGGGACAACGCAAAACTGAGTGCTCCAGCCACCGCAGTCCAGGCGGGCCTCTGGTCATCGCGTCGGGGCCAGCGCAGCAGGGTGTCGGCCAGCGCCAACATCATCACGATGCTGGACAACGCCGAAGGCGACCGAGCTGCCCAGCTGCCCAGCGGATCCCATAGCGAGGAGCCTGGCAAGGCATAACCCAGCGCCATCAGCCAGTAGATCAAAGGTGGCTTGTCGTAACGAGGCAGGCCATTCACCCTCGGCGTTAGCCAGTCACCGCTGTCGACCATGCCGCGGCCCGCCGCAGCGAACAGCGGCGGGGTCTCATCGGTCACCCCGGTGGCACCGAGCCTCCACAGACAAACCAGCACGCCAAGAAATAGAACCAGGGCCAGCACCCATTGCCGCTGACGGCCCCTCACCTCCACCGCTGCGTCCTCACTTCAACGCGGTGATGTTGCCATCCGCTGCCAGACCAGCGCTGATCCAAGCTTCCACCCGACGGCTGAAAACCTGCTGCGAGGCATTGCGTTCGGCCCACCGACGGCAGTCGGAACGGTCGATGTCCCCACAGCGGCGAACGGCGTCAGCCAACGCTGAAACGTCATCGGGAGGGACCAAAAGACCGTTCTCTCCAGGAACGATCAATTCACCTGGCCCGCCTCGGTCGTAAGCAATCACCGGAACACCACAGGCCATCGCCTCCACCACCACATTCCCGTAGGCCTCATTCCATTTCGGCGTGTTGATCAGAGCCCGGCAGGCGCCTAAATCCCGCTGCAGATGCTCTGTGGGCAGAAACCCTCGCCATTCAATGGTTCCAGGTGGAACCGCCGCTTCAACGGCGGCCGCATAGGTCTCATCTTCAAGCAGACCCCAGACCAGAAGACGTTCGCCCAAAGCCACAGCAACCAATGCAGCATCCTCCAGGCCCTTTTCCGGTGCGATGCGGCCCGCCCATCCCAGGGGTCCGCCCGTCGCAGCTTGAAAGCGATATGCCTCCAGGTTGAAGCCATTGCCCACCACACAGGGGGGATTGGGAAGCTCAAAATCAGCCGCCTGACGAGCGGTATGAAACGCCAGACGTCTCTGGTCCCAGCGGCCGAGCGCCTCAATCGCCTCCCCCATCACCGTCGTGACAGCTCCCATGCTGATCAGATGGAACAACGGCTGTTGGAGATGGGGGGTGACCCAAAGCGGCAACCAGTCGTATCCGAAATTCAGCAGTGCATCGGCGTTGTCAGCCCGCTGCAGTGCGGCATCCAGCAGGCGGGGCAGCACCGCGTTGCGGGGAATCTCCACCGATGCAGCCTCAGAAGCATGTTGCCAACTCGGTTGATCAACCCCGTCAACCTCCACCAGTTCCACTGCGTCGCAACCCACAGGCCGTTGTGACCCCCGTGGGGCAATCAGCGTCAGCTGGTGCTGCCGCATCACCAGACCCTGAGCCAACGAGCGCAGGGTGAGTTCAACCCCTCCGCCTCGACCACTTCCAAGAGCACCGATGGGGGTGCTGATCAACACCAGCCTCAGAGAAGGGTCCTTCATCCCTCCACCCTGACGTCCGGCTCCCACAGCCGCCGCCGCTGACTGACGCAGATCACCGACATCAGCACCATCAGCGCCCCGACCCACTGCACGGACGTGAGTCGTTCACCGAGTAGCCAACCGCCGGTGGCCAGCGCGAACACCGGAGTCAGAAAACCAAGGCTGCTGAAACTCGTCAGATCACGGCGATTCGCGAACCAGAAGAACAGTCCGTAGGCGAGGGCGCTGCCCAGAAGGCTCGCAAAGGCCATGCGAAGCCAATCCAGCGCATCCCAGGCAGGTAGGCTGAACTGGCGATCGACCGCTGCGATGAGAAGCAGCGGAAGTCCCCCCAGGATCATGTGCCAGCCCGTGGTCGCAATCGGATCGCTGTACCGACAGGCAAAACGGATCAGCACGGTGCCGAAGGCCATGGCGAGGGCGGCCAGAAGCATCGTGACCTCCCCTGGCTGGAACAGTTCAATGACAGCTGGCAGATCCCGCAGCAGCCACCAGTGCCCCAGCAGCTCAGCCGGAACACCCAGGCAGAGAATCCCTGCAAAACCAAGGCCAAGGCCGATCCAACCCACGGGATTGATCGACTCGGCGAATAAGGCACGAGCCAGCAGGGCCACGATCAGGGGCTGGCAGTCGATCAACACCGAGCCGAGCCCGGCGCCCGTCCCTGAAAGGCCATGCGCGAGTAATCCCTGGAACAGACAGGCGTCAACCAGGGTGAACAGGGCGAACCAGCCGAGATCCCGGCTGTCGATGAACAAGCCCCGACCACTGAAGGCCACCCAGAGGATCAGGGCGATGCCGGCAGGGAGCAGCCGAAGACCTGCAACAAGCCAGCTGCCACCGGATTCGAGCAGCGGAGCCATCGCCGTCATGGCGGTCCCCCACAGAGCGAAGGGAAGCAACATCAGCAGCCAGAGGCGGATGGAGGCCATGGCGGGGAGATTCAGGGCCTTTTTTAAGATCCGGAGTACAACTGATGTAAGACATGATCTGGCCCTGGCGCCGTAAATCTCGCCGTCGAATGGCGCGAGTCGTTCTGGAGGGACCCATTAGTGGCAGCACCCGCAAACGGGTGCTGAAAGCACTCAAGGAAGTTGAAGAGAGGGAATTCCCTGCCCTGTTGCTCCGGATCGATTCCCCCGGTGGAACCGTCGGAGACAGCCAGGAGATCCATGCCGCCTTGATGCGCCTGCGCGAAAAGGGATGCCGGGTGGTGGCCAGCTTCGGCAATATTTCTGCCTCCGGCGGCGTCTACATCGGTGTGGCAGCCGAGAAGATCGTCTCAAATCCAGGCACGATCACCGGATCGATCGGTGTGATTCTTCGGGGCAACGACCTCTCACGCCTGTTCGAGCGCATCGGAATCCGCTTCGACACGGTGAAAAGCGGAATGTTCAAAGACATCCTTTCGCCTGACCGGCCCCTCAGCGAAGCCGAACGCGAACTTCTGCAGCAGCTGATCGACAGCAGTTACAGCCAGTTCGTCGGCGTCGTGGCGGAAGGTCGCGGCCTGAGCGCCGACGTCGTGAAGACGTTTGCTGACGGACGGGTCTTCAGCGGCGAGCAAGCCCTGGATCTCGGGCTCGTCGATGAGCTCGGGGATGAAGAGGACGCCCGACGCCTGGCTGCGCGACTGGCCGACCTCGATGAGGACAACGCCAAGCTCGTGACCCTTGGGAAAAGCAAACGCAAACTCGGCAATCTGCTTCCGGGATCCCATCTTCTGAATCCACTCCTGGAGCGGCTCAACCTCGAGCTCATGGGCAGCGGTCAGGTTCTCTGGCTGTACCGGCCATGACTGGCTCAGATCGGAAACTGATCGGTCTGCGGGGGGCAACCACCTGCCCAGCCAATTCGGTGGCAGCGATCGAGAACGCTGTGGCAAGTCTCATCGATGCCCTGATGGAACACAACGGGCTGAATCCCGACCAGATCGTGTCGCTGACGTTTTCGGTCACGGCCGATCTCGATGCCTGCTTCCCTGCCGCGGTCGCTCGTCGTCGGCAGGGCTGGGATGCGGTTGCCCTGCTCGACTGTCAGCAGATGGCCGTGAGTGGAGATCTGCCGCGCTGCATCCGACTGCTGGCGCACGTGTGGATGCCTGCCGCTCGGGAGCCGGCGCACCCCTATCTCGAGGAGGCTCGCCTGCTGCGTCCAGACAGACTCAGTCACAACTGACAGCTGGCTGGCCGGCCCAATCCCATCCCTTCCAGGCATTGGACTCAGGAGAATCCTTGCAGCTGATTGATGGCGATGATCCGGTCCCTTCTGTTCAAAAGCTCTGTCGCCGTTGCCGGTGGTCTTGCACTGCTGGGAGGCATGGCTGGCCTCAACTCCAGACCGGCCATGTCGCAGGGCACCTCCGGCCTGCTGGAATTCCGCTGGGACAGCAGCAAGGACTACCGCCGGCTGTACTACTACCAGACCTCAAACATTGAGAACGATCGCTCTGAGTGGTACCTGACCCTTCGTGAAAAGGACCGCAAGACCGCCATCCTGAAGCTGACGGTGACTGTGCCGGACTACTTCGATGCCAAGTTGAAGCCGCATCGCATGGCTCTTTGCAAGGTCACCAAAGGGAGCATGCTCAGACGCACCAAGTGCCTCGAAAAGGTTCCAGCGACCATCGAAGTGAACGACAACCAAACCGCCATTGAGGTTTTTCCGGATCAACCCGTGCCCATTGATGGCGATTACGCCCTGCTGATCAAGATGTTCAATCCTCAGGGTCAGCGCATGTATCAGTTCAACGCTCTTGTCCAGGCACCTGGGGACGTCCCGATGTCCGGTTACCGGGGCAGCTGGCTGGTCGACATGGACTGACTGGTAGGTTCATTAGTTCTGATCGGCCGGACGCCACGACGCAGCAATGACCAAACGAACCCTGGGGGGAACAAGCAGGAAGCGCAAACGGGTTTCCGGATTTCGGGTCCGCATGCGCTCGCATACCGGCCGCCGTGTGATCCGCACCCGCCGCAAGCGGGGTCGGTCCAGGCTCGCTGTCTGACGCCAGCTTCCTCGTCTCGACAGCACAACCAATGGCGCTGCCCACTTCGATGCGACTGAGGGGGCAGCGTTGCTTTCACCGCCTTCACCGCAACGCCCGTCGTCACCACGGTCAGTGGATGGTGCTGCGCACTCTGAACGGTGATTTATCCCTGCTGAGGCCTGAGCTGCGTCACCGCCCTGCCAAATGCTGCCGTTGTGCAGTGGTGATCAGCAGCAAGGTGCACAAGCGTGCCGTCCGCCGCAACCGACTGCGGCGCCTCTTCCATGCCCACCTGAGAACACGCCTGGAGCAACGTGTTGAGCTGGCAGGTCGCTGGCTTCTGATCAGCCTTCGGCCGGGTGCATCCGACGTCGAAGAATCACAGTTACTGGAAGAATGCGACAGTCTGCTGAAGTCCGCCGGTCTGGAGTGATGACAACCACCTCCGCTGAACAGGTTCACTACGAGGGAGGTCCCGCTCGTGGCGATCTGATCTTCAACCTGCTGCTGGGCTTCACCTTGATTGCCCTGCCTTTCACCATTGGAGCGATCGTGCGCGCGATCTGGCTGCGTTTCCGCATCACCAGTCGCAGGGTCTCGGTGACCGGTGGCTGGCTTGGCCGGGACAAGACCCAGGTCGTTTACAGCCAGATCAAAGAGGTGCGCAGCGTGCCCCGCGGATTTGGCGCCTGGGGAGACATGGTCCTGGTTCTCAATGATGGTGCACGGCTGGAATTGCGTTCCGTTCCCAGGTTCCGTGATGTGGAGACCTACATCCTGGAACGCATTGCAGAACGCCAATCCATCTCTGATCAGAAGTCGGTCGAAGGCTTCGCAGCCTGAGTCCGCTTTTGTTGCACACTGGCGGTAGACCGCCTCCAAAACCCACGGGAGCTTCCACGTGATCGGGTACATCTCCGACAACCTGCTCATCCCGATCCTGGATTTTTTCTACGGATTAGTTCCGAGTTATGGCCTGGCGATTGTGGCTCTCACGCTCGTGATCCGAGTCGCTCTGTATCCGCTCAGCGCTGGCTCGATTCGTAGTGCTCGGAGGATGAGGATCGCGCAACCCGTGATCCAGAAACGCCAGGCGGAGATCAAAAGTCGTTATGCCGACGACATCCAGAAACAGCAGCAAGAGCTGGGCAAGGTGATGAAGGAGTTCGGAAGCCCCCTGGCGGGCTGCCTGCCACTCCTTGTGCAGATGCCCATTCTGTTTGCACTGTTCGCCACATTGCGGGGCTCACCATTCGCAGATGTGCCCTACACGATCAACGTCAAGGTGCTTCCCGCGGAACAGATTGCGGCGGTTGAGCCGAAACCCTTCAACAGTGCCAGTCACTCCATCTTTATCGGCGAAACCGATCACGTGCCCGTGATCGCCAGCCTGCCTCGCGGCAACAAAATCGGTGTCGGCGACAGCGCCAGCATCAATCTGCACACCAAGGACGGCCGTTCCTTCGCGGACGTCCTTCAAGGCGCCGAGGACCCATCACGATTTGCCCCCAGCTGGAGCCTGAGCAAGGGAGACGACGTTCTCAGCGTCAGCGCGGATGGAACCATCACAGCTTTGGCCGAGGGAGATGCCACGGTTGAAGCCAAGATTCCCGGCCTGGCAGCCAGGAGCGGATTCCTGTTCATCAAGGCCCTTGGACAGGTCGGTTTCTATGCAGATGGAGCAATCAACTGGGACATCGCCATCCTGGTGGGATCCTTCGGAGTGACCTTGTTCCTCTCCCAACTGCTCTCCGGGATGGGGATGCCGGCCAACCCTCAGCAGGCCACGGCCAACAAGATCACCCCATTCATGATCACCGGGATGTTCCTGTTTTTCCCCCTGCCGGCAGGGGTCCTGCTCTACATGGTGATTGCCAATATCTTCCAGGGACTGCAAACCTTCATCCTCACCAAAGAAGCTCTGCCAGAGAATCTTCAAACCATTCTCGACCAGCAAAAGGCTCAGCAGACCGTGACAGCCACCGCCACATCCGCTGGCACGGTGAGTGACTCCCGCCTCCCCTTCGAACCAAAAGGCGGGAAATGATCGAAGGCCTGGAGCCGGTCGCCCTTCAGGAACTGAGAGCCCTCGCCGCTCCCCGTACCTGGTCTGTCGATGGCCAGCTCAATGCCTTGAAATCCCTTACCCCGGTGAGAGGAGAGCTCACAGCCGAACATCGCGGCAACGTCCTCTCAGTGGAAGGAGAGCTGTCCACAATCGTCACGCTGACGTGTGATCGATGTCTCGGCCAGTTCAATCAACAACTCAACTGCCAACCATCAGAATTGATCTGGCTCGGAGACACGCCTCCCTCCGACGAGCAATTGCAGGAATCCGAGGAGATTGCAGAGATGGAAGGGCTCGTTGAATGTCTTGATCCGCGGGGACGCTTCGATCCGGAGCAATGGGTGTTCGAACAACTGAATCTTCAATTGCCCGTGGTGAACCACTGCGGCGGTCACTGCCCTGGACCACCGCTGCCAAAGGAAGCCGGCGAAGCCTCCACCAACAGCGATCCAATCGATCCCCGCTGGCAGGCACTGCAGCAGTTTCAACGGGAATGAGCAGCGTCACCTGGACCGCTCAGCTCGATTTGCTGATCCGTTCCCGCACCCCACTGATCTGGATCCGCAGCAGCGAGGAAAGTCGCGTCGAAGCCCTGATGCTGCAAGCCACTCAACGCCTGCAGAGACGTCTGGCCCACTGGGATTTCATCGAAGGCCTCAACGGCGTCCTCAACACTGATGGCCTGGGGGCACGCCAGCCGATGGCAGTGCTGCAATGGCTGCAGCAGCTGGAGGACGGCAGCCCCACCGTGCTGCTGGTCAAAGACTTTCACCGGTTCTGCGATGACCCCGGCATCGCCAGGATGCTGCGCAATCTCAGCACCCATCTCCGCAGCACGCCCCACACCCTTGTGCTCTGCACTGGCGGCTGGAATCCACCGGCAGACCTTGAGGAAGCCATCACATTGCTCGACCTGCCGTTGCCTGAAGCGGAGGACCTGCGGCAACTCCTCACCAGCATCGCCTCAGGAAGCGGTGCACCCCTGGACCCCTCCGTTCTGGAGGAGCTCACGCAAGCCTGCAGCGGCCTCAGTGAACTGCGCGTCCGCCAGGTTGCGGCACGGGCGCTGGCACGCCGAGGTCGCCTGGGAGCGGATGATCTGATGGAGGTGCTGGACGAGAAACGTCAGACCATCGCTCGCAGCGAAGTGCTGGAGTTCTGCAACTCAGAAAACGGCACGGAAGCGATCGGAGGCCTCGATGCGCTGAAAGCCTGGCTGGAACAGCGGCATCAGGCCTTCTCAGAGGATGCGCGTCGTTTCGGACTGCCCCTGCCTCGCGGGGTGCTTCTTGTGGGGCCTCAGGGGACCGGCAAGTCGTTGACAGCTAAAGCAATCGCCGGGAGCTGGTCCATGCCTCTGCTGCGACTGGACGTCGGTCGGCTTTTCGCTGGACTGGTCGGTGCCAGCGAAGCAAGAACGCGCGAGACAATCCAACGCGCGGAAGCGATGGCACCCTGCGTGCTCTGGATCGATGAGATCGACAAGGGATTCGGAGGGGATGGTCGCAGCGACGGCGGCACCAGCCAACGCGTCCTCGCCAGCGTGCTCACCTGGATGGCTGAAAAATCATCGCCGGTGTTCGTGGTGGCGACGGCCAATGGAATTGACCGCTTGCCACCCGAACTGCTGCGCAAGGGGCGTTTCGACGAAATCTTTCTCCTGAATCTTCCCAGCAGCGAGGAGCGCCGAAGCATCCTCAATCTGCATCTGGGACGACGCCGGCCCGGTCTGTCGCTGCCGTTGGACACCGTAGTGAGCCGCAGCGAGGGTTTCTCTGGTGCGGAACTGGAGCAGACGGTGATCGAAGCGATGCATCTGGCCTTCGCCGAGCGACGGGAACTGATGGAAGCCGATCTCATCCGAGCCGCATCACAGCTCATTCCCCTGTCACGCACGGCAAGCGAACAGCTGGAGACCCTCAAGCAGTGGGCCGCAGAAGGCCGCGCACGACCCGCTTCCATTGCGACACGTAACGAAGCCTGACGCGGCGTAACGAAGCCGCCCCTTCCTGAAGCCCCAGCCAAAGCCGCTCTCTACGGTCCGACCAGTGGATAAAAGCCCTTGGACCGCCGCAACGATCTCACCACCCAGCTGTGCGTGGCCTGCCTGGGAGCCGGCGTGATCACCACCGTGGCCGTGGCCCAGGGACAGAACCCCATCACCGCTCTCGGAATCACCGTGTTCTCCGCCGTGGCGGCTGTCATGGTCGGCCAGGTGCTCTGATCGGGCTGCCATAGGCTGCCGGCGCCGATACCGCCGGACCCGTGCTCGACCAGCGCCTTGTGCGTGACAACCCCGAAACGATCACCAGTGCACTGGGGCGTCGCGGCAAGGCCGTCGATCTCACACGACTTCAGCTGATCGCTCAGCAGCAACGCGACCTCGAAGAGACGAGAAGCTCTTTACAAGCGGATGGAAACCGCATTGGCAAAGAAGTCGGTAAGCGCATCCAGAGCGGTGCCAATCCAAAAGGTGATGACGTTGCCGCCTTACGCCGGGAGGGCAACACCATCAAACAGCGGGTTGCCGTTCTGGAGGAGGAGGAAAAGCAGCTGTCGAATCAGCTTCGCGACCAGCTGCTCACATACCCGAATCTTCCCGCTGAGGACTGTCCTGATGGACAGGACGAAACCAACAATGTTGAGCTCCGGCGCTGGGGGACACCCCGTGAACAGAAGGGGCTCGAAGAGCACTGGCAGATCGCAGAACGGCTTGGACTGTTCGAAACGGAACGGTCCGTCCGGATTGCCCAGAGCCGCTTCGTCACCCTGATGGGCCAGGGAGCGCGCCTGGAGCGCGCCCTGATCAACTTCATGCTGGATCTGCACACCAGCAAGGGCTATCGCGAGGTGTTGCCACCGGTCCTGGTCAATTCAGCCAGCCTCACCGGTTCAGGCCAGCTCCCCAAATTTGCAGAGGAAAGCTTCCGGTGTGCCGAAGACGATCTCTGGCTGACGCCGACAGCTGAAGTCCCTGTGACGTCGCTCCATCGCGATGAAATCATCCCGGTCGATCAGCTGCCATTGCGCTACGCGGCCTACAGCCCCTGTTTCCGTCGGGAAGCTGGCAGTTATGGCAGGGACACTCGAGGATTGATCCGGCTGCATCAGTTCAACAAGGTGGAGCTCTACTGGTTTGTTCATCCCGACCAGTCGGCTGATGCACACGCTCAGATCACTGCCGATGCCGAAGCGGTTCTTCAGGCTCTCGAGCTGCCTTACCGGGTGCTGGACCTCTGCACCGGCGATCTGGGCTTCTCGGCTCAACGCACCTACGACCTGGAAGTCTGGCTGCCAGGTGCCGGTGCCTATCGGGAGATTTCAAGCTGCAGCGTTTGCGGAGACTTCCAGGCACGACGCTCATCGATCCGCACGAAGGAAGGGAAAAACACCCGTTTGGTGCACACCTTGAACGGCAGTGGGCTGGCGGTCGGGCGCACGATGGCAGCCCTGCTGGAAACAGGTCAGCAACCGGATGGGACCGTGCGCCTGCCCCCCGCTCTCGTCCCGTACGTCGGTAGCGAGCTATTGCAGCCACAATGACTCGATTCAACAGATGACGCCGGCATGAACGTGTTCGCGGCTATTGCGGTGCTGGCCTTCCTGATCGTGGTTCATGAAGCCGGTCACTTCTTCGCTGCCACGCTCCAGGGGATCCGTGTCAACGGCTTCTCAATCGGATTCGGCCCGGCACTGATCAAACGTCAACGACAGGGCGTGACCTACGCGATCCGGCTGCTGCCCCTGGGTGGGTTCGTCTCCTTCCCTGATGACGACGACGACAGTTCCATTCCTGCCGATGATCCCGATCTGATGCGCAATCGGCCGATTCCTCAGCGGGCGCTGGTGATCTCAGCAGGTGTGCTGGCCAATCTGCTGCTGGCGCTTGTGGTGTTGTTCGGCCAGACCGCATTGGTCGGTTTGCCGGCGGATCCGGATCCTGGTGTTCTGATCATCGATGTCCAGAAAGGAGGAGCAGCTGACCTTGCTGGCCTCAGACCCGGGGACAAAATCCTGGCGATCGATGGCGAACAGCTCGGCACAGGCCAGGCCGGCGTACAGGCCATGGTCGAGGAGATCAAAGCCGCTCCCGGAGAAGTCCTCACCATCAACAGGCAGCGCAACCAAAGCGAGCAGAGCATCAACCTTCAACCCCTCGACGAGGGAGGATCAGGCCGGATCGGAGCGCAACTGCAGGCCAATGTGAACGGGCGAAGCCGCCCTGCCAACGGTCCTGTTGAGGTGATCACCCATACCGTCTCGGAGTTTCGTCAGCTCCTGCAGCAGACCCTGATGGGTTATGGCGGGCTGATCCGTGATTTCCGAGGCCACGCAAGTCAGTTGAGCGGCCCGGTGAAAATTGTTGAGATCGGTGCGCAGCTGAGCGAGCAGGGGGGCTCAGGTTTGGTGTTTTTCATGGCCCTGATTTCCATCAATCTGGCCGTGCTCAATGCCTTTCCTGTTCCCCTGCTGGATGGCGGACAGATGTTCCTGCTCTTGCTTGAGGGACTGCGAGGTCGTCCGGTCCCGGAACGTTGGCAGCTGGCTTACCTGCAATCAGGTTTTCTGCTGATCGTTGGTCTCACCGTCGTTCTGATCGTGCGGGACACCAGTCAACTTCCGCTGGTACAACAGCTGATCACCCGCTGAGCTGAACGTCTTCAAACTGTATAGTTGGAGATTGATTCTTCAGCGATTCAGCTGCATGGCCAAGAAGTCGATGATCGCCCGCGATGTGAAGCGCAAGAAGCTCGTGGAGCGTTACGCGGCCAAGCGTGCGGCACTGATGAAGGCCCTCAATGCCGCTGGGGATCCCATGGAACGTCTTGAGATTCACCGCAAGATTCAGGCATTACCTCGCAACAGTGCACCCAACCGTGTTCGCAACCGTTGCTGGGCTACCGGCAAGCCTCGGGGTGTTTACAGAGATTTCGGCCTTTGCCGCAATCAGTTGAGGGAGCGGGCTCACAAAGGTGAGCTTCCCGGCGTGGTGAAGTCCAGCTGGTGATCAGCTGAAATCAGGCCATTGGTTGAACAGGTCTGGTGAGCGCGATCCCTGCACTCACCAGTGCTGAAACCCACGAAATGGCAAACTAACAATTGACAAAAGGACATAAGCCGTCGTGCAAGGACAAACCCAGTCGATCTCGTTTGACGGACGTGAGATTCGACTGACCACCGGGCGATTTGCCCCCCAAGCGGGAGGTTCCGTCTTGGTTGAATGCGGAGACACCTCCGTTCTCGTGACCTCCACCCGTTCAGGCGGACGGGAAGGCATCGACTTTCTACCCCTCATTTGCGATTACGAGGAGCGTCTTTACGCAGCAGGACGCATTCCGGGGAGCTATATGCGGCGGGAAAGTCGCCCTCCGGAGCGCGCCACCCTGACCGCGCGCCTGATTGACAGGCCGATGCGGCCTCTCTTCCCGGCCTGGTTGCGAGACGACCTGCAGGTCGTCGCCACTTGCCTGTCTCTTGATGAGCGGGTTCCTGCCGATGTGCTCGCCGTGACGGGAGCCTCGATCGCAACCCTGCTCGCGAAGATTCCGTTCAACGGCCCGATGGCTGCAGTGCGTGTGGGTCTGCTCGGGGACGACTTCGTTCTGAATCCCAGCTACAGGGAAATCGAGCGAGGCGATCTGGATCTTGTCGTCGCCGGGACACCGGATGGCGTGGTGATGGTGGAAGCGGGAGCCAACCAATTACCGGAAGGCGATGTCATTGAAGCCATCGACTTCGGCTATGAGGCGATTTGCGAACTGATCAAGGCACAACAGAACCTGCTGAAAGACCTGGGCATCGATCAGGTGAAAGTCGAGGCGCCTGATGAAGACAAGACCCTGCCGACCTTCCTGAGCAAGCAGTGCACCAAGGGCATCAGCGAGGTGCTCAAGAAATTCGATCAGAGCAAGGAGCAACGCGACAAGGCTCTTGATGAAGTGAAGAGTGCTGCGGCAGAAGCCATTTCAGCGCTGAAGGAGGACGATGCCGTCCGCAAGGCCGTCGCCTCCAATTCCAAGTTGATGGGCAACAGCTTCAAGGCCCTCACCAAGAGCCTGATGCGCCAGCAGATCCTCAAGGACGGCAAGCGCGTGGACGGCCGTGGACTGGACGAAGTGCGCCAGATCAGTGCCATGGCTGGAGTTCTGCCAAGGCGGGTGCATGGATCCGGCCTGTTCCAGCGGGGGCTGACCCAGGTGCTCTCCACCGCCACGCTGGGAACACCGAGTGATGCCCAGGAGATGGATGACCTCCATCCCAACACCGAAAAGATTTATCTGCACCACTACAACTTCCCCCCCTACTCCGTCGGCGAGACACGCCCGATGCGTTCACCCGGACGCCGAGAGATTGGGCATGGAGCTCTGGCCGAACGCGCGATTCTTCCGGTGCTGCCCGAGAAAGACACCTTCCCTTATGTGGTGCGTGTGGTGAGCGAAGTGCTCAGTTCCAATGGCTCGACCTCCATGGGGTCGGTCTGCGGCAGCACCCTCTCGCTGATGGATGCCGGTGTACCCCTCAAGGCCCCTGTGAGCGGAGCAGCGATGGGACTCATCAAGGAAGGCAAGGAAGTTCGCATCCTCACGGACATCCAGGGCATTGAGGATTTCCTCGGCGACATGGATTTCAAGGTGGCTGGAACCGAGAAGGGAATCACCGCCCTGCAGATGGACATGAAGATCACAGGTCTGTCGGTGAGCACAGTCGCGGAAGCGGTGAATCAGGCCCGTCCTGCTCGCCTCCACATCCTCGAGAAGATGCTGGAAGCCATTGCGGCTCCAAGGGATGTGCTCTCTCCCCATGCGCCGCGTCTGCTGAGTTTCCGAATCGATCCTGAGCTGATTGGCACCGTGATCGGCCCTGGAGGCCGCACGATCAAGGGCATCACAGAGCGCACCAACACCAAGATCGACATCGAGGACAGCGGCATCGTCACCATCGCCTCCCATGACGGAGCGGCAGCGGAGGAAGCGCAACGGATCATCGAGGGACTGACCCGCAAGGTGAATGAAGGCGAACTGTTCACCGGATCGATCACTCGCATCATTCCGATCGGCGCCTTTGTGGAAATCCTTCCCGGCAAAGAGGGCATGATCCACATCTCGCAGCTCTCGGAAGCTCGCGTGGAGAAGGTCGACGATGTGGTGAAGGTCGGTGATGAGGTCACCGTGCGCGTCCGCGAGATCGACAACCGCGGACGCATCAACCTCACTCTTCGCGGCGTCCCTCAGAACGGCGAAGGTGGTGAGCTTGAGCCGGTACCCACGCCGGTCGCGCCCCTGAACTGATCAGACGGGGAAGCCAGGATCAATGGTGGACATCGCCCGCGTCGCACTCTCACCGAGTGCGGTGTGGGCTTTTCCATGGCTGGCAATCAGGCAGCCTGCCTGCCGAACATCGCCGGTGTTGTAGCTGAGATCCTTCAGGTCAGCGTGGGTGAATCGTCCTCCGGCCGCCAGCAAAACCGCTTCAGGGGCTGCCATATCCCAGTCCTTGGGAGCACTACGACCGGAGAGAGAGATGTAGAGGTCTGTTTCACCTCGAAGAATCGTGGCCACCTTGCAACCAACGCTTCCAACCGCAAGCGAGCCGCCAAGCTGTAGCGCCGAGATCAATTGCTCCAGGCGCTCATCCCGATGGCTGCGACTGGCCACAAGAATCAGATCCGACAGCTCAGAGCGCTGGCTAAAGCGCACGGGAGAGCGCTGCCCCTGTCGGTCCTCACACCAAGCCTCATCGCCAACCACACCGATCCACAGTTCATCCGCTTCAGGCAAGAGCACCACACCCAACACAGGCCGTTGCTCTTTCACGAGGGCGAGATGGACGGCGTACTCACCGGTGCCTTGTAGAAAATCCTTGGTGCCATCCAGAGGATCAAGGATCCATAACCACTCAGCCGCCAGAGGCACCCCCTCGGTGAGCTGCTCTTTCGCCGTTTCCTCGCTGAGAAGGGTCCAGCCAGCCTCAGGAAATGCGCTGCTGAGGCCATCAAGCAACCAGCTGTTGACGGCCAGATCAGCCGCCGACACGGGCCCTTCGCCTCCATCCTCAACGCGAAGGGCCCTTGGGAAGCCATGGGGAGGTTGTTCGCCTCTGGCGTAGGCACGCAGGATGTCGGCAGCACCCCAGCTCAGCCGTCTCAATTCAGCAAGAAGCCCATCCATGGAAACGCCAACAGGCAGAAGGGCAGAGCTGGGCATGATGGAGATCTATGGCGCTGACATTGTGCTGCAAGGCAGCACCAAAGACCTTGCGCTGGTCAATCCCGCCGCAGCCAGGGCGATGCGTTGCCGAACCAATCGCCGAGGTCGCCGCGATAGCGATCACCTTCCTCTTCCGAGCCAAGATCAAGATCGGCAAGGAAGCCATCCAGCCCTTTGGAAGGTGCCTGTTGAAGCTGCATCCGCCTGGCGCGACTGGCCCAGCCATTCACCGTGCGGTCGTGCTCAGCGAATTTATTGACGTAAATCCGGTCCTGAAGACTCACGGATTGACCTTGAGCCACACGTCGAAGGATGTCCTGAATCCTGAGGCGTGTTGCTGTGGTGAGCATGAGGACGCTGATTTTCATCAGTCATAGAGAGGACAAACCACCTCGATGTCATCAATCACACAGTTTGAATTCGCCTGTCAGGAGGCAGGCACTGAGGAGATTCAGGACGTGGCCTGATCCACCGCCCATGCCGTTGCTGCCTTCTGCTTGAAATACAGCTCGACAAGTTGCTTGGCCAGATCTTTGAGCTCTTGAAGATCGCCTGCCTGATCGATGACGCCTTGAAGACGCTGCTTCTCGAACTGCTGATGGAGAGCGATTTCCACGGAAAATCCGTCGGTTGCACAAATCGTAACGAATCTTTGCAAGGCCTTTGGTGGCGATTGATGCCGGTTCGCAAACGACTGGCGAGATCCATTGCAGAACCTAGAGTTCAGCGGTTAGGGAATGGCCAATGCAGCGGCAGGAGCCAGCCCCTGGAACGTTGTACCTGGTCGGGACTCCGATTGGCCATCTCGGCGACCTCTCTCCAAGAGCCAGAGAATTGCTTCGCCAGGTGGACGTGATCGCCTGTGAAGACACGCGCCACAGCGGTCAGCTGCTGGCAAGCCTTGGCGCCCAAGGGCGCAGGCTGAGCTTCCACCAGCACAACACCCGAAGCCGACTGCCGCAGTTGCTGGAACTTCTGAAACAGCCGCTCAGCCTTGCGCTGATCAGTGATGCCGGATTGCCCGGGATCAGTGACCCTGGCGAAGCACTGGCGGCAGCTGCACGCGCTGATGGTCATGAGGTGATCTGCATCCCGGGCCCTTGTGCAGCCACAACAGCCCTGGTCAGCAGCGGTCTACCCAGTGGACGGTTCTGCTTTGAAGGATTTCTGCCCACAAAAGGACGGGATCGCCAGCAAAGACTGGCGAACATCGCCAGGGAAAGCCGCACAACCGTGCTCTACGAAGCGCCGCACCGCCTGCTTGCCCTGCTCGATGAGCTAGTTACACACTGCGGCGAAGATCGGCCAGTGCAGGTCGCCCGAGAACTCACCAAGCGATACGAGCAACAGATCGGCCCAACAGTGGGTGCTGCAAGGGAGCACTTTCGTCAGCATCCCCCTCAGGGGGAATGCACACTGGTTCTCGGAGGAGCGCCATTGCAACCCACCACACAGCACTCCGAAGCGGAGCTTCTGCGGCGACTCGAGCAACACATGGAGGCTGGAGCCAGTGCCAGCGATGCTGCCCGAGAATTGGCAGACCAGACCGGCACCTCCCGCCGGGAGCTGTACGCCCTTCTGCATCGGCGCACGACAAACTTACCTCAACATTGAGTCCTGCATGCTTCTTCGCCTGCGCCTGCTGCTGCTGAGTTTCGGAGGAGGAATGCTGTTCCTGCTGTTGCTCTGCCTGGGAGCGCAGAATCTCAGCGAGCGCCACAGCATTCAGCTCGGAACATCGCGATCCGTTCCGCTCCCAAGCGGTTTTCTGGTGGGAGTGTCGTTTGTTCTTGGCGTGATCAGCGGCGGAACAACGGCAGCGGTTCTCCTTCCGGATCAACGCAACTGATCGGCCTTATTCGTCCGCATCAATCGCGATCAGGGTTCCTTCCATCACCAGACGGGTGATTCCGCGCGCCAGCAGGTACGAACTGGTGCGTTCAAACACACTGGTATCCGGAACCTTGATCACCCGCTGACTGCGGCCGCACTGGCGCTTGGCAGTGCGAGGACTGCTGTAGAGGCAAAGACCTTGGCGCTGTTGCTCGGTTTCATCAAGCGGCCCCAATTCAGGGAAATCGCTCAATGGCTTGGCATCCAGTTCCACCACCTTGTCCACCAGAATGTAAACGCTGGTGGGGAGCAGGCCCGCCGTTAACGGGAGAGGCTCAAGACGCCGGTTGTCATTGAGGTTGCCAACATCGGCCAGGGGAACAAGTTCTTGGAACGTCTCGAAATCGGAGCTGGAACTGTCGTCCTCGTCGGAATCCTCGTCCGGTTCATCACCGAAGTCTTCAGCGTCATCAAGAGCGAGGGTGCCTGGATCGTCGCTTTCGTCCGCGCCTCCGGCATCAAGATCGGGCGAAGGGATGGGAGCTGGTGGCGAGTCAGAGGAGACGTTGACCTCTTGCGATGGCTCAGGCTCAACTGCGGAAGGCTTTGATTTCTGCCGACTGGACTTGAGGGCTTGATAGGCCTCTGCGGGGAGTAGCGCCTTGACGGTGCGACTCACCGTGTTGGGGCTGCAGGAGTAGGCCTCAGCCAGTGCCGCAGTGGATTCTCCAGCCTTGTAACGGCCAACCAGCTCCTGCTTCTCGCGATCCGTGAGACGCCTTGGAGCCATCGTCAGGTGCCGCACAGCTCCTTCCATTAAAAGCAGCTCCTGCTCACAAGCCAGCCAACGCACCTGGCGGCTGCGAAACTGGACGCCTGCTCCCTTAGCTCAGCTGGATAGAGCAACTGCCTTCTAAGCAGTCGGTCGATGGTTCGAATCCATCAGGGGGCGTCAGTCACACTAAGGGCTCTCGGGGAAACCAGGAGCCCTTTTTTGGTGAGAGCAGAAAGCAGCGGTTCGTACAGCGCAGCCGAAGTGGGTTCAACGTCTCCGTGGCGCCTGCCCCAAGGGCTGGTCTGTGAAAAACATGCGCGGGAAGGTTTTTTTGTCAGTCCGCTCCGGTGCAGGAGGGGCAAACGCCTCGACCATGACGCTCCCCATCGCATGGGCCGCTGACACCGTTTCTGAAGCGGTGGTGTTGATCACTGAGCTTCACCAACTGGTGGGCGACGGTTACGACCTTCGCGATGCCTTGAGCCGCATCAGTCAACCCGCCGCGGCCACCACGGCAAGGCCGACATCGCATAGCCGATGGCCAGTTCTGTTGGAGAAATTCCAGGCTGATTTGAAACTGACCAGCGGCCTGCAGCCCTCCACCTGGAAGGACAATTACGCGCCGTTCCTTGAGCAAGCCATCTATTTGTTAGGTGGCTCCGCAGCCCCATTGAACGCCCGTGAGCTGCTGAGCCAAGTTGTCAGCCAGTGGGAGGACAAGCCGCGTCGTCGTGAAATTGCGGTGACGACCGTCCGAAAATTCCTTGATTACCGCGTCGAAGTGCATGGCCTGCCAGCTGAGAGCTGGACCGTGACGGCACGGGTAGCCAAAGAGATGAAGGGCAAGAAAGCGAAGCGCCGCACCGTGGCGACGATCACCGACCAGGAAATCCTGCGTCTGATCGACAGCCTTCCGGATGATGTTCGCTGCAGCCTTTGGAAAAACTCTTTCCGGTTGATGGCTCTCTACGGGCTGAGGCCTGAAGAGCTCAGCCACTTGGTTTCACGCGAGCATCCCAGCACCGCGGAGCCGACTGTTTATTGCACTTATGAAAAGGTCTGCGGTTCAACCAAGACCGATCCTCGCTGGTTGATGCCGCTGCCGTTGAAAGATCACGTTGGCGAACTGGTGGATTGGAACTTGGCGGGTGCCATGGCGATTGGTCAGCTTGAGCTCCCACCACTCAGCGACAAATACGCGGTGCGGACGTTCCTTGAGCGTCAGCCGTATTGGCAAGAACTGAAGGATAAGTACGACAAGACGGGGGAATGGTTGCGGCCCTATTCGTTCCGCAATGCGTATTCACTGCGGGCACACCGTTTAGGTCATCGCAAGGACGTGATCTGCATGGCCATGGGCCGCAGCCTGAGCACCCATGAGAGCAACTACGAATGGGCTCGTAGTGAATCAGTGCTGGAGAACGTTTAACCCCAAATCCACCAGATCTAGTGCCTGCAATGTCAGGCAAATTCTTGCAACTGGTAGTTATCGAGGGTCCACTGCGGGTGACTTTAGAGCTGCAGGGTGCCCATTAATCAGGGCAGGGAAGATGCAACAACGGGAAGAAAATGGGCTTGCCTTGGTGAGGGCGATGCTTCAAGCAGCGGGCCGCACACCTGAAACACCATGGTTGTTATGGACTAAGGCATGTGAAGGGTTGATGGCGACCTGGCCGACATTACCGAGGCATCAACGAGATGTTGAGAGGATTGCAGATGGTTGCGCCAATCACAGCCTGGATGCTGTGAGATATGGAGTCCAGTGGTGGCGATCGAAATGGAAGACGGGGCGTGGTCCGAACATTCCGGGATGGTGAAAACTACTTAAAGGATTGCCAGCCGTGAATCCCAGAAAGAGCTTCACCGAGCGAGAGCTTGTGGCTAAGAAGCTGGCCTAATGAACAACATCCAAGGGCTTCACACCATTGTCATTGAAGCAGCTGAAGCCTGCACAAGCCACAGCGAAGCGATCAAGCTGATTCATCAGGCGGATAGGCTCCGGCAGAAACAAGCGCAATGCCGAGTCCACATCACGGGCGGTGGGAATGATCGACGTCATGCCCTGGGAGATGGAATCAATCATCTCTATATGGAACGCCCTTGCTGCTGAAGGGCTTGGCTGGCGGGTTTACACCGATGGTAAGGCAAGACTCACCGGCTGGTCGGTTTGAACGGAACAAAAAGACCCAACAAGAGTTAGACCGCAGCCGCATGCTTGCTCAATCACAAGCAGAACGAGCCAAGCCGAAATCAAAAGGTAAAACTCTTGGCGGACTCAAGGATTTGAACGAGTAAACGTAAAGAATTACGGCAAGCCTAACAATAAAAGTGGCTTGACTACCCCTATGGAAAGTAGCTGATGCTACATTGTTAATACGTTCATCCCTGAAGAGGGGACGCAAGTAAGCCAGAGGCTGAAGGAACGGGAAATTTCACCTCATCATGGAGTTTCCAATGACAAACATCGAAGCAAAATCAATCGTCGATGCGTTTACACGCATCCGTCGCTCCGCTACAGAGCGGGATCTAGCCCTCCTTAACGAGCGTGCATACCGTGGAGTACCCATCAACAACATGAGCTGGCTCTCCGAAGACAAGCACGGTATCTTCACCTATCGTGGTGTTGAATACGCCAAGTGATAAGCAATTGAATACTAAAAAGCCCGCTTAATGCGGGTCTTTTTTATGCTTTTTATTGTCTTTTAGTTATTAACTGGCCATATTTCTAATCGTAAATAGATACAATAAGGAAGACAATAGTAACAAAACCAGTACCTAGAACTAGAAAAATAATCATCGACCCTGAACAACTTAAATCGCTTATTCAAAAGGTCGATACAAATTAAATGACCTTAACTGATGTAGCAGCAGTGTTTGGAGTTTCAGCCGAAACGATACGTTCGCGTTGTCTTGAGTTAGGAATACGAAAGCCACGACGGCGAAATAAAGATCCATTGCATGTGCGGCTTCAAGAGAAGTTCACAACTGAACAGCTAAAGGCATTGTCTAAATACGATATTGCAAAGATGATGGACTGTTCTCAACCTTATGTCAACACAGCGCTAAAACAGTTAGGAATTAAATCAAACTACCACGAACGTTGCAAAGAGAAGACTCGGCAAGAGATTGAACGGGTTATAGATTATATTCAAAATAATAGTGCTAATGTGAAGTCTGCTATAAGAAAGCTTGGATTAAAGATTGATCGAGGCAAGGTTTATCGATACTGCAAAGAGCACAATGTTGATTTATCGATTTATATCCTTGCTCATCGAAGATACGGCGACTGGCTTACTTTACCTGGGCACGCAGAGAAATACCAGAAGTCAGATTACAAGCTGGATGCAATGTGCCAATGCTGCGGTGAAATCTATAAAGTCCAATTGGTTAATTTGGTACAAGTTGCTACTGCACGTTGCTGTTCCTGTAGCAAAGGTAATTTAGGGGGCAACATTCAAGTTCGCCGTGAGAAAACTGGTCAGGTATTCCGCTCCATCTCCAGTTGGGCTAATGATATTGAGGGGCACGGAAATTATAAAACCCTTCGCCTGAAGATTTCGAAGACTGGAAGCTGCTGCATTGACGGCAAGACTTACAGCTTGATTGAAAAATAATAACGGGATATGATTTTATTCTTCTGTTGCAATGCCTTCTTAGACAGGAGCGCAAATATCCATCATGACTTTTTCCGCGTAAGCCAAAGCTTTATCTGGATAGTGGGTGGGGTGGTTTGGATACAGGTCTTCGTGACACATTGAAGCAGCAGTTGCTAGCCGTCCGGCAACCAGCAAATAGACCATTCCACGTTGATCGAGCGCCTTTCCAAAGACCCGCAAGTCAGCCATAAGCGGCTGATACAAGGTCTCTGCGTTTTCAGTTCCACTATCAATCCACGACCTGAGAGCAATACAAACCGCCAGCTTTCTCAGTTCTGGCTTCATGCCTTCCTCAAATTTGGCGTGACCAGCGGTCATCTCAACATCGCACATCTTGACCACATATCTCTGTAAGTCAGTCTTCTCAAGATGCTCTTCAATTTCGTTGTAATGCTCAGTGCTCTCGCCTCGGTTGATGCGATCAATTGCGGTGTACAGGTAGATGACGCACATACGCGCAACGAAAACGGAGTTCGTACCTGAGTTTTCGTAGAGCTTGAGGTGCTCAACGGCTTTGGTGGCCATCACCCTTGCCTGACCAAGGACTTCTTCTTCGTTCTTTTCAGGCATATCAATCGACCTAGACCACCAGCAATACAGGTCGATAGTCAGCGCCCGAGCTAGCTGGGCAACCGCTGCTTCAAACTGCTGCTGGTTGGTCTCCTTCGGAAACTCAATAGATACTCCTTCGTGCTCAGTCATTTGTTTCTACGGTGTTACTTCTGGATTTAGATAATTCTAGGGAACTGCGCTACCTTGGGTTATGATTTATGTACCAGGCAAGAAATGGCTTACCTTCGACTCTATGTGAACAATATGCTGAAGAATCATCCTCATGGAGATAAGTTTAAGGAGATTCGACGTTTGGCATACTCAGTCGGAACCTACTTGCCTCCAATCCCTGACCCAGAAGAGGAGGAGCAGCCGAGCTTTTGGCAATTAGAATCTTAAACCACCATCAACGAGCCTACAGCTTCGGCGCATCCCAATTTCTGGAGATTTCTATGACTGTTCTAGATTTTCTAGAGATCTACAATCAAGCGTTGAAGCTGCAGCGTTGCCCTATATTGGATCCTAAGGAGGTGTTTCAATAAAAGCAGCGAGAGATGCTTATGGGTTTGTACAGGAAGCAGTGATCAGAGTCGAGCTTCGTGCAGCAAAGATTCCAAGCCTGGTCGGAGTCGTTGCTGATCATTACTGGCTGTTGATCTTTCATGCAGGCGAAGGCAGTCAGCATCAAGGATGTAATCGATGGGAAGTGTGGCAACACCCTCACCAGAATGAATCGTCTTGGGGACATCTGCACAAGAACCTTCTGACTCCCTATCAAGGTGTTGGCAATGGGCCTTCTCGATTAGTTCAACAATGGATAGATGAAGAGGCTTTCCCGATCATTGAAAAAGTCGAATCATCTCCACAAGCCTATCCATTCATTAATAAATACAGATACTGGCCTGGTCCGAACAGCAATACCTTTGCACAGTGGATAGTAAAAGACAAGATTAAACTTGGGATCAGAGCAATAGGCAAAAACTTTCCAGTTCCTGATGTATATGACAAATCAAGCGCAACCCCTTAATTTCGGCACACTACTTTTGTGTACTAAACCTCATCAGCAATGGCGAGGTTTCTCTATTTGCAGACCAGGCACAGACAGGGCTCATTGGCGAAGGCTAGAGATGGAGTAGCCATGCACTGCTAAGGATGCCTCGGGCTGCAGACTCTCGCTCAGTATTGTTTCTGTGCGTCTGTTGAGTCCCGTAAGTTTGGTTCCTGCTGAACACATGCATTGTTGGAACGCGCCTGCTGTGCAATGGGAGCAATCTGAATGGCTCCATAGATCACCGCGAAGGTCGCCAGCACTGGGTAGAAGTAGGCGTTGATCAGGTCTCTGGCTTTAGACATGTGGCACGTTTTATTCGAATGGATTGTTTTCAGTGCAGATATTGCGTGCCACCCCCTTTCTGACTGGGATCTCCCAGTGGAAACTCAAGTATCGCGTCCCATAGGACAAGCCTGATGTTCTTTTAGTTACTAGTGATCCCAGCTGTTAAGGCAAAGATCGAGTGGTGTTGAACAGTTTTTAGATGGCTCGCTTCATGATCCATTGGTGCGCTCCCGATCCCACCAACGAGAAATACACCCAGGCGATCGTGGATTACATCAAGGGCGGTAAGCCCATGGATGAGTTCGTGGGCTTCAAAATGCTCGCGCGTCAGATCCACCCTCACCTAGGTGGAGGCGTGCTGCTTGTAGAAGCCGACAATCTGGCCGCAGTACAGAAACACACCTATCCCTGGACCAAAGGACTCGGTGTCACGGCGACAATCACCCCTGGTCTCAGCGATGAGGAGTATGTCGATCTGGAAGAAAGCATGGCCAGCTGAATAGCGACTGCAGCCATGTCATCCAATGCCGTGAATGCAGTCAGTTGGAATTGGTCAACCATCCGCTAAGAGCAACGGGCTTTGCCACGACTGCAGGCCAAGACAGCTCGAAGCTCGCAAGGCGGAACAAGCCAGTAAGCGGGTCAGTCGCTGAACAGCGCAACGAACTACCCAACAGGCTTACACCCTTATTACGGAGGAAATTGACAAGGCGAACGTCCAACGCACTGACCTTGTGGCCCAGGCTATTCATTGACTGATGGAGAGCGTACGTATGGACTTGGCGCAGAACAATCTCGGTGCGGTTGTTGGAGAAGTGGCTCAACCCGACAAGCTCTGTGCACTGTCGCCTACGCACTGATCTGGGCCATGGGCTCGGCTGTTGCCAACCTGTTGGTGAATTCCCTCAGCGACGTGACATCAATCAGCAGCAGCTACAGCGGGCAACTGCGCTGTAGCTCGGTTCACTCCCCGTCAGGTTCAGCCCTGGAAACAGATGCCCCAACCGATAACCAAGGAAAGGGTGAGCGCTTCTCACCCACCGACCTAATTGCGACAGCACTAAACACCTGCGTCCTGACGATCATGGGGATCGTTGCCGAACGCCATAACTGGGATCTCAAGGGCTGCGCAGCTCGGGTGGAGAAGGTCATGACCTCAGAGGCCCCGCGCAAAATCGCCCTGCTCGATGTTTGGATTGAGCTGCCTCCTCACATCGATTCCAAGGAACGAAAAATCCTGAAGAAAGCTGCTGAAAACTGCCCGGTCAAATTGAGTCTTGATGGGGCGGTACCGATGAGTTTCCACTGGAGTTGAGACGAGGCTGCATGGAACAGTTGCTCGTCTGAATACTGCTAGCCCTCGGCAATCTGGTCGGTGATGTCGCCGAGACAATCGTGCAGAGCTTCGGTCCCATTCGCGAGTGTGCCGTCGACGTTGCCCGCTTGGAGGAAATCAAATGAAAGCACTTATAACCGTCGTTGCCCTTGCAATGCTGGCTGCCTGCTCACAGCAGCCAGACGCGAAAGATCTTGTCTGGCCATCTGATCAAGAGATATTTGGCATTGAACCTGGCGGCACCATCAAAGCCACTGGCCTGAAAATCCTGGTGGATAGATGCAGGTCGCGTCAGTCAGGCGAGCTGCCATCAGATGCTGAGGAGGACAAGTCCTGCGTACAGCTGCACACGTTGGTGATGGACGTCCTGGAAGACAGAAAGAGCGATGACAATGACGCTGGCGGTCCCTGATCAACCCGTCGGCCCTTCCGCTTTGGCGATCGGACATGTGGCTGTGATGCTGCTGGGGGCAGCGGCTTCTTTAATCCACAGACTGCGACGGTCTGGGTTTGATGGCAGGTCAGCCCGGATGCCTCACGGACCTGCGGGAATTTCTGAAAGAACTGGATCAAAACTCTGATCTACGAGCTGCTGCGACGTTGCGGTCGCTTTCGCGAATTCGCACTGAATTGGAGCATCTTCCTGAAAACAGCGTGCTAACCGATCCCGTGATACCTAATGCTCAGGACGTGGTGCTGCTGGCGCGACAGTTGATGTCGCGTCGTCGTTGAAGGAAGCCTTGTTATGTCAACGACAAAACGCCCCGGGTGGAAAAAGTGTTTCCGATCCCACTTGGATTGCAGCGAAAACTTCTCCCGTTCGACGATCAAGGCTCCTGTCGATAGGAATATCGGGCTCTCCAGCTCCTACAGGGATAGTGCCCACCCACCTCCAGACCCCGTCTTTAAATGTGGCCGGGCTGGTGTCCCTGTAACCATCGGCATCCCAAATTTGGGTGATTCGACCATTCTCTTCGTCGATATACAAAGTCGAATTGGCGTACTCGACTTGAGGGTTTTCGCAGCGGAGCTTCAACGTCACGGCGTTGGCAGGACTAACAACAGTTGCAAGCACAGCAGCTGTGAGAACAGCAATGGACCTCATAGCTCGGGGACAGATGTGCAATGAGTTAACTCCATCTGATGTTGAAGCCAAGCCACTGAGTGTGGGCTGATAAGCCCCCAAAGGAACTAGAGCCTCACCCCCAAGTGCCAAGCAATCAGCCTGTCCTTCTCTTCTTCTGTCAGAAACGGCACAAGCCAATCCAGCAGCAACTCTTAAATTTCAGACTTACCAAGGTGTTGCACCTCGCCACATAGCCACCGCTTGAAGGTGTCAGGGTCATTGGCGCGTAGTGCTGCCACCAGTTCCCCCAGTAGGAATAGCGCAATACGGGTTTCGAGGGTCATGCTTCAGACGTGACTATCTGAAGTGTTCCCCGTTCTTGTGGTTGACGTAATTTTCCTTCTGTCCAAATAATGCTCTGTTCGTTGTATTGAATGAGCAATGAGAGCATTCCTCCTTTCACTACTCCTTTCACCCTTGACGCCTGCGAATGCAGAGGAACCAGAGATCAAGTGCCCGGGAACCAACACCGTAGAGATGCGATGGTGCGCCTCGGAGAGCTTGCAAGAGTCCAAGGCAGCGCTTGAGAAGAAACTCTCACCAGAGATGCTTGAGAGGTGGGAAGCAGCAACGAAAGAGGTCTGTGCTGCGGCCTATGCCCCTTATCAACAAGGAACCATCTATCCCCAACTGGTCGTTGGGTGTGATGACCGACTCAATCGAGTGCTGCTGGAGGAACTAAGAGGGTTGGGCTCTTGAGAGGCGGAGTGAAAGCAAGCTAATTGAAATATGGACGTTTCACACTAGATCGAAATTGGTAAACCTATCCCAATCCAAACAATCTGGGTAGTCTCGTTTTGCATCGCGCAGCGCATAATGAACAATTTTCCTTTCGTATTCTTTGGTGAGCTTTGGTGCTTCCCAGTCATCTCTCGGTTCATTGTGCCTATACAGATCTTCAGCTCCTTCAAATATTCCTTCTGTCGTCAACCAGCCTTGAGATTTTGCTTTGCAGTATTGCTCAAATTCGAACCGAATCCCCAATTTAATGAATTCATACCGATAATTCGCATAGCACAGTTTTCTGTTCGACCAACAATATTCATGATGGTTCTCCTCATTCACCAGTACTTCTACAGGTTCTGCTGAAACCATGACATGAGCTGCTGAAAGGATTAGTGCACCGAGTGCGAAAGGGAGTTTCATAGGAGACCAAGTCTTTTGAAATTGATCTTTAACTATTTTTAGACCCTAGAGGAACTTTCAATGTGCTTTGTACATGTTTGTTATTTAGTCGAATACCGAGGGCTAGAAGCTCCCGCATCCCATAGAAAATAAAAAATTGCATGAAGGGGTACGCCTTTGCAGAAGGGTCCGGTTTGTGTAGTGTTTATATCATCAATATTTCTGTGATTTGCTGTGAAGCCTTGCTGAAGCCATCCAGTTTCGTTATAAACACTTTATAAGCTTTCAAACAATAATGACCCAACATTCAGGCTCTATTCCGCGAGTGACTTCTGACGCTGGTTGGGTTGACACTCCGCATCAAGCGGCAATATTGACCCGATCCAATCCATCCAACACCGATACTCGCAAATACCAATCGGTCACTCAACACCAAACAAATACCAACTCTCTAGCTGTCAACAGGATCCAAATGACGACCGAGACTCTTGCCGCTTGAGAAACTGTCTGAATATTTCCTCAGGAACAGTGTGATTCGCAATTCGAGGGTCATGCTTCAGACGTGACTATCAGAAGCGTTCCCCGCTGTTGCTTCCCAGTTGGTCGTGCAGATGTGGAGGACGCTTTCTGACCTTGGAATCACAAGGCATCACAGCAGCCAGCCAGCGGGTGGAAGCGTTGCCCATCTTGATGGTGATCAGTTTGGGCGTGCCTGGCAGTTCGTCGGCTTAAAGCAGCACCTATGGGAGGTCCATGGCATCCCAGGCGAGAACACGTTCAATGGGCAGGTGATCAAGTTCCTAAAAGAGGATTCCAACTAATGAGAAAGATTGCTGCTGTTCTTACTGGTCTTTTGATTGCTGCACCCATGGCAGCAAATGCGCAAACAACAACCAATGATTTAGAAAGAGCGGCCAGTAGCAGGTGTGAATCCAAAAGATGCACAGACTTACAATATAAATTCAGCGAATGGTGTGCATCTGATCAAGATACCTGCTCTTGGAGGATGGCATCAGATCCGATAATTACAATGTGCTTTGCGGTCAAAAACGAGACTGTGCCTAAAGCTATTTTCGAAGCGTGGCTGATTGAATATATTAATGACTTCAAGAATTCGAGCGCAAGATACGACGAAGCTTTTATTCACGGCCTTGCGTATGCTGCCAATGAATGCAAATACATTTCCGAAACAATCATCGATGTTCCCAGTCTCCTTGGCTTCTGATTCATCCAAAACGTTGGGCAACCGCTTTTGCGAAAGGACTTGCGCAATTTATTCCCCAAGGGGTTGGGCGACAGGTTGTATTGCCAAATATGTCTCTCGCTCATTAGCCCAGCCGAATGGTTGAGCAGGAAGAATCGCTCAAGCTCCGTGGTAACAACAGATACTCGGATTAAGCGTTAAGAAGAATCTTTCATGCCAGCCCAAAAATGGATTATCAAAGATCACGTTTGAAATCAATGCGATGAAATGGCTGCTCTCGAAACTTGGTTTGCTCAGACAGGTCAAGAAGACCCAGGTCCTGAAGCAAGATCTCTCGTTTTTTAAGACATCGGTTTGCTCCAATGCCATCGCGTGCCAATGGGGCCTAAGACAGCAAACTCAGGTCTTGCTGAGCCAAAGTAAAGAAGCAGCGTTGATGATCAGAATCAGAGATGCATCCGGTGATGGCACTGTTGCTACAAAGGTGGTGGAACTCGGCCCCAACGCAACAAAAGCACAGATTGATATACCATTTACAAGCGGCCAGGTTCTTCTTGAGCTTGGTTATCGAACTGTTGGAGGTGACTTTATTACGCTTGAGTATTCATTCGTTGACCTTGGCCCCAAAATAATTATGCAGCCAGAGTTAGCCAACTGGTTTAGTAAGGAATCGGAGAATATTCACCAGGAAATGTACGATTTAGCGACCAAAGGAAGAGCCCTTGGTGGGTCCGAGCTCATGCCTATCGGCCGGTAATCCTGATGGTCACGAGGCATCTCTCGCCTGTTGAGGCTTTGCGTGTGACGTTGTGGGTGAGTTGACGTTGAAATGCTTCTCCTTATTTTGAGGGTGTAAATCATCTTTCTGGAGCCCTATGAAGCAAGTCGCATTGACTTTTCTTATGCTCCTGGCATTGCCTTTAAGTCCGCTAGAAGTCCGTGCTGATGACGGTCATGGGGCTGAGAAACTTGGTGTCACGATTAAAGAGTTAGTGAATTCAACGAAAGAATGGGACGGACAATCTCTTCCTGCTTACCCAGCTGGCCTACCGGAAATCAAAGTATTGCGCATCAAGATCCCTGCAGGTGTGACACTGCCATGGCACTTTCACCCCGTTATAAATGCGGCAGTCATTCTCAAAGGCCGTTTAGAGCTTTATTCCAAGGATGGGATGACGAAGGCTTTTGGGCAAGGTGAAGCTCTGATCGAAGTTGTTAATACAGTCCACGCAGGTAAGGCTGTGGGATCTGAAGATGTTGAGCTCATTGTGTTTTATGCAGGTAGCCAAGGGCAACCGACAACCGTTTTGTCCAAATGACATTCATGCTTTGAGCGCTCCGCCGCGCCTACCAGTGCGGCAAACGCCATCGAGGCATGGGAGACGATGCTGAAAACAGTTTGGGAACGCTGTTCACCGCCTGTGAGGTGACAAAAGACCCGCACAACTGTGGGCTTAGCGATTCACTCCGGATTATCGATCTCAGCTCAACAATGACCTGGAACTCAGACCTATCTGGATACTGTGATCTTGGTCAAACTGAACCTTTGCGACCAAGGGCCCATGCCAGAGGCCACCACCTCCGCTGTCGAAATGACGTGTTTGCAGGGAATGGCTGATCTGGAACGAATGGAAGGGCCTTGGTTGGAATCAATCGCGGACGGTGAACCTGAGGTTTCTGCCATCACATTGCGCTTGCTTCTGGCTCACATGACCACGACAAGCCATCGGCTGATGAGCGCGATGGTGCTGGATCGGATGGATTCAGAAAGAGCAACTGCCTCCAAGGCAGTTGATCGACTTCAAAGTGGTCCCACCCTCTAAAACGGGTCCACTTTTGCCCTTTTGAGGGGAACCCAAGGGCACCCTCGTCATCCAAGAACCAAGTCATAGCTTTAAAAAGCCTTGCCATGACTGTAAGTTTTTCTGCCTCTAAGCAGTCGGTCGATGGTTCGAATCCATCAGGGGGCGTTTACAAAACCAGCCAGGCACAGTGCACCGGGGATTCACTCCGTGACGCTTGATTTCACTTGAAACAGCATTCTGTTTGCATTTTGCAAACGGCTGATTCAAGGCAATAAAACCCCACCATTGCTGACGGGGTGGTGTGTGTAAGTGTGAGGTTTTATCGGGAGATCGATCGGCCACAATCAAACCGCCTTGTCTTTCCCTTGCGGGTTTTGTATAACTTTCAGCCGCCTACTCATACGGCATCAGGCTTCCCGATAGAACAATTAGAAGCTGTACTTCGTACAGGCGTAATTTACGATTGAGGTTGCCTGGTGATTGCCGTCAAACAGAGGACACTGGCACCAAGCAAGTGATCGGAGCAGGAATCACGAATCAAGAATGGTGAGCCGCAGCGGTGCGCCCGGAACAGCACTGAAAAAATTGGAATATTCCGGAACGAGTGTGACATCAACCCATTCATCGGCTTCGGCATGGCTGCCAGCCACTACGGGCAGATCAAAGGTCGCCGTGGCCTCACCTGGCGCAAAGGTGACGGAATAGCTGAGAATCAAAATATCATGAAATCCTTCGGAATAATCAGCGTAGGAGTCCCATAGCATCACATTCGGATCCAGATCAAATTCAAGCAAGACACGCGTTTCGGAACTGATATCCCCTTCTGATCGTGTCAGCTGCAACGTCTTCACCGTGGTGCCTGCACTGGGTTCCATCACCTGCGAACCTCCCACCCACTCAGCCGACAGTGCGGGCGCCTTCCAGCGGCGATCCAGGTCAAAGGTCCGGCTTTGTATCACCAACGGTGATCCCGTGATCGGCGACGGTGTCGTCCGTCCGGATTCGCGGCCATAGATAAATTGCAGGGCCTGAATATCCAGGGTCGTGAAGCCTGGGTCACCATCCGCATCTTGCTTATCGACATATGACATCACCGTGCCGTTGGTATCAATCACATCGTCACCATCACCATCAGAAAACTCATGGGGATGTTCCAGGCCCAAGGCATGGCCCAGTTCATGGAAGGCCGTGCTTTTCCATCCCGCTTCCAGCGAATCAGCAAACCGATAAGCATGGCTGTACACACCCTCGGACAGGACGATTTCCCCGGTGGGCTCTGTACGTCGATAGTCGTACGAGCTGCCATCCTCCAGCTTGGAGTGTGTGTACGGGGGTGATTGATAATGACCAGCACCATCAGACACAGACGACGCCGAGATCTGATTCAGCGTCAGCTGCGATTTGGGATGCGGCAGTGGAACCACAACAAATTCAGGCTCGATAATTGCATCGGTGGACGCGAGAACGTCTTCCCACCAACGCTGCAATTCGGCCGTGATTCCATCACCGAACGACACATAAATCAGGCCATCATCGGCATACAGATAATGAGATGAGTACCGATCACCCGAGCTAAGGCTCGTGTTATCAAGCAGGATGTTCAACGCATCCGGGATCTCCAGCAGCGGCTGCTGCGTTTCCCAGACCATGGCTGTGAGGTCGTAGGACCCAGTGAATGACTGTTGCGCATGAACCTCAGCGAACAGATCGCGACCATCACTCAGCCAACCCGATGTCGATGCTGTCGATTTGTTGTAAGCGGATGATTTGGCGAGTTCCCGCCCGTCAGCATCCACAAGCCTGAGTTTCGGCCAGGTGCCTGGATCGGCGGCCACGGAGAGAGAGACAACACTTCCAGCGGCTGCAGAGATCGCAAATCGATCCACCTCACGAGCGGTGTCGATTGAGCCGGACACCAACTTCTCCAAACGCTGAGGTCGCTGAGGCCCACCGCGAAACAAGGTCTGATTGGCTGGATCAAACCACGTCGATCCCGCTCCAGATATGAATGTGGAGGTGAGATCGATGCCTGGACCCGATGCATCGGATGGATCAGTGCTTGTCCCAGGATCGGTCGTGGTGCTGGGATCCCCCTCAGACTGGCCATCCACGAACCGCACCTGAGACGCTTTCAGATTGGTTTTGCGAGGCAGTCGCGCAATCAAACCTCCCTGTCCGTTACCAGGACCATCACCATTTTCGTTAAAAACAATCCAGCCCTTCTTTCGATAGAAAACAAAAGAATGATCTGATCTCAGCGCTATTTTATAGGCTTTTTTATTGCGAGCAGTGCTGATTGTTGCCGCCTCTTCCAGACCAAAAGCGGATCGATCGATGACCAACGTGTCAGCAGAAGCCGAAAACTTTTTTAGATGTTGCGCATATTTTTTCTTGAATGACCTGGGACGGCCGAGTTCGAACTCCTTTGCATTTTGAGCAATGCCATTGATAAAAATTCTCGTCATTGCTCATCTCATCGATCAATTTGGTTGAGTTTATCGAAATGAGCTGAGCGTCTTCGGGGCAAACGTCACGACCTGAGATGGCTGGCCAGACTTCACCGATGCCCCAGTTCCGCCCCGATCGAAACGATCACCCTGTGAGTCCGGGGGGTGAGGGTTGGCTTGTGAACGCCGATCAACACAAAGTTGTTCAGTTCAAACCCGATACGCCAACGGCTGATGCCCAGTGGGTGATCCTGAGGACGTTTAACTGGCGACCACCCGACTACCCAATCCCGCAGACCCGGCGAAGGATGCTTCGCCACAACGCCGTCGAGGAATGGGAGATGATGCTCAAATCAGGCGCGTGGAAGCGTGGCCAACCCAAATAGAGGCGGTCAGCAGCGCCAGCAAGCGCATCCAGGCAAAGCTCGGCATCATGTGTGGGTGACGATTTATCCATGTTCCGCCGCCTCTTCGTCGGACTGTTGGGCTCTGCGGTTGCCCTCGCCCTATTGCCAGCTCGCGCTAAATACTGCGACAACCAACCCACAGCTCGGGCTCTTATTGCCCCATGGAATGCTGCTGACCAGGAGTTTCTTGGAGGACGCACAACGATTCGCTACTACTTTGAAATGGGACGACGTTCCTATCAAGTGGTGTTCGGAAATGCAAAGGGAGAAATCATCCCCGGCTCCCAATGGCAAATTATCAAGTCGGATCCCTTCTATAAAAAAGAAAAAAAATTAGGCAAAAAGCTGATCAGAGCCACTGATCGGTTGATCAGTCTTGACTTCAGGGAAGTTCGTCGTGCCCAAGATGCTGACTTAGTCATTGTTGGATACTGCGATAAGAACGACCAAAAAGAGGGAGCTGTTGCTCAGAACGCTCAAGGGACCAAATACTTCATGATCTTGAATGGGTGTCGAGGAATAGCTACAGGGCAAGAAGATCCCGTATGGTTATTTCTGCATGAGTTTGGCCATGCCCTTGGCCTTGAACATCCCTTTTCAGATGTAGATGGGGATTGTCTTTATGACAATCAGCCCTTTTCAAATGCTTCTGCACACGCAGGGATGACGGTGATGGCTTATAAACCTCGGCCAGGTAGACCGCCTCGTTTTTTCACTGCTTACGATATTGCCGTACTTCGGAGAATCTGGGGCCCTGAATGACCGAGCTGTTAGCGCGTTCAATATGGCAAAAAACTTCTCAGATAGTGCCTGATCTTCAATGTCGACATAACATCTCTGGGCATGAGACGTCGCCCTGACAATTTTCTCCAATCGGCGCAGGTACTTAAAGATCGTCTAAGTTTTCATTGGAAATACCGCGATTTTTGCAGACAACAATAATTAGATTTTACGTTAGTTTTTTGTATTCGGCAATTTCTCCCTGACAATCCTTGAATTCATCCTATGAACTCTAATCAGCCACAAATTTACCTAGCCAAGGTCGCCTGTACTAAATCGCCGAGTCAGTAGCGCCTATGACCATCGGATGCAGAGATAAACCTGATAGTTAAAAGGGTTGCTGATCGGCTCGGATGCACGGCGAGCTGGTTGGACATGTCAAACGTCTCTGGCGTTACCCGATCAAGTCGATGCTTGGAGAGAGTCCAAGCCGATTGAACATTGGGCCGAGCGGCGTCGTGGGAGACCGCGGATACGCACTCTGGGATCGATCGACAGCGCGCGTCGCAAGTGCCAAGAACCCCAAGCTCTGGAAACACCTTCTGGATTTCACCGCTGAATACACCTGCGAACCTGTCGCCGGAAAACCATTGCCCACGGTTGCCGTCACGGGACCGTTTGTGGGTGTGGATGAGCCACCACAGACACGATGCAGTGATGATCCATCATTAATAGCTCTGCTGTCGAAGGAATTCGGCCGGGACATCAGTCTTCTGAATTTCGCTCCCCCAGGAGCCAGCTTGGACCAGTACTGGCCGGATGTGCCGGAGCGGGATTTTCAGAACGTGATCACTGAGCTGGAGATGCCGGAGGGCACTTTCTTCGATGCCTGCTCGATCCATGCGATCAGCACGGCAACCCTTGAAGCCCTGAAGCAGCGAGAACCGGATCTTGATTTTGCTGTAGAGCGCTTCCGTCCCAACCTGTTGATTGAACCGACTCCAGGCATGCAGGGATTTGTCGAGGAAAAATGGGTGGGAGGGATACTCACAATTGGTGAGCGGCTGCAGCTAAACGTTGACGGGGGCTGTCCTCGCTGTGTTGTCACAACCCTTGCTCAGGGCAATCTTCCGGATGACATGGGAATCCTCCAAGCCACGGCCCGCCACAACAAGGTCACCGCAGGGATTCGGCTCAGTGTCATGACCTCTGGAGCCATGGCGATTGATGATCCGGTGCGCTTAACTATTAATCAGTGATGCAAAATCTAACCACCCGAAAGCAACTAAGTGTCTAAATAACATCTGACCATTCCATCAATTCCAAACATCAAACAAAAGGCGCAGGACAACGCGGGGCGCGCGGACACAGTTCAGACATGACTGCCTGAAGTATTCCCCTCTCTGATCTACAAATACAGAAACCCTGTCGTTGCGGACGGGGGAGTGTGTGAGGTTTTGACGGGAGATGGATAAGAAGGAGGACCGGGAGAAGCAGGAGGCCTTCATGAAGGCTATGAATCAGTTTGCAGACCACTGCAGGACTGACTTACAAGGGATCAAAGCCAAGCTGAATGGTGGCACTACTAGGTCATTAATACCCATCCGTCACCACCCTGCTGCAATCGCCAGTAGAAGCACCTATCAACTGCCAACGCTATCCGTTGATACAGCCACTCTCATACTGAGACGGCTAAGACTAATGAGTAGACGCTGTTGCTGTCTTGCCTGCTCAATTTTCTAGTGATGCTGAGCAGGTACCAGACCTGGCTTTCAAGCTTCTAAAAGACCAACGACTTGACCAGTTCATTTGGCAGCGGGTGGCTTGGCTTCTGATGGAAGACAAAGAGGAAGAAGCCGACGCTTTACTTCAGGAGTTTGACTTGACGCTCCCTTGGGAAGACCCACTGAGCTGATAACAGTCATCGCCTACGTGTTCGCTGACTCACCTGTTGTTGAAGCGCAGGTTCAAGTCGATGAAGAACCCTTCGAGGTTCCGAATGAAGAACTCAACAAGCTCTTGGACGAGATCAAGGCACCCAAACGCAAGCGCCGTAAGTCTTCTGATATAGCGACACCTGCTTAATCCTCTCCCCTCACCTAACGGTTGGGGGATTTTTTCTCTCTAAATTAATCAGCCTTGATCTTGATACTTGCTGATAATGACAACCTGACACATGGATAGGATATGGCGGTTCAGATAAAATTACTGGTAAAAAGGGAGACGACATCATTGATGCTGGACTTCACGGAGGCAAGTCGACTTGGTTAAGGACGGATCTGGCTCAGACACCTTTGTGATTAAAGAGGGTTATTGGACAAGCATCAAAGACTTTAATATCACAGAGGACACTCTTAATTTTAAGGGCCTCACTAATGGTCTTAACTGGGATTATGACGGAGGCAAAACATATATTTGGGGTAATGACGGGCATGAAGTTGCTAGATTCTCAGGATATAAAAATCTTGATGACGCAAGCATTGTCTAGATCATTCATTTCCATAACTCCCCTCTCAGCAATGGAGGAGAGTTTCATTGCCTAAGAAGAACGGGGAACGCCTCAGGCCTTCACGCCTGATCAATGAACTTCGACATCCACATTGCACTGGTCTTCATCACCGCATCGACGGCCTTATCCCACCTTTCGAATAGACCCCTGGAATCTATCCACGACAACCTTCCAGCACACGTGCCCGCGTTCACTTCACGAATGAAACCGAAGTTCAGACGCTTGATGTCATCGCCAACCCACCAAAAACAGGGATATCGATCAAGATCAACTGCCGGAAACTTGCTAAATAATATAAAATTTTCTAACGATAAATCTCAGGTGTCTGGCACTAAAACCTCGTTAGAGCCAGGTGAAAGCCCTTGATGGAGCGAACCGGGGGAAGTGTAATAATATCAGCAACATGAATATTATTAAGTAGCTTCGAACTGGTTGGACATGGCATCCGGGTTACCACTAGCAGCCATTATTGATGCCGATTACGAACGCTCCCTAGGTTTCGATCGGGACAATGGCCACCTGAACAAACGCGCGAAATTAAACGTCTTTATCGACTCAGATGGAACGGAGGAGACTCCTTTTGGGCGTCCCGTGTCCATGACGTCCTATCGCTCATCGTTCATCGTTCAAACCTTCCAGCGTCTGGATCGTCTGCTTTCAGTCGGCTTCCGTTTCGTCAAGGGGTCGGAGAACGCCAATATCACTATCGGCCAATTCGACCGGTATCTAAGTGATGCAGGCTCGGCCACCGTGAATTCAGGCGGTGATCCCGAGAAAAGCAATCTTCTGCCGACAGCATTCCTGCGTGTGAAATCACAGCTGAGGGATCAGAACAGCCCGGAAATCTTTCAAGGCAGGTGGGAGCATGTGGTGCTTCATGAAATCGGCCATGCTCTTGGTCTTGAACACCCCTTCGACGCGGATGACGACGATGTCTACGCCAAAGAATTTGAAACATCGATCGACGAGACGAAAATGGCTTACGGCGACTCGTACAACACATGGACATACACAAGCTGGTACACCGACCTGGACCAGCATGCACTCGTCAGGCTTTGGGGAGGCAAGTTCAAACCGAAAACGTGGGAGCCCCGCTACAAAAACCTTGCTGAGAACATCAGCGTTTCAGAAGGGGGGAATCGCCAACATGCGCGTGCCCAGCGACAACTCCAAGGAAGCGATGGCTCTGATGTGATCAAGACCGCAAAAGGCCGACAGCGCAAGCGAGCTGTCCACGAATTCGTCCACGGCGGCGCGGGTGACGACCACCTGGCCGCATTCGGCGGTGACGACGTGCTGCGCGGAGGACCAGGAGATGATGTTCTCAACGGGGGCGACGGCATCGATATCCTGGACGGCGGCCCAGGGAAAGACACGCTGGTCGGCGGACTGGGTAACAACAGCTTTCTGGGCTGTAGGGACGGCTCAAGGGACCTGATCCGCATTCAACGAGAAGGCCATTTCCACGATCGTGGTCTGGATCGGGTGATGGGGATCGATCCGATCGACCGGATCATTCTTGAGGGGGCATCAAGCTCAGAGATCTCGTTTCAATGGGGTGGGCACAGCTTTATCGACGGGGATTTCATCAAGGGCTGGATCGTCTCCGTCGACGAGAAACCGGAACTGGTGATCAGCGACCTCGATTTGAGACTTGCAGAACAGGACCTGAGTCGCATCGTCCGAGGAGATGGCTGACCCATGCCTAAAGGCAGCCATATCTCCCTGTTCCTGTTGGAAGGTGGGCTCAAAATTGATCTCCCGAAGACAATTCTCAGCCGTTTCACCTGCTGCGTTGAGGTTCTGAAGGTTTTATCAACGCAACATTAAAATAGTTGCTCACATTGGTTATGCGCACAATTTTCAGGAAGCCAAAGAGGCGTTGGTCAATATCAACCGCTGTAATAAGCTTGATGATCTTTTCAGCCACCGTGGTTTGTCTGGAATGGAGCGATTCAATGACCCTTGGCCTGAACAATGATCCGAACCAGAGTGCCCACAACACTGCGTTCCATGAATCCACAGATCTGGTCACGGATCAATGAGGCAAACGTGATCAAGCATCAAACTCATGTGACAACCAGGATTCCGTAAACCCCAAAATTGCAGCAAGCATTTCAGACATTCGCGTCTGGACCATGATCTTCGAAACGTACATTGCCCTATCCCTTTTGAATGAAATCGCTATGCCACTGAGAGCCAAAACCCTGGAAACTTCAAGTGTTTGCTCTCTGGAGGCGAGCAGAACTTTGGTAAACGAGCAGTCGAAGAGCTGCTATTGAACTGACTTGACCCATCCCTGACTGAAACACCTAGTTCTCTAAGTGGTTAAGCGCCCTGGACTTTCAACGAGAGCCAGCTTTCTAACCAGCTTCTGGCGCCCACTTGCCTTCTTTAGGATCAGCGAACCTAACTGACCAAAGCTCTTCGTCAGTGACGTTGCCGTTCTCGTCCAATAATTCCGGATGAATAGTTCTCAAGCCAGTTCTGTCCTTCCTGGCTGCCAGGCCTGGATTAGCAGAATTTCGCATTGACTGAAAAATCTGAACAAGAAGACAGGCAAAGACAAAGGCATAAGCAATGGGAAAAAAGGTGGACATCACCAGCCATTCAATAATGTTACAGAACGTTAACCGCTCGGCTGCCTTTGCGTGGCTGTGATGAATCAGCCTCAGGAGTCCAACCCCTCGCCTTCAACCGGGCAGGAGACTAAAGCCTTCAAGCCCTGAGAAGTGAACGCACTCCAGCTCGCGACCGTTAATGAAGCTCCATTCCTCCATAGCCGGTTCCGAGTGAACCTGTATTGCTATTGATCGGGAGTTAAGAGCAACAAGCTTACAAGCGACCTTGCTGGAGACTATTGATCACAAATGCAAGCCTTATTGAAAATATATCGCCAGTTAAGCGCTCTGAGCATTGGCATTTATAGTGCGGAATGAGACAATTAATTCACGAGATTGGGTGAACTGAATACGGCACAGAAACCTTAAGTATGCCCAATATAGAGCCTCCCACTGCCATATTGAAGCGGTACGATTGTGTTTGAAGCCATTTCTTGCAAGCCTTCGCCAACAGCGGAACAAGTAGACATCCGGCGAGAGCCACAGTGATTGCAGTACTAATTAACATATTAAGGACCAATAGCAATTAACCAAGTGTGTCAACGCTGATCAAGCTGAGCGACATCACGGATGGGTAGAGAGCAAGCCAAACTAACAATTTTAAAGAAATCAGCGCTCCTGGATAAGGCCCTAAAAAACTTCTAAAGGGAGTCTTGCCGTGGAACCAGGATGATCCCTGCAAGAAGAATTCAGTCCATCCCTTAGAGGAAGCCATCTGACGCATGCAAGGCCTTCAGCATGTCGAATCAACCACATCCTGCAACATTACTCAGTAGGCAAGAGTTTTATTGTGCGTTTTCTGGAATTTGAGGAGCTGACTTTGCGGCTTTAGGTTCTCCCAACTGAAGCGCCGCTTAGAAACACGAGCATGGAGATCGTCATAGTTCATGACCGACATCCACCTAGCAGGGATGAACGTGATGAGCTTAAACATTCCCATCCAATGCCCTATTGAGCACGGAACATAAAAAACCTGCCATCACTGAAGGGATATTTCTATAGACACTGTCTATAGAAATATCCAACACAATGGAGTAACTCGTTACTATTAACGAACCTAAACAATGCGATGTGAGGCGTGGTCATGGCCAGAGTGATCATGACCGGAATGATCATGGCCAGAGTGATCATCTTCAGTGTCATTTCCCGCTGGAATCGTCATGTCCGCCATGTCATTACAAACCATCCAGGAGTCTCCATGTTTATGGGCACCCTTGCAACCAAAATCCTTTGCTGCCGCCTTCGCCGCCGACTTACTTGAAAACATCGTTTGCATCGATGTCTTATCACCACCGTCATGGTCGTGGTCGTGGTCGCCAGTCAGCGAATCGGCTGAGAAGGATTCCAATCCCTCGAATTGGTCCGCACCTAACTCAGGTTTGCTCTTGAACGTGGCTAGCAAACCACCAACCTTCTTCCCACCCCAGCCTTTCAAATCACCATTGTCATTCAGATAAAGCTTCCCTTTCTTCTCGTCGTACACAACATCCGCGTCGGACTTCATCAGCTTCTTGAGTTCCTTCTTACTGGAGGCAATCGCGAAGGTACCCTCTTCAAGACCATCTACATGAATTAGTAGGGCATCGGCATCCAGGGCTTTCTTCTTGACGGGTTTTTTTGGAGATAACTCCAGAAGCTCTTCGCCGTGCTCATGCCCGTGATGATCATGACCATGGTCGTGGTCGTGGTCGTGGTCGTGCCCGCCAGACATCGCAAATGCCAAGGATGAGAACCATTCTTAGCAAGGGCGGGCGTACAAAGCAATTTGAGCAAGAACTTCTTGGTCTGAACGTTCTTACAGGAGCGGGCACGCCATTCTCACAATCGTTGAATTCGCTCCCCATGGCAATGAGCACGACAGCTGATTGCCGGGAGCTTCACCTTTGACGAAAGTAGGTTCATCGAGATC
>NZ_KI911558.1:0-2453 GCF_000515235.1 Synechococcus sp. CC9616 | reverse complement strand
TTTGGGGGTGGCGCCAAAACCGGAATCACACACCCCCTCAATCCTGGACCACAGACAAAAAGAAACCCCCGCCAAAGGCAGGGGTTCCAAAAACGCTTCTAGGGAGTGTGGCCTTGTTTCCACCCCGTGAGGCGCTTTTCCTCACAAAAACAATATGGCTACCGATCAGCACAAATCAAAGATCCTTGGGTTCGGCTTGCGAATTGACCCTCATCGTCCATGGGCACCTGTACTGCTTGCTGGACGGCAACTGCCCTCAACAACTCATTCAGCGATTGCTTCCATCCTCCATATTTTTCCTCACGAGCATTTGAGTCAGCCATAAAAAGCCGAGGAAACCTGCAGCAACCAAAAGCAGGGTCATGCATGATCACTCAGAAGTCGCTAGCGACGTTACAGACTCAACTCCCCGGCCTCTCTTCACAACTTCGGCAGTCATTCCGCGAACAGCTTGGCGACGGTACATATCTCACTGAGCCATCCCTGCGCCCCCAAAGGCATCCGATGGCTCAGAGGTCATCACTCCAGATCCGGCAGAAGTCAATGGAACATCAGCCCTGCAACCAATGGACGGCATGCAGAACAACCGTGGACCCGAAGAAGAATCAAGGGCACACCGATCAAAGGGCTGCTTGAGCCCCCAGAATCAGACCGGAGACCCCCAAAACCCAATCATTGACTAGGGAATGGCGAGCAAACAACATCCGCCAGTCCTCTCTGTTACATTATGTAAAGCAGCCTGAGGGGGCTGCAGCTTCTCTCTTTTGAGCGTCACTCGTGAGCGAGAAGAAGACAGGTTCAAGGGCGGGGATGGGACCCCGTCCTTTTTTTTGGATACTTTGAATCGATCTGAGTCGTGAGCCGTAAGGTCTTGACATTGCAGGCATCGGTGAGGGGTCTACAAGCTCAAAGCTTTTTTTCTTGGCTGACGTAACGACAAAAACTTCTCCCTGGTGGCACCTTTTGCGCTCTTGACTCAAATACAGCCTCCAAAAGGTTTCATCAGCATTAAAAGCAAGTCGTTGCACTCCGACAGGCTTGCCCGTTAGCAGAAGCGGCCTTTAACAAGACCCGAAATATCCGCCTTTGGCTTTTGGCCACATCATCCTTCTCATCTTTTATTATCATCGAATTTGTATTGCTGATGTCATGATCGCCTCGACATCAATATCCGCAGCCAGCAGTTGACGTATGCCAGAGTTACGAGACCATCGATTGGTCTCAACAAAGTCAATGCTCACAGGATCTGATCTTCTTTCAAAAGTCAAAGACCTAGGCGATGTCTCCAAGTCTGACCTGGTAAGAGCATGCGGCTACGTTTCCACCAAGAAGGACGGCGGAGAGCGACTTAATTTCACCGCCTTCTATGAAGCTCTCCTGGAAGCCAAGGGAGTCACTTTGGCTGCAGATGGCAAGGCTGGCGTTGGCAAAGGTGGCAGAAAACTCAGCTACGTTGCCACTGTGCAAGGCAACGGAAACCTGCTGATTGGAAAGGCTTATACAGCGATGCTTGATCTAAAGCCTGGCGACAATTTTGAAATCAAGCTTGGCAAGAAAGCAATTCGTCTGATTCCCGAAGGTGGAGCGGAAGAAATCGAAGAGTGAGCTCAACGGCTAGCGAAACAGGGGAGACGCGCTGCGACTCTCTTGTTTCGTCTGTCTTTTACAGATAATTCACTTCATCACCGAAAACTCCTCAGAAGCGATTGGGGATTTGTCTAAGATTCGAACAAATATCAGGTCTTCTAAGGCTAACCCTTAGTAGATGAGATGCAAGCACACTCCTTTTTGTCTCGTGAATCAACAAACAGGCCGTGTCCTTCGGATTTAAAAACAAATTTTCTATCTGTTGCGTTTACAAAAAATCGTGCAGATACAAAAGACGTTCATGTTCAGCTTTAGCGTCAAATAACCATGCTTGAAATAGGCAGGTAATTCGAAATTGAGATCTTTGTGTATGACGCCTAATGTTAGATCAACCATTTTCCGATGTGGGCTGATTTGTTATCCGGGTGATCAAGCCGATAACAACAACCGGATTTCATCTCCAGAATGAACCGCCCAACTCCTGTAATGATCCGAGTGCTTCTGGCTGCTCTGCTCTCTATGGCAGCTTTCATCGTTGTGCTGGCCACGGGGGCGGAGGGCTCCGAAAGCTACACAACTCACATCGGCTTACGGGTTCCGCCTTCAGAAGCAGGCTGCATCAAAACCGGTGAGATCAGAACCGATGAAGGCAAAGTGCTCAACATCTTTCGATGTCCTCTCTGACCAAGTCAGAACTCTATCAAGGCTTTGATTTCATCATCCTGCATCCAGCTGGAACGGCAGGAGTCCACATGCTCATAAAGCAGGCAAGCCATTCTCACAATCGTTGAATTCGCTCCCCATGGCAATGAGCACGACAGCTGATTGCCGGGAGCTTCACCTTTGACGAAAGTAGGTTCATCGAG